>CAZQUP010000003.1:50190-50796 GCA_964596545.1 uncultured Desulfatibacillum sp. | reverse complement strand
ACGGGGGGAGGTGGCGGCGAGCCGGGGGTTGTCGTGCGTCTCGGCGAAATGGACGAGCAGCCCCTCCCGCGAGGCGATCTCGATCGCCTCGGGGAGGTAGTGTTCGATTTGGCTGCGGTCGTAATTCTGAAACAGCTCCGAGTAGGCCCAGTTGAGGTTGGCGGTGTCGAGAAGACTGCGGGTGACGGAGATCTTGCCCCCCAGGCCTTCGAGCAAAAAGATCGCGTCCGGAAACTCCTCGCGCACCCGGGCGACGATGTAGCGCCAGGCCTCGTGGGGGATCATGTACCCAGCGTCGCAGCGGAAGCCGTCCACGCCGCGGCGGCACCAGGTGAGGAAGACGCCGGCCATGAAACGCCACAGCTCGGGGTGGCGGTAGTCGAGCTTGGTCAAGTCCTCCCACTGCACCCCCCAGGCCCCGGGGACCTCGATGCGGCCCTCCTCGGTGCGGCAGAGCCATTCGGGGTGCTCGTTGTGCAAATTCGCGGCCCAGCCGGTGTGGTTGATGGCGATGTCGAGAAACAGCCTCCCGTTGCGTCGATGTACGGCGTCCACGAGCTCGATGAACTGTTCGGTCGGCGTGGCGCGGGGATCGAAGACGGCGAG
>CAZQUP010000003.1:14815-50138 GCA_964596545.1 uncultured Desulfatibacillum sp. | reverse complement strand
CGAAGCGGCCCATGCGTCCGTAGGTCGTCGGCGTGGGGTGGATCGGCAGCAGGAGAACGATCCGGCAGCCGAGGACCCCCAGAATGAAGTCCAGCTCGGCGATCAGGTCCCGGAACGTCCCCGAAGGCGGGATGACGGTGAAGTGCAGGGCGTCGAGCCGCTGAATGCAGGCTTCCTCCTCGGGCGGCGGCACCCGACGGACGCTTTTGTTGGGCCCGAATTGGCGGACGAAAGCGTTGTAGATGATGTTCGCCGCGCAGGAATCGGCGGCGTCCACGTTCAGCACCGCGTTCGGGCCCGGCGGCCAGACGGGGCCGGCGGCGCCCTCCTCCAGAAAGAAACACTTGGCCTCGAAATGGCCCGGCTCGCAGAGGGCGACATCCACCGCGAAGCCGTTTTCCTCCAGCGGGTGCATGGGGATGTCGAACCAGTCGCGGCCGAGCGGCGTCTGCCGCAGGTGCACACGGCGCACGATTTCGCTACGGGCGATCGCGGCGTGGCCGAGGTTGGTGCGCAGCCAGGCGGAACCCCTCAGGCCGGGCGGGACGCGCAGACGGAAACGGATCACGTCTCCGCAGAAATGCACCCGGTGCTTCCCGGGGGGCGGCTCTTGGATCAGGTCGGCGCGATGCTGCATCGGCTCACCGGTGGAATTCGAGAATCGCTGAAACGAAGTATACCCCAGATCGTCCGGGCGACAAAGCCGGAGAGAAAGACATGTTTAAAAGCTTGCAAAAAAAGCAAAGGACGCTAAGCTCCATGGAGAAGAGCCTGCGGGCCGGGAGGCTCTGGAGAACGAAGGCGAAAAGGAGGTTCCGTGGGTCGACGCGTCCCGGGGTGGGTCTTGTTGCTTCTCTGGGCTGCCGGGCTAATCGCCACCTCAGCCTCCGGCCAGACGTCGCGGCCGGCCACGGCGCCCGGCTCGACCCGCCTCAGTCTGGTCCAGGGGGTTGTCTGCGAAGAAATCCGCGACGGCGTTCCCGCAAACAGTGCGGTCGCCTTCTCGGTTTCCACGGCCAAGATCTACTGTTTCACGACCTTCGACGCCGTCGCGGAGGACACCTTCGTCTTTCACCAGTGGTTTTTCCGCGACCGCCCGAGTTCCCGCATCCGGCTTTCGGTGAAAGCCCCTCGTTGGAGCACGTTCAGCAGCATCCAGCTCCGCGAGGCCGACCGCGGCCCTTGGCGGGTCGAGATCCAGGACGCCTCCGGCCGCGTCCTGAAGACCCTGCGTTTCAGCGTCACGGACTGAAAGACCGATGGTCGAGACGATCTCCTTGCTCGGAACGCTCCGCTGGCAGGACCTGGTCGACATCGGGCTGAACAGTTACATCCTTTTTCGTTTCTACGTGCTCTTCCGGGGCACCTACGTCTTCCGAGTCCTGATCGGACTCACGATGCTCTGGTTCTTCCAGCAGATCGCGGCTTATATCGGGCTGATCGTGACGAGCTGGGTGATCCAGGGCATCGTGGCGGTCGCCGCGCTGATCATCGTCGTCGTTTTCCGCAACGAGATCCGCAATGTCCTCCAGGCCCGCAACCTCAAGTCGATCTTCTGGGGCGTTCCCCCGAAGAGCCGGGTCGCTCCGGTGGAGATCCTGGCCGAGAGCGTCTTCGAGCTCGCCCGCCGCCGGCACGGGGCGCTGATCGTCATTCCGGGGGAAGAGGACATCCGCGAACTGCTTCAGGGAGGGATCGCCTGGAGCGGCGAGATCTCACGCGAAATGATCCTCAGCATTTTCTACCCCGGAAACCCCGTCCACGACGGCGCCGCTCTGGTCGAAGGTGAGCGCGTCTCGCGCGTGAGCGCCATTTTGCCGCTCTCCCGCCGCGAAGATTTGCCCTCGCATTACGGGACCCGGCACCGCGCCGCATTAGGGTTGACGGAGGCGAGCGACGCCGTGGTGATCGTGGTATCCGAGGAACGCGGCGAGGTCAGCCTCGCCCAAGGGCCGAAACTGCAGCGCATCCCCGATGCCGAGAACCTGATCGCACGGCTGGAGGATCATTTCGGCGTCTCCGAGGCCCACGGCCCGGAAGCCCGTCGCGAGCGCATCGAGGTCACCACCGCTGCGTTGGTCTCGCTCCTCTTCATCACCGGCTTCTGGTACAGCATCTCGCGCGGCCTGGAGACGCTCGTCTCCTTCGATGTTCCCGTCGAGTACCAAAACCGCAACCCGGGGCTGGAGATCGTTCAGGCTTCGGTCAACGCCGTGCGCGTCACCCTCTCCGGCTCCGGGACGCTCGTCAAATCCACACGCCCGGACCAGGTGCGGGTGCGGGTGGATTTGAGCGCCTCCAGCGCCGGGGAAAACACCATCCCCATCACCGCCGGAAACGTGAGTCTGCCGCCGGGCTTGAAGGTGAAAGACGTCTCCCCGCAGAGCATCCTCGTGGAGATGGACCTCACGGTGCGGAGGGAATTTCCGGTGCAGGTGGACTGGACGGGCCGCCTGCCGGAGAATGTGATTCTCGCCGAGGCGTCCGTCGATCCGCCGCGGGTCGAGGTGGTGGGCAGCCGGCGGATTTTGGAGACGATGCACACGATTTACACCGAGAAGGTGCCCCTCGAGCGGCTGCGCGAAGCCGGGGTGCTGGAGGCGCCGCTTTCGATTCAGCCCGCCTCGCTCAAGCTTGCGCCGGGCTCGCCGGAGAAGGTGGTGATCCGCTACCAGACGCGCCGCCGCGAGTGACGGCGGAAAACCGCGGGTCTACAATTCGAGTTCGCCTTCGAGGAGGCTTCCGGCGGGAATCACGGCCTGCCGGGGGGCGCGGTTCCGGACGGTGACCGTTCCCCGGATCCGCACCCCGGCTTCGAAACGCACATCCCCTTCGACCGAGAGCGCGTCGCACTCGATCAGCGAGGGCGCCCCCTCGCCGAAGCGCTCCGCGAACCGCTCGTACTTTCCGTAGTAGCGCGGATCAAGGCGGATGCGGATGACCTCGTCACGGCCCGAGGCCGCGCGCTCGGGGTTCAGGACGAAGCCCCGTTCGCGGAAGTACACGAAACAATCCGAGGCCACGGCCAGAAGGTCGTTGCAGGTTTTCACAGGAAGAAAACGCGAGCGCGCCACGCGGACGACGGCCGCCCCCTCGAAAAGCGAAATCGCCGCCCCCATCGCGGTCTCGATTTGGTAGACGGGTGGGCTTGTCTCGTCGCGGGGATCGAGGGTCTTGGGATTGACGATCATCGGCAGGTCGATTCCGCCTTCCCGGCGGATGGCCTCCCGCAGGACATCGAGTCGGATCCAGACGTTGTTGGTATTGAAAAAGCGGTAACGCCGGATATCCTGGAAAGCGGAAAGCTCCTCTTTCGGGCATTGCGCCGCCTCGCGCAGGATCAGCCGGCCGTCGTTCCGCCGCCGGGCGAGATGCCCGCCCTTCACGTCGGCCGGCGTCTTTTCGGCGACCTCCATGAGAAACGGCAGGTGGCGGGCGGCGAAGTAGCCCAGAATCTCCGGATTCATCCCCGCGCCCAGGTTGTCCACATTGCGGATGAGGGCGTAGCGGATCCCTTCGTCGAGCAGCCGATCAAGCGTGCCCGAGGCGAAGAGCGCGGCGTAGACATCGCCGTGGCCCGGGGGGTTCCACTCGAGCTCGGGATCGGCCGGCCAGACCGCGGGCCGCAGGTCGGCCTGCAACACCTTGGGAAAACGATGCTGCAGGAAGCAGAGCGGCCTCGGCTCGGGGGCGAGGCGGGATAAGGCGACGGCCGTTTCCGCCTCGGTGTTGAAGCTGTTCATCAGCGCCAGCCGGCTTCCGTCGGCCCGCGCACGCTCGAGCACGATCGCCAGAAAGGTGAGCCCCGGCCGCACCGGCAGAAGCGACTTGGGGCCTTTCAGCCCCATCGAGGTCCCCAGCCCTCCGTTCAGCACGATCTGCACCGCGCGGGAGAGCGCCTCCCGGCCGACGGGGGCGAATTCGGCCAGAGAGGAGGCGTCGGGGAATTCGCCGGGCTCCACGGGCAGGATGTCCGCATCGCGGATGAGCCCGGTTTCCCCCCCGACCAGGCGGCGGTAAAGGCGCGCGAAGGTTTCGATCACGAAGGGGGCGAGGCCCCCTCTGGCCATCTTGGCCGTGAATTCCGCGAGGTGGGCCGGTTCGTCCGCCTGCGTCATCCTGCTCCTCTCCCTCGGGGTCAGTCGATCGGCACCACCCAGCCCGGCGGTCCTTCGGCCCGGCCGTATTGGATGTCGGTGATCGCCTGGTAGAAACGGCGGGCGAGCTGTCCCACGCCGCCGTCACCCACGGTGATCGCACGCTCGCCGTAGGCGATCCGGCCGACGGGGGAGATCACCGCCGCGGTCCCCGATCCGAACGCCTCGCGCAACCTTCCGCTGTCGGCCGCGGCGAGGATCTCCTCGATCGCGATGCGGCGTTCCACCATCTTGAGCCCCCAGCGGCGGCCGAGCTGCAGTACGGAGTCTCGGGTGATGCCGGGCAGGATGCTTCCCTGGAGCGCCGGGGTGACCACCTCGTCGTCGAGAACGAAGAAGATGTTCATCGATCCCACTTCCTCGATCCAGCGCCGCTCCAGCCCGTCCAGCCAAAGCACCTGGGTGAAGCCGGCCTGGTGGGCTTTGTGGCCGGCGAGCAGGCTGGCGGCGTAATTTCCCGGCGTCTTGGCCTCTCCGGTTCCGCCGGGGACGGCGCGGACGTGTTCCTTCTCGACCAGGATCTTCACCGGGTTGAAGCCCTCGGCGTAGTAGGCGCCCACGGGAGAGAGGATGATGAAAAAGCGATAGGTGTGGGAGGAGCGCACGCCGAGAAAGGGGTCGGTGGCGATGATCGTCGGCCGGATGTAGAGCGAGGTCTCCGGCGCGTGCGGCACCCAGTCCCGCTCCAGGCGCAGAAGCTCCTTGAGCGCCTCGAGCACGAAGGCTTCGTCGATCCGTGGGATGCACAGAATGTCGTTGGAGCGGTTGAGCCGCCGGAAATTCTCCTGCGGCCGAAAGAGCTGAATGGTCCCCGCCGCCGTGCGATAGGCCTTGAGCCCTTCGAAGACAGCCTGTCCGTAGTGCAGAACCATGGTCGCCGGGTCGAGGACGATGGGCCCGTAGGGTTCGATGCGCGGGTGGTGCCAGCCGCGCTCGGGCGAGTAATCCATGTTGAACATGTGGTCGGTGAAATGGATACCGAATCCGAGGCGGGATTCGTCGACCTTGGGCTTGGGCGATGCCGTTTTGCGGATGCTGAGCGCCATGACCTCCTCCTCGAGCACCGGCTGCGGGAAAGAGCGGGGAATGCGCCTGCGCCGCGGGCCGGATGAGCGGATCGTGAGCCCGCTTTAGCGCGAAATTCGCTCGAGGATCAAGTCGAAAAACTTCCGTTGACGCAGAAAGGGCGCAAGGGATAAGAGGAGGGGCCGGGAAGCCCGCCGGGGGCTCCGCCCGGGAAAACGGATCATCCCCCTTTCCGAAGGACCGTCATGAAGCCTCCCACCGCAAGCATCATCGAGCCCCGTCGGCTCAACCCCGACAGCCGCTTCCGTTTCCGCTGCGGCAAAGATCTGCCCTGTTTTACGCACTGCTGCCGAGGGATCCACATCATCCTCACGCCATTCGACATCCTGCGGCTCAAAAGGCGCCTGGGCCTCACTTCGAGCGAGTTCCTCGCCCTTTACACCGAGCCGCAACTGCTCGAGAAGACCGACATCCCGGTGGTGACGTTGCGCGGGCTGCAGGAGGAGGGGGCGGGGGAACCGGCGTGCCCCTTCGTGCGCCCCGAAGGCTGCCTGGTGTACGACGACCGCCCGGCCTCCTGCCGCTACTACCCCGTCGGCACGGCGATGCTGGCCTGGAAGGGCGATCCCGACGGGGATGCGTTTTATTTTCTCGTGCACGAGGCGCACTGCCGGGGGCTGGCCGAAGATCGGGAATGGACGGTGCTCGAATGGCGAAACGACCAGGGGGTCGACGAGCACGACCGGGTGAACGCCCCCTGGGCCGAACTCATCCTGCGCAAGCGCTCCTTTCCGGGAGCCTTGCACTGGACCGAAAAAGCGAAGGAGCTGTTTTTCCTCGCGAGCTACGACCTCGACCGCTTCCGCCGTTTCGTCTTCGAAAGCTCCTTCCTGCGCCGCTATCCCGTCGCGGCGGAGGAGATGGAGCGGCTGAAGACGGACGAGGTGGCGCTCCTGCACTTCGGGCTGCGCTGGCTGAAGGACGTCCTCTTTCGACCGCCCGCTCAGTAGTTTTCGTAACAAAGCCCTTTCCGGTAAACCGGGTTTTCCAGCCGCTCGGCGGGGTCGACCCCGAAGAAATCGGCGATGGGCGCGAGGATCTCGGGGGCGTTGGCGAGCAGCTGGCGGGCGGCCGCGAGCACGCGCTCGAGCCCCTGGGCGGTCATCTTGCCGAGCGGCGGCCGACAGCCGCCCGCGGGCATGCCGAGAAGGGCCATTAGGGTCTTGACGGCGAGCGGGTTGCGCGCGCGGCAGACGACCTCCCCGAAGGGGGTGCGCTCGGTCGTCTTCACGGTGACGAGCTGGAAGAGCGGTTCGAGTTTGACGGCGAGCGCCCGCGCCTCGGCGCCGCGGCCGGCGAGCAGGTGCCCGACCATTTCCCCCACAGCCTTCGGAGCGACGTTCGAGGCCACCGAGATCACCCCCGCGGCGCCGATCCGCGGATCTTCCATCATCGCCACCGTCAAGGGGTCGTCGCCCGAGAGGATGAGAAAATCCGACCCGCAAAGCTCCCGCGTGCGGCGCATGTTGTTCAGATCTCCGGTCGCCTCCTTCACCGCGCGGATGTTGGGGAAGGCCTGGTGGGCGAGCGCGAGGTCCTCGGGAAAGAGCTGAGTTCCGGTGCGGCCAGGGATGACATAGGGGATGATGTCGATTTCGGGGAACTCGCGGGCCACGGGGTAGAGGTACTCGCGGCGGATCTCAAGCGAGCTCGGGCCGTTGTAATAGGGGTCGACCAGCAGCACGGCCCGCGCGCCCACCTGCGCCGCATGGCGCGTGCCCTCGATCGTTTCGCGGGTGCTGTTGCTCCCGGTGCCGGCGATGCACAGGCAGCGGTTGGCGCACGCCCGGGCGACGATCTCGGTGACGCGGTTGTGCTCCTCCCAGGTGAGGACGGGGCTTTCTCCCGTGGTTCCCACGGCGAGAATGCCGGTGATGCCGCAGGCGATCTGAAACTCGACCAGCCGCCGGAGTCCCTCCTCGTCGACCGCATCGCCCCGGTACGGGGTGATCAGGGCGGTATAACAACCGGGTTGCATGGCCGCCTCCTTTCGGGATGGGTGCAAGGCGTTTCTTTCTCCGCGACCGAGTAGGGAAAAGACGGGCCGAAGTCAAGCCCAAACCCGCGCGGGATTCCGGCCTGGACACGGCTGCCGATCCCCGCTAAGCTCAAATTGGATTTTCGCGGTCATCCCCGATCTTAAGGATTCCCGTCGACTATGGAAAAGCCGAAAAGCGTCGAAGAGTACATCGCCCAGCAGAAACAGGCCGTGGACAAGAACCCCGAATGCGGCAACGCCCATTACAATCTTGCCGTGGGCTATCTCGGTCAGCGACGGCTGGAGGACGCCGAGCGCGAGCTGCTCGAGGCGATCGAGTGCAGCCCCAATCTCGCCGAGGCCTATGTCCTCATGGGCGGGATCTGCCTCAGCCGGGGCGATCTCGACGGCTGCCTGTCCTGGAACCGCCGGGCGATCCAGGTAAGACCCGGGTTTTCGGAAGGCTACGGCAACATCGGTTTCGTCGAGCTGCAGCGCGGCAACGTCGATGAAGCCATCCGCAACCTCGAGCGCGCCACGTTTTTCAATTTCCGCTACATCCAGGCCTTCGCCAACTTGGGGGCGGCTTACCTGATGAAGGGCAGGATCGACGAGGCGATCGAGGCCAGCCGCAAGGCGCTCGTCCTCGCTCCCGAATTCGCCCCCGCGCACAACAACCTCGCGATCGCCTACCTCGAAAAGGGCGAAGCCGCGCTCGCCGTCCAGCACTGCGACCAGGCGATCGCCCACGGTTACGAGGTGGCCGAGCCGATCCGCCGCGAAATCGAAGAACACCGCGCCCGCCTGCAGGCCTCCCGGAAAGAGACGGAGTGAACCGGCCGGAAATTTGTTTCTTCCTGGAGACGGAGACGTTCCCGGTTACGCCGGAACATCCCCTCTGGACAAAGCCGCTTCCCCGGAAGCGCAGCCCGGCCGCCGACGGTGCGGCCGAAGCGGAGACCGCGACCGTCGGCGACTATTTCCGCGCCCTGGAGACCTTCTGCCGGGGAGAGGGGGCCGCCCTCCTTGCCTTTCTGCACCGCCGCGCCGCGGCCGCCGAGGTTCCCCTGGAGGAGATCCGCATTTTTCTGTCCCGACACGGCGCCTTTTACCACCCGGCGCGCCTGGTGACCTGCGGGGGGGGGAGCGCAAAGGAATGGGTGGCGAATGTCGCCTTCTCCGACGAGGCCCGGCGGATGCTTGCGCGCGAGACGGAAATCCTCGCGCGACTGCACGCGCAAACCGGCCTTCCCTTTTTGCCCGCAGTCTGCGGCCGCTTTGCGATCGAGCCGCCTTCGGCGCCGCCCTGTTCGCTCTGGGTGGGGGAGTGGTTTTCCGGGTTCGGGGAGTTTCACCTGCACCGGATGGCCCCCGGCGGGGAGACCCGGCCCGTGCTTTGGGATGAAGGGGGAAAGCTTATCGAACTCGAGCCGCAGGCGGTGGGGGCGATCTACCGCGAGGCGGCGCGCATCCTGACGCTGTATCTCAACCTGGAGAGCTTCGAGGAGATCGCCCTGTGGCATCATGCGGCGGGCGATTTCGTGGTTCACCCCGGCGCTGAGAGGGTCGAGATGCGGCTGATCACCGTGCGCGACTACCGTCCGCTCTTCGCCGGGGCGGCGGCAAGGGCGGGGCTCGAGGAAATGTTGCCGCGGCTGCTCGTCTTTTTTCTCGCTCTCTCGCTCCACACAAGGCTCGACCGGCTGGACGGGATCGGCGACTTCGCGCTCGCCCCGCCGGAGGCGGTCTTCGCCACCCGCGAGGGCGTGCTTCAAGCGCTTGCCGTGAAAGCGGAAGGTTTTCCGTTGGCCGAGGCCTTCGCTGTGTTCCTCGCCTCTTGCACGGAGGAAGATCTTCGGGATCTCTGCGGCGATATCGTCGCCCGGCGCTACCTCTCCGGAAGCCCGGAGCGCCGTCTTCTGGAGGCGGGGCTTTCCGCCCACGCGGCGGCGCTTTGCCGTGCCGCCCGGCAGGTGTGAAAAGCACCCCAAGATGGCGGATCTGCGCTCTGACGGACCCCAACCCGCGGTAGGTCGCGAAGCCCCCTAGAAGCCCCCTATTTATAAGGCGGCACAAGGAGTTAAGGGCGGCTTTTTTATTGACAAGCCGCGGCTTTTGATTCTATAGCTGCACTCTGGTTTTTTTCCGATCCCCTTCTCCATCAAGACAACAAGCGAAACCCGTGACGGCATGGATTCCGAATCGAGAGGAGGTGAAGATTTTTAGAGGGTCTCCGGCTGTTTCCGATGGTTCCGACGGCGTACTCATCAACCTGACACGGAGGTAGAGAGAATGGCAAAACATCCAACTCCCCTGCTGGACCAGCTCGAAAGCGGTCCGTGGCCGAGCTTCGTTTCGGACCTCAAAGAGTTGGCGGAGCATCGTGCCAAGACGGCATCCAAGATCGAGTACCAGATCCCGGTCGAGGTCGTCGACGACATTTTGGGCTTGCTGGAGCTCACTTACAAGGACGGCTGCACGCATTGGAAACACGGCGGGATCGTGGGGGTCTTCGGCTACGGCGGCGGCGTCATCGGCCGTTATTGCGACCAACCGGAAAAATTCCCCGGCGTCGCCCACTTCCACACCATGCGGGTGAACCAGCCCGGCGGCAAGTTCTACAAGACCGAGTACCTCCGTCAACTCTGCGATCTTTGGGATTTCCGCGGCAGCGGCATCACCAACATGCACGGTTCGACCGGCGACATCATCTTCCTCGGAACCACGACCCCGCAGCTCGAAGAGATCTTCTATGAGCTCACCCACAAGCTGAACCAGGATCTCGGCGGCTCGGGCTCCAACCTGCGCACGCCCTCGGACTGCATCGGCCAGGCGCGCTGCGAGTGGGCCTGCTACGACACCCAGGACCTCTGCTACCAGCTCACCATGGACTACCAGGACGAGCTGCACCGCCCGGCCTTTCCTTACAAGATGAAGTTCAAGTTCGACGGCTGCCCGAACTGCTGTGTGGCCTCCATCGCCCGCGCCGACTTCTCCTTCATCGGCACCTGGCGCGACGACATCAAGATCGACCAGGAAGCGGTCCAGGCCTACATCGGCGGCGAGCTCAAGCCGAACGCCGGCGAGCACAGCGGCCGGGACTGGGGCAAGTTCGACATCCAGAAGGAAGTGATCCGCCTCTGCCCCACCCAGTGCATGTGGATGGAAGGCAAGAAACTGATGATCGACAACAAGGAGTGCAACCGCTGCATGCACTGCCTGAACGTCATGCCCCGCGCGCTGCGGATCGGCGACGACCGCGGGCTCTCCATCCTCGTCGGCGCCAAGGCCCCGATCCTGGACGGCGCCCAGATGGGCTCGCTGCTTGTGCCCTTCATCAAGGTCGAGCCGCCCTATGACGAGATCAAGGAGATCATCGAGAAGATCTGGGACTGGTGGATGGAAGAGGGCAAGAACCGGGAGCGGCTGGGCGAGCTGATCAAGCGCCAGGGCTTCCAGAAGCTGCTCGAGGTGACCGGCATCCAGCCCGATCCGCGGCATGTGAAGGAGCCGCGCTCCAACCCCTACATCTTCTGGAAAGAAGAGGAAGTCCAGGGCGGCTGGACGCGCGACATCAACGAGTTCCGCAAACACCATCTGCGATAAAGGGGGCGAGCCATGGCGTTTATTTCATCCGGATACGATCCCAAAGAGCCGATGAAGGACCGCATCACCGACATCGGCCCGCGCAAATACGACGAGTTCTACCCGCCGGTCATCGCCAAGAACAAGGGCAAGTGGCTCTACCACGAATATGTGAAGCCGGGCGTCTTTTACCATGTGGCCGAGTCGGGCGATAAGGTCTACACCGTGCGCGTCGGCGGGGCGCGGATCATGTCCACGCTGATGATCCGCGAGATCTGCGAAATCGCCGACAAGCACTGCGGGGGATACGTCCGCTGGACGACCCGCAACAACATCGAGTTCATGGTGGACGACGAAAAGAAGGTCGAACCGCTCATCAAGGATCTCGAGAGCCGCAAATTCAAGGCCGGCAGCTACAAATTCCCCGTCGGGGGGACCGGGGCGGGGATCACCAACATCGTCCACACCCAGGGCTGGATTCACTGCCATACGCCGGCGACCGACGCTTCCGGGCCGGTCAAGGCGACGATGGACGTTCTCTTCGAGGACTTCAAAAACAACCGGCTGCCGGCCAAGCTGCGGGTTTCGCTCGCCTGCTGCCTCAACATGTGCGGCGCGGTGCACTGCTCGGACATCGCCATCCTCGGCTACCACCGTAAGCCGCCGATGATCGATCACGAGTACCTGGACAAGATGTGCGAAATTCCGCTCGCCATCGCCGCCTGCCCGACCGCCGCGATCAAGCCGGCCAAGGTCGAAGTCGGCGGCCAGAAGGTGAACAGCGTCGCCATCAATTACGACCGTTGCATGTTCTGCGGCAACTGCTACACGATGTGTCCGGCCCTGCCGCTGGCCGACAAGGAAGGCGACGGCATCGTCATCATGGCCGGCGGCAAGGTCTCCAACCGCATCAGCCCGCCGAAGTTTTCCAAGGTCGTCGTGGCCTTCATCCCCAACGAGCCGCCGCGGTGGCCGCAGACTACGGCGGTGATCAAGAAGATCGTCGAGGTCTACGCCGCCAACGCGAGAAAATACGAGCGTCTGGGCGAGTGGGCGGAGCGGATCGGCTGGGAGCGTTTCTTCGAGAAATGCGAGCTGCCGTTCACGCATCACCTGATCGACGATTTCCGCGATCCGGCCTACTACACCTGGCGGCAGACGACGCAGTTCAAGTTCTAACGGCATCCAACCCGCGGGGGGGCGACCGTCAGGCGCCCCCCCGCGCCAGCGATCGTAAGGAACCCGGACGATGGATTACGCGGAAGCAAAGGCCAAGATCGTCGAAGAGCTCACCAAGAAACTCAAGACCAAATCCAAATTCTACTTCAACGACCTCGCCGACATCCTCGGCCTCAAGCCGCGCGAGGCGAAAAAGCTGATCAACGACATGGTGGCCGACGGTACCCTCGAGTACTGGTCGAGCGGTAGCACCTCCATGTACGGCCTGAAGGGTACGGGCAAGCAGGCGGCGGCGGAGCACGAGGCCTGATCCCCTTCCACCGCTCCCCCCTCCGGCGGCGCTGATGCAGCAGACCGCAACGGGTCTCCGCCCCCGCGTGGTGGTCGCCGCCCTGCGCGGCGGCGCGGGAAAGACGATCCTGACGGTGGGACTCGTCGCCGCCCTGCGCGACCGGGGGGAGGACATCGCCGTCTTCAAGAAGGGGCCCGATTACATCGATGCGGGCTGGCTTGCCCTTGCGGCTGGCCGGCCCTGTTACAATCTTGACACCTTCCTTCTGCCCGCGGAGGCGGTCCGCGGCTCCTTTTGCCAACACAGCAAAGACGCCACCCTCGCCCTCATCGAGGGAAACCGCGGCCTCTTCGACGGCATCGACCTCGACGGCGCAACCAGCACGGCGGAGCTCGCCAAGATCTTGGAAGCCCCGGTGCTCCTCTGCCTCGATGCGACGAAGACGACCCGTACGCTCGCCGCCGTCGTCTCCGGATGCCGCAATTTCGATCCCCGCCTGCGCCTGGCCGGGGTCATCCTGAACCGCGTGGCCGGCGCGCGACACGAGTCGATCTGCCGGCGGAGCATCGAACACTTCTGCGGCCTTCCGGTCCTTGGCGCACTGCCGCGTTTCGAAGAGCCGCTTTTCCCGGAGCGGCACATGGGGCTCGTCCCGACTGCCGAGCACGGCTGGGCATCCCTGGCCCTGGCCAAAGTCCGCGATTTCGTCGCCGGCTACGTCGATCTTGCAGCCGTGCGGGAAACGGCCGCCCGGGGTGGAGCCCTGCAAGATTCCTTTCCCGGCCCTCCCGGCGCAGCCGGTCGTGCCGTCACAGCCGAGGTGCGGATCGGGGTGTTCCGCGACGCCGCTTTCCAGTTCTATTATCCCGAAAACCTCGAGGCGCTCGAGGCGGCCGGAGCGGAGCTCGTTTTCTTAAGCCCCCTTTCCCTCGAGGAGGCCGACCTGCAGGGCATCCACGCCCTCTACATCGGGGGCGGTTTCCCCGAGACCCATGCCGGGGAGCTCTCCGCAAACGTCCGCGCCCGGCTGGGCCTGCAAAGGCTCGTGGAGGAGGGGCTTCCGGTCTATGCCGAGTGCGGCGGTCTGATGTACCTCGGCCGCGAACTCGTCACCGGAAAAGGCCGCCACGCCATGGCCGGCGTGTTGCCCCTTTCCTTCGAGATCTGCCGCCGGCCCCAGGGGCACGGCTATACGTGTGTTGAGGTCGTCGGCGAAAATCCCTTTTTCGAGTGCGGAACGGAACTTCGCGGCCACGAATTCCACTACTCGCGGGCGGTCGATTGGGCGGGCGAAGAGAGAATGCTCGTCTTTCGCATGCGCCGGGGTGTGGGCATCGTGGGCGATCGTGACGGACTGATCTACCGGAATGTCCTGGCCACGTACACTCACCTTCACGCTCTGGGGACTCCGGCCTGGGCCGAAGCCCTCGTGCGCCGGGCGGCCGCCTTCCGTGACGCCCGAAGCCGCTGAATCGCTCCGCAGGCGGATTCTGGATGCCGTGGGTTCCCGGCGCCTGCCGCCGGCCGATCTTCCGCGAATCTTGGGTCTAGAAAGCCCTGAAGGGCGGCAGACCGTGCGTCGGGCGCTCAAGGAGCTGGCGGCCGCAGGGGATCTGTCCTACACCCAGGAATCCGGCATCACCTGGATCGAGGCCTCCTTCGACCGACCGGTGCGCGTGAGCCCGCGGATCGTGCTCGCCCCGCCCGACAAAGAGACGAATCCCGCCTCCGGAACCACGCGGATCCGGATCGCCCCCGGAGCGGCTTTCGGCGGCGGAAGGCATCCCACGACGCGGCTTGCGCTGCGGGGGATCGACGTTGCGCTTGCAACCCTTGGGAAACGCCGCTTGGGGCCCCAAAGCCGCGTCCTCGATGTCGGCACCGGAAGCGGGGTGCTCGTGATCGCCGCCGTACGGCTGGGGGTGGACTCCGGGGTGGGGATCGACCTCGACCCCTGCGCGCTCGCCGAGGCGAAGGCGAACGTGCGCTTGAACGGACTGGAAGATCGTATCCGCGTGAGCGACGGGCCGCTCGCCGGGATCGAGGGCGCCTTCAGCCTGATTGCGGCCAACCTGAGGCTTCCCACGCTGATCGAGACGGCACCCCTGCTTGCACGGCGGTGCCGCCCGGAAGGCGCGATCGTCCTTTCGGGAATCCGTCCCGAAGAGGAAAGGGAGCTGCTTGCGGTTTACGGCCGGCTCGGTTTTCAGCCGTCGTGGCGGGAGTCTGAGGGGGGATGGTCGGGGCTCGTCGTCGAGGGCTCCGGATAAACAAAACGGGCGGGCACCCGCGCCGGGATACCCACCCGTTCTTCAAAGGCTACGCCGGATAAAGCTTCAGCTCTTTTTGGGGTGGCAGTCGTTGCAGGTGACCGGAGCCTTCTTCGGCGCGTACTTCTTGTTGAATTCCTTGTGGCAGCTCTGGCAGTTCTGGTGATAGGCCTCGGCGATGTAGGCGAGCTTCTGCTTCTTGTCGAGCTTGGGGGCGTCCTTGCCTTTGGGCGCCTCGCCGCACTGCTTGTGGCAGCTGATACAGGTGTCGACCTTGCTGTCCGCCTTGAGGTCCTTGAGCGGCTGACCCTTGGCGTCGTGGTGGCACTCGCCGCAGCCGTTCCCATACAGATCGGGATACTGTTTGGCGTAATCCTCGCTGTGCTTCTTGTGGCTGAAGGTCATTTCCCCCTTGGTCTTGGGGCAGTTTCCGGCAAACTTGATGACATCGCCCACCTTGGCGTAGATGCCGCCGGCGAAGAAGAGGCAGGCCAACGCAACGCCGACCGCGACCGCTGTCGTCCTTCTCATACCCCTCTCATCCTCCTTGCCGTTTGGGTTCGTGGCCGAGGTTCCTTGAGCCCCACGCACAACAGGCTTCAGTAACTCACAAATCGCCCTCGATGTCAACGGCTCAACGGCCCGGCGCCGCCTTTTCTCAGGCGCTTTTTTCTCCTTCCAGAGCCGCCCGCCCGGCCTTGCGGCGCGCCAGCACGCGCGCCGCGGCGATGCTCAGTTCGTAGAGCAGCATCAGGGGCAACGCCATCAGGATCATCGAGACCGCATCGGGGGTGAGAAAGGCAGCCACGACGAAGGCGCCCACCACGGCGTAGCGGCGGTTGCGGCACAGGGTTTCCACCGAGAGAATCCCCACCCAGGAAAGGCAGGTCAACACGACCGGAAGCTCGAAGAGCAGCCCGAAGATGAAGAGCAGTTTGGTGGCGAAGGTGAGGTATTCGCGCATGGAGGGAAGCGTGCGGATGTAGTCCGCCCCGAAGCTTAACAGGAAGCGGAATCCGAAAGGAAAGACGACGAAGTAGCCGAAGAGCGCTCCCCCGAGAAAGAATGCCGTGGTGACGGCGATGAGCGGCCCGAGCAGGCGGCGTTCGTGGCGGTAAAGGCCGGGGGCGACGAACATCCAGAACTGGTAGAAAAGAACGGGGCTGGCCAGGATGGCCCCGGCGAGCAAGGAGACTTTGAGGTAGGTGAAGAAGGCTTCGGGGATGCCCGTGAAGATGAGCTTTCCCCCCTCGGGCATGACGCGCATCAGGGGATAGACCAGGATTTCGAACAAGGATTCCTTGAACGCATAGCAGATCAGGAATCCGGCCCCCAGGGCGAGGAAGCATTTGATCAGCCGCGAGCGAAGCTCCGCCAGATGAGCCGTGAAGGGGATTTTGTCGTCTTCGGTCAGCATCCGCGCCTGTTCCTCGTTCGGCGGAGGGGCGGTTTCATTCGGGGCGGCGGGGTTCGGAGGGTGCTGCGGCTTCCAGCGGAGGGGCATCGCCCCGATCGGCGCTCCAGGCTTGGAAGGCTTTCTTGAGCTCCTCGAGCTTCTGCTCGGCCGAGGGCTCCTCGGCCGCAAGGCCGCGCGGGGGGGAGACGGCGCCCACCGGCGGGGAGGCTTTCGCCGCCTCCGAGCGCTCGTCTTCGGGCTTCAGCGCTTCGTTGCGGATCACCTGGTTCACCTCGGTCTGGAACTCTTCCATCACCTTCTTGGCTTCCTCGATCTCCCCGTCGAGACGGAAGGTCTCCTTCATCTCCGCCGTGGCTTTGCGGAATTCGCGCACCGCCCGGCCGAGCGATTTGGCGAGATCGGGCAGCTTATTCGGGCCCAAAACGATCAGGGCGACGACGGCGATCAGGATCAACTCCGGCATGCCGATGCCGAACATGGCATCCCCCTTCGGCACAAGAGACCAAAATCGCGCCTCAGGCAGCTGGACCCGCAAAGGACGAAAACTTGGCGCTGATGCGGATCGCTAAGAAAAACGGATCTTTTGAAGCCTAACGGGTTCGGGCATCGCTGTCAAGGCGAGTGGGTCTCAGGCCGCAAAAGGAGAAAGTAGAGTTCTCCCGGATGGTTCATGTGGCCGGCCGCGAACTCGGCCTCGGGACCCGCCCCCCAGAAAATGTCGGCCCGGCCGGGGCCGGTGATGGCGCTTCCCGTGTCCTGGACGAGAAGGAATCGCCGCATCTCGCGCCGGGAAGGAGGCCGTGAAGGGTCTTCCGGCTCGGGTCGGTGCGTGACGGCGAAAACGATCGCTCCCTCCGGAAAGACCCTTCGATCCAGGGCGAGCGACCGCCCGGCGGTGAGCGGAACGCCGAGCGAGCCGATCGGCCCTTCGGGAACGACACGGAAGAAGACGTAGCTGGGGTTGAACGCGAGCACGCGCCCGAGTTCCTCCGGGTGGTCGTGCAAGTAGCGGCGGATGGCCGGAAGGGAGATCTCCTCGCGGGGGATCTTTCCCTCCTCGATCAAAAGACGGCCGATGCTGCGATAGGGACGCCCGTTGGAGACCTCGTAGCCCACCCGCAGGGTTTCGCCGTCCTCGAGCACAATCCGGCCCGAGCCCTGGACATGGAGAAAGAAAAGCTCGACCGGGTCGCGCACCCAGGCGAGCGGCCGGGCCCGTTCGAAGAGCAACCCCCGCTCTTCAAGTTCTTTCCGCTCGGGGTAGGGAACAAGCCGTTTTCCCTCGAGGCGTCCGGAAATCCGCTCGCCGCGGTATTTTTCGTGGAATTCCCCCAGCTCGACGGTGATCAGGTCTTCGGGACGACCCCAGAGCGGGTGGCGGAACAGGGCGTCGGGTTCGCGGCGTCCTTGGATCAAGGGCTCGTAGTATCCCGTGAAGAGAACCTCCCCCGCCCCATCCCGTCCGGTTGCGCGGTAGCAACGAAAATCTTTTTCCACGCGCTCCTGGAAGGCGTCGACGGAAGGCCGGGAGGCGATGAGATCGCGAATGCGCTCGAGCGAACGGGCGAGGCGGCTTGCCGGGATGCGCTCGAGGCCGAAGTCGAAGGGGCGCTCCGGCGGTTGCCGGTTCATCCAATCGATGCTTCGGGCGAGCGCCTCCTTTAGGCCCGCGAAGTCGAGGTCGTCCTCGAACCGCGGACAGGGCGCCGGGGCCATCGGTCCTGAGGCCGGGGGTGGGGAAGGCGGTGCAGGCGGCGAGGTCGGACAACCGCCCAGGAACAAAAAGGCCGGGGCCGCGACGAGAATCCAGCATCGAAACGGAAGCGGCCAGGGCTTCATGTCCTTCGCCGGTAGTCTCGGCTTTTGCCGCCGGATTTGGCGAGCAGCCGCAGAGCGGTGATCTCCATATCGCGATCGAGAGCCTTGCACATGTCGTAGATCGTGAGCGCCGCCACCGCCGCCCCCGTGAGCGCCTCCATCTCGACCCCCGTGCGATCGAGCGCCTGGGCCGAGGCACGGATACCGATCGCCGAAGAGGACGCGTCGGTCAGAAAATCGATCTGCACGTGGGTCAGCCGGAGGGGATGACACATGGGGATCAGATCCGCCGTGCGTTTGGCGGCAAGAATGCCGGCGATGCGGGCGGTTTCGAGCACGTTGCCTTTGCTCACCGTTCCTTCTTGGATGCGACGGAAGGTCTCCGGCTGCATGCGGACGGTCGCTTCGGCGGTCGCCGTGCGCCGGCTGATGTCTTTTGCGCTCACATCCACCATGCGCACACGGCCCTGCTCGTCGAGATGGGTGAATTCGGCCATAGCTTCTATTCTTTCGTCGGCGGGAAAGCGGGTCGCACGGAAGTCTCACCCGGACGACCCGGCAAAGATTTCCCCGAAGCGTTGCTCCCCCTCGGCGGTTCCGATGAGAATCAGCTCGTCGCCGCCTTGCAGAGGGGTGGCGGGATCGGGATTGATGAAGCTTTCTTCGCCCCGGCGGAGGGCGACGACGCTCAGCCCCGTCTTTTCCCGGATGCGGGCCGCGGCGAGTGAACGTTCGACGATTCCGGGCGGCACGGGGGCGCGGAAGATGTTCAAGCCCTCGGAGACCACGAGCAGTTTTTCCGGATTCAGGAGATTGAGGATCGTCGTCGAGACGAGCGAGGCATAGGAGATCACGAGATTGGCGCCCGCCCGGTAAAGGGTCTTGACGTTGCGCTCGAGAGTTGCGCGGCTGATGAGCTGAACATCCGGCCGGAGACGGCGGCAGTAGATCGTGAGGTAGATGTTGAGGTCGTCGTCGTGGGTGGTGATGATCACGGCCGGGGTTTCGTTGATCCCGGCCTGGACCAGGGTTTCCAGGTCGGCCGCGCTGCCCTGGACCACGCGCTCGTCGCCCTGCAACGCGCGGGAAATTTTTTTCTCGACCAGGCGGTAGTCGATCCCCATGCGGCGCAAGGTCGCGGTCGCGGCCATCCCGACCCGGCCGCCGCCCAGCACCAGCACCGGACCCGTCTGTTCCCCCGGTTTTCCGGGCAGGGCGACGTGCATTTCGTAGCGCCGGATCTGCTCGCCCGAGCCGGCAAGAACGAGAATCGTCGCCTCCCCGATCCGGGTTTCCGGACCGGGGGGGGAGAAGCGTCCCTCTTCCCAAAGCCCCACGACGTTCACACCGGTCAACTCGCGCAGCCGGCTCTGGGCGAGCGTCAGACCCTGCAGCCGTGTGCGGCTTGCGGCGGCCTCGGCGATCAGCAGTTCGTCGAAACGACCGATGACGTTCGCCTGGTGGCCGTAGCCGAGAACGCGACGGGCCAGCGCCTGCCCGAGCATCTTGGTGAACTGAAAGGTGTGGGTGCTGCCGGCCAGCTGGAGGATGTCGAGGGATTCGTCTTGATCGACGTTGGTGACGGTGGTGACCTGCTCGGAGACCTCGCGGATCGTGAAAATGATGTTGGTGCTGGTCACATCGTCGTTCATCACGAGAACGAGCGCCGCCCGGCGCACCTGCAGCCGCTCGTATGTCGCCGGGTCGTCGAGGAGACCCAGAACCACGCGGTAGCCCGCTTCGTGCAGCCGGAGGGCCTCCTGGGGATCGGGAACGAGAATGGCATAGGCGATGCCGTAGCGGTCGAGCTTTTCGATGAGCTGTACGGCCGCGGCGTCGAAGCGCGTAAGAATCACGTGCCGGGAGGTGGTCTCGGGCAGCGCGCGCGGCGTGCGGGCGCGGTTTTGCTCCTCGAGCCAGGGGGCATAGAAGAACTGGATGAAGGTGAAGGGCAGCATGACGAGCAGGAAGATGATCCCGGTGAGCAGAACCACGATCGAGAAGAGGCGTCCGAGATCGCTCGTGAAGGTGATGTCGCCGAAGCCCAGGGTCGACATCACGGTCAGCGTCCAGTAGAATCCCGTGAGCCAGGAGTGTTCGCGGCCCTCGTACTCCATGAGAAAATGGAACAGGACGCTGTAGAGTGCAAAAAAACCGGCGAGGATCAAAAGAAAGCGCAACAGAAGCCGGACGTTGTTCCTCTGCTGCGCCCGGTTGACCAGGGCGGCGATCTCGGAGAAAAGAAACTTCATCGCAGAATGCCCGTAGCACGATTTGGTTTGCGATTCCAGCATCGGCTGCGGGGAGGCAGGGCCGCGGCCGTCTGCCTGCAGCCCGGGAAAGGAATCCCCGCTTGGACCTGGAAAGAACCGAACGCGCCATAAAAATTCTCGGCCGGCTGGGCTTGGTCTTGTTTCTCGTCTTTTTCGCCTGTCTGCTGGACAGCTGTGTGGCGCGCTTCCGGGAACCGCTCTTCACGGTGAACCTTCTGCCGGGGGAAAGCGCCTGGGTGGACGGAATGCTCGACCCTGAAGTGAAGGAGATCGCCCAGCTCGAGGCGGAAAGCGACGACGCCTCCGTCCGCCTGCGCCTCGAGCGCCTGCAGCGCGGCTTCTGGCTGGGGGGCACGATGTGGGTGGGCGAGGTCACGGTCGACCCCGCGGCCTCCCCCGGGGCCCGCGAGCTTCGGGTGCGGCGGCGCGAGAAGCCGCCCGAGGAGCCCCCCGTCGGCGCCTGGCGCGTCGTCGTGCACGCGGATGCCGACTCTTGGAGACGGAGCCGCCTTTCCTTTCTCCACCGCCACTTCGGCATCGCGCCGGGACTGGCGGCACTCGGCTGTGTCCCGTTCCTGGTTTGGGTGCTCCTGCTGGGCTTCCTTCGCGGCCGCCGCCGGGAGCGGCTGCTTGCCGCGCGGGGGTTCGCCGAAATTTTTCTTTCGCGGAGCGTGCCCGGCGGGACGGAGGTCTTCTTCGAGCTTTTCGGGCAGGCCGGGATCGCCCCCGGCGGGACGGTGGCGATCCTCGACCGCGAAGGGCGAACGATCGCGGCGGCGCGGATCGAGAAAACCGACGGCCGGAACGCCGTCGCTTTCGCTTCCGGCCTCTTCGGCCCGCTTCCGCCGGGAGCCGGCGTGCGGCTCGCTGTCCTTGACGTTTCCCCCCGCCCCGAGCGAAGCGGACGGGCAGGATCCACGGAGAGGGGCGATGTTTGAAGTTCTGGTTCTTTTCCTCGTGTTCGCCTGTGCGGTGATCGTCGGGCTGGCCCTCGGCGGGCGCTTGCGCTTTCGGCGCGAGCGCAAGCCCTAAACGCCCGTTCCTTCCGATCGCCGGTCGGCTTACAGAAACTGGGGCAGGCGGCGGATGCGGTAGCGGTGGGTGATGCGGCGGCGGGCCACGGGGTCTTCCATCTCGAACTCGAAGATCTCTCCGATCTCGATTCCGCCGCGGGCGGCGAAGGTGCCGCAGAAAAGCACCAGGGTCCCCTGCCGCGGGTCGGCCTCCACGGGGATCCCCTGGAGAAGCTCGAGCACACCGAGGTTGTCGGCGAGGCTCCCCTCCTGGTAGAGCCGGCGCCTTCCCTCCCGCGTCGACCACGAGCGCAAGAGGATCCGCTCCCAGTGACCGCGCACCTCGTCGAGCTCCCAGACCGCGGGGGCGATGGGTTTGGCGCACATCTGCTTGGATGCCGGGATGTCGTATTTTTCAAAGCCGCGGTCGGTGTGGTCGGAGCCCACGCCGAGATAGAGGCGTTCGTTTTGCCGCAGGATCACGCACTCGACCTCGCCGGAAGACTCGGCCCCCGTGACTTCGATCTCCTCCGCCGTGGTGAGAATCGCGGGCGAAAGGCTCATGTAGGTCGGAGTCCGCGAGGGCGCAGGAACGCCCAGGCGGCCGAGCTCTTCGATGTGTTTGCGGACCGCCTCGCGGTCCTTGCCGACCCAACCGGCGACGACGAGACGCTCGGCGGCGAAGGAAAAGGGGGTCTTCCCCTGCCGGGATTCCAGGAGGAGTTCGAGTCGGGTGGCGGCCATGGCGTTCTCCTTCAGACGTTGCGGGCAAGGAACAGGGCGAGTTCGGGCCAGGCGACGAGAATGCCGATCATCACGAAGATCCCGATCACGAAAGGTGTGCTGCCCACGATCACCTCACCGATCGTCCCCCGGCCGCGCACGCCCTGGACGACATAGAGGTTCAATCCCACGGGCGGGGTGATGAGGGCCATCTCGATCAACAGGATGAGGAGGATCCCGAACCAGACGGGGTGAAAGCCTGCGCCTACGATCACGGGAAAGACGATGGGGACGGAGATCACCATGAGCGAGAGGGTCTCGACGAAAAAGCCGAGCACCACGTATAGGGCGATGATGGCGAGCAGCGTCTTGAGCGGAGAAAGGCCCAGGTTCTGGACGAATCCTTTGAGCAATTCGGCCAGTCCGACCGAGTCCAGAACGAAGTTGAGGTAGTTGGCGGCGATCAGGATGAGCATGATCATCGCCGTCGTGCGCACGGTGCCCTCGGCGACCTCCTGGAGAAACCGCAGCCCCACCGCGCGGTAGCGTAGGGCGAGGAGCACGGCGGCGATCACCCCCAAGGCGGCCGACTCGGTGGGGGTCGCCCAGCCGGTGTAGATCGAGCCGATCACGACGGCGAAGATGAAGAGGACCGGGATCAGGTCCTGAAGGCTCCTCAAGCGTTCGGGCCAGGAGACGCGGCGCACCCCGCCGCTCAGGCCCGGCCGGATGAGGCAGATCACGAGGATGACCGCCATGAAGACGAGGGCGAGCAGGATGCCGGGGACGATTCCGGCAAGAAAGAGCTGAGGGATCGAAGTGTTGGTGAGAAAACCGTAGACGATGAGGTTGATCGAAGGGGGGATCAGGATCCCGAGCGTTCCTCCGGCGGCGATCGTTCCGGCGAAGAGCCCCTCGTGGTAGCCGTAGCGCCGGGCCTGGGGCAGCCCGACGGTGCTGATGGTCGCCGCCGTGGCGACACTCGAGCCGCTGGTGGCGGCGAACATGGCGGCGGTGCCGATGTTGGCGTGCATGAGGCCCCCGGGGAGCCAGGAGAGCCACTTGTCGAGCGCGCCGTAGGTGCGGCGGGCGATCCCCGCCCGGAGCAGGATCTCGCCCAGAAGAACGAAGAGCGGAATCGAGAGCAGAAGAAAATCGGTGCTCGCCGACCAGAAGACCTCCCCCAGAAGCCGATGGAGGGGGTGGCCGGAGTACAAATAACCGAGAGCGAGGCCCAGGACGAGGATGGCGGCCGCAACCGGAATACTCGCCAGAAGCAGTAGCAAAAGGATGCCGAGCGTCACCGGAACGATCATCGCCCGCCTCCTTCCCCCATCACGGCGGAGGCGGCGCTGCCGGACTCCTCGATCTCTTCGCGTACGTCGGTCGTCCCGGAAAGCCGCTGCGCGCCCGGAACATCGCCGGCGGCGAGGCGGGCGAGTGTTCCGGCGAGGAGGACGAGGACCGTGAAGAGCAGGAGTGCAAGGCCTGCAAACCACAGCCCCTGAGGAATCCACAGCGGGGTGGCGAGCGGCGTGTTCGCCACCGACCGGCGCAGGATGGAGGTCGCCAGCACCTGGAAGGCGTAGGCCGTGATCAGGGCGGCGCACAGGGCGAAGAGGACGAGCGCGGACACGTCGAGGGCGACGCGCAACCCGCGGCCGAACCGCAGGTAAAGAGCGTCGATGCGGATGTGGGCTTTGCGCAGGAGCGCATAGCCGAAGGTCCAGCTCGAAGTGACGGCGAGCACGTAATTGGAAATCTCGTCGGCTCCGCCGAGCGAGATCGCAAAGATCTTGCGCAGGACGACCTCGACCGCGATCAGAACCGCCGTGAGGAAGAGCAGCGCCCCGCTCATCCAGGCCGCAAACGTGGACAAGGTTTCCGTGAGACGGATCAGTCGGCTCATGCAGGACTCCGCCGGTCGAAACGGCTGCGGTGGCGAACCGCGGCAGGGATAAGGAAGCGGGGCGGAGGGTTCCGCCCCGCCCGCGGCATCATTCGGCCCGGAGGTTCACCAGTTTTCCGATCGTGGCGTTCCAGCGCTCGACGGCGGCCTTGTCGACCTTCTTCGTCCAGGCCGGGAGCACATTCTTCACGAGCACCTCTTTCGCCGCCTGCTCGTCGCCCGCGGTCAGGGAGATGACGGTCATCTTGGCGGGTGTGCCGTGGGGGCAGGCCCCCGTTCCGCTCAGGCAGGCGACCCCCTCCTGGGTTTCCCGACCGGTCACTTCCCAGGCCGGATCCTGGAGGTTCTCGCGGATCAGCTTCTGAAGCTTTGCCTGCTTCTCGGGACCGATTGCCTTCCAGCTCTCCAGCCCGATCGTTCCGATCACGTAGTCCCAGCCGCCGATCGGAAGGGGATAGAGGTACTTCGCCACCTCGCCCCAGCCGGCGCTGAAGCCCGAGAGGCTTCCGGTAACCGCGCCGTCGACGACCCCGCGTTGCAACGCCTGCGGCACTTCGCTGAAGGCGAGGGTCACCCCGGTCGCCCCGAGAGCGGTCACGAACTCGGAGGTCGTCCAGCCGCTCGCCCGGATCTTTTTCCCCTTGAGGTCGGCCAAGCTTTTGATCGGCGTGTTGATAAAGAGGACTTGGGCCGGGTAGGGGACGACGCTGAGCAATTTCACTCCGAAGTCCTTCTGCAGGTAATCGTCCAGCACGGGCCAATAGGCCTCGACCACCTTGCGCGCGAGGCCGAGGTCGTTGGCGAGGGCGGGGAGATCGAGCCCGGCGAGGGCCGGCGAGTCGTCCACGACGTAGTCGGCCACGGTGTGGACGACGTCGTAGACGCCCATCTTGACCGAGCGCAGCACCGCCGGTCCCTTGACGTTCACCTGGCCGATCGAGGTCAGACTCGTTTTGATCCCCAGCTCCCGGGGGACGACCTCGGTCCAGAAGGGCTGCTCGAAGTTCTTGAACATCGTGAGGTTGTTCCAGCTGCCGACGACGCGCAACTGCTCCGGGCCGGCGAGCGAGGCCGCGGCCCAGAAGACTCCCGCAGCGGCGAGCAGCACAATCATCCTCGTTCTCATGGCGACACCTCCTGTCTGGCGAAAACTTCGTTTTTGAGATCGCTCACGAACATGTATCCGGGAGCGTGGGTGACGGCGAAGGGAAGCTTCGCCTCGAGCAGCACGTTTTGCGGCGTGACCCCGCAGGCCCAGAAGACGGGGATCTCCTCCTCGCGGATCGCCACGGGGTCGCCGTAGTCCGGACGGGAAAGGTCATGGATACCGATCATCTCCGGGTAGCCGACGTGCACGGGTTCGCCGTGCACCTCGGGGTAGCGCGCGGTGATGACGCAGGCGCTTGCGACCTGCGTGCGGTGGATCGGCCGCATGCTGACCACCATGCCGCCGCGGAAGGGGCCGACGGGCTCGAGGGGGATTGTTGTGCGGTACATGGAGACGTTTTTCTTCTCCTCCACGTGCCGCAGGCGGATCCCCGCCCGCATCAGCGCCTCCTCGAAGGAGAAGCTGCAGCCGAGCAGGAAGAAGACGAGATCCGGGCGGTAGACGTGGCCGATGTCGCCCGCCTCCTCGCGAAGGGATCCTTCGACCCACACGCGGTAGCGCGGGATCACGTTCAAGAGATCCGCACCGGGGGCCAGTCGCCTCGTGCGCGTCGTCCCCGGGCCCACGATTTCGAGGAGCGGGCAGGGCTTGGGGTTCTTGCGGCAGAAGACTTCGAAATCGCCGGCCCATTTCTCCGGCAGGGCGACGAGGTTCGCCTGGACGAAGCCGTCGCAGAAGCCCGCCGTCGGCCGGTCGAATTTCCCCTCGGCGGAGAGCCGCCGCAGTTCGGCTGGGGTCATGGGCGTCTTTCCTTTCCTCGATCAGGCGTGCTAACTTAAAGTCCCAGCTTGCGGAAAAGTCAACCGCCGGAAGACCCTGCCGGCGGGCCGTCGGGAGGAACAACGATGGAAACGCGACTGACCGTGGCTCTGGCCCAAGTCGAGGGCCATCCCGACCCGCGCCACAACCTGCACAAGGCGCGCGTGCTGGTGCGCGAGGCGGCGGAGCGGGGCGCCCAGCTTTTCGTTTTGCCGGAGATGTTCATGGGGCTTCCCTCCCCCGGGCGATCGCCCGCGCAGCTCGCCCGCGAAGAGGGGGAATTCTTCACCCGCATGATCGCTTCCATGTCGCAGCTCGCCGGGCTCTACATCGTCGTCGGCTGCTGGGAGGAGGGACCCACCCCGGAACTCGCTTACAACACGGCGCGTCTGTTTTCCCCCGCCGGCGAGATCGTCGCCTCCTACCGCAAGATCCACCTCTTCGATGCGCTCAGTGTGCGCGAGTCGGACACCATGGCCGCAGGCGACGAGCCCCCGCCCGTCGTGACCGCCGCCGGGATGAAGATCGGGCTTGCCATCTGCTACGATCTGCGCTTTCCCGAGATTTTTCGCTACCTCGCCGCCTCCGGCGCCCAGCTGATCCTCGTCCCCTCCGCCTGGTATCAGGGACCGGTGAAAGAGCTGCACTGGACGACGCTGCTTCAGGCGCGGGCGATCGAGAACACGCTCTATGTCGCCGGTTGCAATCTCGTCGGCGGAAGTTTCTGCGGCCGGAGCGCAATTTTCGACCCCTTCGGCATTCCGCTCGCAGGCGCCGGCGAGACCGAAGATCTTCTTTTCGCCACGGCCTCGAGCGGGCGGATCGCCGCCGTGCGCGCGAAACTGCCCGCGCTCGAAAACCGCCGCACCGCCGTCGAAAGCCTCGCTTTGAGACCCTGCGGCGGCATCGCACCCGTCCGATGAAATATCTCGAGATTCGGGTGAGCTTCGATCATGCCGACCCCCAGACGGCCTCCGACCTCGTGGCCGCAGTCTTCTTCGATTTCGGGCTTCAGGGGGTCGTGGTGGAGGATCCCCTCCATCCGGTGGCGGAGGAATGGGCTGAAGACGCCCGGCCGCTGCCCGAGCGCCACGCCGTGGCCGGCTATCTCCCGGCGGACGGAAATCTCAAGGGGCGTCTCCTGCGGCTGGAGCAAGAACTCTCCGGCCTCGCGCGGCGAAGCGGCTTGATCTATCGGCTTTCTTTCCGCGAGGTGGACGAGGAGGACTGGGCCGAGTCCTGGAAGCGCTTTTTCCAGCCGCTGCGGATCGGCCGGCGGATCGTGGTCAAACCCTCCTGGCGCGAGGCCGAAGCCCGGCCCGACGACCTCGTGATCGAGCTCGACCCAGGTATGGCCTTCGGCACCGGGGCCCACCCGACGACGCGATTGTCGATCGAGCTGATCGAACGGTGTCTCCAACCGGGAGATTCTTTTCTCGATGTCGGCACCGGCTCGGGGATCCTGCTGCTTGCCGCGGCGAAGCTTGGCGCGGGAAAGCTCGCCGGCTGCGACCGCGACGGAAACGCGCTTCCGGTGGCCCGCGAAAATCTCGCCCGCAACGGGATCGACCCCCGCGAGGTCGTCCTCGTGCAGGGGGACCTCGCCTGCGGCTTCCGCGGGCGATTCGATCTGATCGCGGCCAACATTCTCAGCGAGGCCGTGATCGCGCTTCTGGCCGATCTCCCCCGACTCCTCACCCCCGGCGGTCATTTCATCGCTTCGGGGATTCTTGCCGCCAACCGCGACGCTGTTTTCGGAGGCTTCCGGCAGGCGGGCCTTGCCGTCACCGATCTTCGAGAAGAGCAGGGGTGGCTGGCGCTGGCCGGAGGCCAAACGGGGAAAAACGCCTGAACTTGCATTGACAACATCCGCAGATCCGGTTTACAGAGGCCCCAAATCTTCAAAGGGTTTCCGACCCTCGCGCAACGTTCAGAACCCCGACACAAGGAGGAGTTCGATGGCCGAAACCAGGAGTCAGCCTGCAGGAGAGGAAATCGTCCGGGATCGGGGGGAGGCCAAATGGTCCGATCTCTGGACAAAAGAAGATTATTGGGCGATCTGGATCGCTTTCGTCCTGCTGATCGTCGGCATGCTCATCTTTCTGCCGCGGCCGCCCAAAGACATGCACGAGAAGATCGCCAAGGCCGAGGCCACCATGAAGGCCGAGGCGGCGAAGGCCCCGTTTCACACGATCGAATGGTACAAGGCCTCCGACACCCTGGGAGGCATCCGGGCGGTCAATGAACCCTATGCCAAGACGCTCAGCGAGTGGCTGAAACGCCCCGGCCGCTGGGACGGCAATCCCCTCGACAGTCTCGTCCTGAGCAAGGAAAAAGCGGAGGCGATGAACGCGGCGGCCAAGGAAAGCCACGAAAAGGCCAAGAAAAAGATGGAGGACGCCTTGTCCGCAGCCACCGCCGCTCAAGCCGCAGCGGCCGCCGCCGGCTTCAAAGACGAGAAGTTGAACGAAGCCGCCAAGAACGCGATCACCGAGTGGCGCGCGGCGCGTCGTGCGGAATCCTCGGCGCGCGCCAAGGTGAGCGTCAAGCCCTACAACATCATTCCGACCCTCATCGGGCTGTGTATCGCCCTGGCCCTGCTGTTCGCGATCGGCATCAAGTTCATGGGCAAACCGGTCGGCAAGTTCCTTGTCGCCTTCCCCTTCGTCTTTCTGGTCGCGGTTCTCGCCTTCATGGGCGGGGAGCAGAAGACCATGCATTACTACGGCTTCGGCGATCCGCTGTGGGCGATCCTGATCGGCATGCTGATCAGCAACACGATCGGGACGCCGAAGTGGATCATGCCGGCGGTCCAGACCGAGTATTACATCAAGACGGGACTGGTGCTGCTCGGGGCCGAGATTCTCTTTTCCAAGATCGTTCAGATCGGCATCCCCGGCATTTTCGTCGCCTGGGTGGTGACCCCGATCGTGCTCGTGGTCACCTACATTTTCGGGCAGACGGTGGTGAAGATGCCCTCGAAAACCCTGAACATCACGATCAGCGCCGACATGAGCGTCTGCGGCGTCTCCGCCGCCATCGCCACCGCGGCCGCCTGTCGGGCGAAGAAGGAAGAGCTGACCCTGGCGGTCGGACTGAGCCTCGTCTTCACGGCGATCATGATGGTGGCGATGCCCATGTTCATCAAGGCCGTGGGCATGCCCGACGTTCTGGGCGGGGCCTGGATCGGAGGGACCATCGATTCGACAGGCGCCGTGGCCGCCGCCGGAGCCTTTCTCGGGGAGCGCGCCCTCTACGTCGCGGCGACCGTCAAGATGATCCAGAACATTCTGATCGGGGTCACGGCCTTCGGGGTGGCGGTCTACTGGTGCGCCAAGGTGGACTGCATTCCCGGGGAACAGGTGAGCGCGATGGAGATCTGGTACCGCTTTCCCAAGTTCGTGCTCGGCTTTCTCGCCGCCTCGATCGTCTTCTCTCTTCTCTATGAAGTGATGGGGAAATCCGCCGGTGCGGCCATGTTGGAAAACGGCGTCATCCGCGGCTTCGCCGCCCCCTTGCGGGTGTGGTTCTTCTGTCTTGCGTTCTCGAGCATCGGGCTGGCGACCAACTTCCGCGAGCTGGCGCACTACTTCAAGGGGGGGAAACCGGTCATTCTCTATGTCTGCGGCCAGAGTTTCAACCTGATCCTCACGCTCTTGATGGCCTGGATCATGTTCTACAAGGTATTCCCCGAGATCACGGCGGCCATCTGATGCGGTCTTCCTTTGCGCTTACGCCGCAACCCGCCACCGGCTCCGGCTTCGGCCGGGGCCGTCTCACTTCTTGGTTCGGCCTTCTGATCGGGCTGGCCGCCATCTGGGCTTTCATGTTCGTGCTGATCCCGGCCCTGGATCATGTGCCGGGGTATGAGGAAATCATCAGCCAAAATCAGGAGCTCGAAATCCGGGCGACCGCCCTTTTCTACAGCGATCTCGAGCAGACCAACGAAGCGCAAAATTACCTGCGAAACAGCCGCCGGTTTCCGGCGGCGCGGTAATCCGCCGGGAAGCAAAAACCGGCCGGCGGGGCGGCGCGCATGGGCCCGCCCCGCCGGCCGTTTCAGGAAAACAGGCGCTCGGCCTCGTGGCGGCGCATCGCCTCCGAGATTGCTTCGATGCGCGCAATGGCCTCCGCGACGTCTTTTTGCCCGCCGTGCAGCCCGCCGCGCAGCGCCGCGTGCAGGCGTTTTTCGGCTTGCGCCAGGCGGTTGAAGTAGAGCAGGTAGTTCACTCGGCTGCGGTAGGCCTGCTTGAGCAAGCGGTCGATGTCGTCGCCATCGGCCTCCAGCAGATCGCGGAAGTGGTCGGCCAGAACCGCGAGCAGCTCGCGATAGGGGGCGCGCGCTTCAGAAGGCATCTGCATGCGGTCGACGATCTCCTGCAGCCGCAGGGGGCCCTTCGTCGCCAGGCTTTCGCGTACCGCCTGCATGGCCTGCTCGCGGCTTTTGAGGTAGTTTTTGCCGAAAGCGTTCCGCGCCTCGACGTATTTTTTGAAACGGAACATGTGCCAGACGATGATGATCGGGATCAGGATCATCCAGACGCTCAGCCGCGGCTTTCCGATCACGTGTTCGCCCAGCTTGAAGGCGAACCGCCTTTCGTAGTCCATGACCAGCCTCTGTTTGCGGTCCAGGTCGCTCATCCCGAAAGGCTATAGCCTGACGATCAGGCGATGTAAACCGCAGTCCTTCGTCGTCGCGCTGGCCCTGTGGGTTTTCGCCTCCTCCGCTTTAGGCGAAGAGAGTGATTTGGCCTACGGATGGCAGAACTTCGAGCGTGCCGTACGCGAGGAGCGGATCCCCCTTGCGGAAGCCCTCCGGCGGATCGAGGAGTTCAGACGGATTCTGCCGGCGGTATATCCCGCAGAGGATTCCGGGTCGGAACTCTTTTTCCCGCTCAAGGGTTATGGGTTGCGCCATGTGGGCGGAAAGCTCGGGGAGGGCTACCGGCCGAGTCGCTACGAGTTCGCGGGTCCGCGCCGCCGGATCGGCCATCCGGCCCAAGACATCTTCGTCTTTGACGGAAACCAGGACGGGCTGGACGACCGCTTCGGAAAGCCGATCGAGGTCCTGGCTTTCGCCGCGGGGATCGTCGTTTCCGCGTTCGCCGACTGGATTCCCGGCTTTTCCGTGAACGGAAACGGCCTGCGCGGCGGAAACTACCTCTGGATCTACCACCCCGCCCTCGGGCTCTTTTCCTACTCCGCGCACCTCGAACGGCTGCTCGTCGCGACCGGGGAGCGCGTCGCCGGGGGAGCCCCGATCGCTACACTCGGCCGGAGCGGTACCAACGCCTACGCCGAGCGCTCGCCCACGCACTTGCACTTCATGCTGCTTCGCCTCGAGGACATGAAGCCGGTCAACCCCTATCCGCTGCTCCAGTCCGCCCGGGAAACCCGCTGATCCCACAAGCACCCCTTCATTCAGATCCAGATCGACGAAGCAATCTGAATTTTTACTAAAAAACCTTAAAACCTTCTTTGGCGTTTTCACCCGACCCAAAGCCGGTTTTTTTGACATTTTTCCCTTGACATCAAGAAATATTTGGTGTTTGGTATACCACATGATCATGAAACGGCGTTCCGACCCTTCCCTCTGCCTCTTGCCGCTAAAGCCTCCTTCCAGACTGGCGGATCTGGCCTACCAATCGCTTAAAGAGACCATCCTCAACATGGATTACAACGCCGAGGATCGTCTCGATGAACGAAAGCTGGCCGAGAGCCTGAAAATCAGCCGTACCCCTCTTCGGGACGCCATCAACCGTCTCGTCTCGGAAGGCCTGCTGCGCGTCGAGCCGCGCAAGGGCATTTTCATCAACCGCAAGAGCAGAAAAGAAATCATCGAGATCCTCTACGTGCGGGCGGCGCTGGAAGGGGCGGCGGCCCGGATGGCCGTCAAAAATCTCCGCGACGAAGACATCGCCCGCATGAAGGAAATGTTCGCCGAGTTCAACGATGGAAACATTCTTGAGAAAGTCGATGAATTCGCCCGCGCCAATGTCGGTTTTCACGAATACATCCTTCAGCTCAGCGGCAACCGGAAACTCCAAGAGTTCGCCGCCAACATCTACGACCACATGCGGATGGTGCGGCTGGCCACGATCAAGATGGACAACCGCGCCTACAACGCCCTGCACGAACACCACGAAATCATCGCGGCGCTCGAAAAACGGGATGGGGAACTCGCGCGCACCCTGATGCAGCGGCACATCGAGGGTCTTGCGATCTACGTCGAGACCCATCGGGGCCTTTTCCCTTTCGGACCCCTGAAATGAATTCCATCGATATACAGAAAGGTCGAGGAGAAGCCATCGCCATGGAGACCACGAATCCTGTGCTCAAAGGAGAAAGGTCATGAGTTCGCATCGGGTATCCCGAAAAGAGTTCATCGTCCCGCGCTGCACCCACGCCTGCCCGGCCGGAATCGACGTTCCGCGCTACATCCGGGCGGTGCGCGACGGGCGCTTCGATGAGGCCGTAGCCGTCATCCGGGAGAAGATCCCCTTTCCGGTGGTGTGCGCCGACGCCTGCTTCGCCCCCTGCGAGGATGCCTGCGCCTACCGGCAGTTCGGCGAGCCGATCGCCATCCGGGCTCTGAAACGGGCCGCCGTGGACAAGGGCGGAGATGCCTGGTGGCGGCGAAAGAAGAAGGCCGCACCCACCGGTAAAAAGGTGACCGTCATCGGCGCCGGACCGGCGGGGCTGACCGCGGCTTATTACCTTCAGAGCCTCGGCCACCAGGTGCAGGTCATCGACGCCTTCCCCAAGCCCGGCGGCATGATGCGCTACGGGGTTCCGCGGTACCGCCTGCCCGAGGAGCGGCTCGAGCGCGATCTTGAACCCATCTTTAGGCTCGGGGTCCGGTTTCAGGGGAATACGGTTGTCGGCCAAGACGTGACGATCGAGACGCTGCAGAAGGAACACGATGCCGTGTTTGTCGCCTGCGGCGCCGCCTCCAGCACCCGGATTCCGCTCGAGGGCGCCGACAAGGAGGGTTTTCTCTGGGGCTGGGATTTCCTTACCCAAGTGGCGATGGGCAGGGCGCCGAAGATCGGAGACGATGTGGTCGTCATCGGCGGCGGCAACGTGGCCCTGGACGTTGCCCTCACGGCCAAACGCCTGGGAGCGGAATCGGTGCGCATCGTCTGCCTGGAAAGGCGCGAGGAGATGCTCGCCCACCCGTGGGAGATCGCCCTTGCCGAAGAGGAGGGCATCGTCATCCAGAACGCCTGGGCGCCCAAGCGGGTTCTGGGCGGGCGCAAGGTGGAAGGGCTCGGCTTGAAGCGCTGCGTCTCCACGCTCGATGACGCCTGCAACTTCAACCCCGTCTACGACGAGGAAATCACCGACCGCATCACCGCCGACACCATCATCGCCGCCATCGGGCAAACCCCGCGGCTTGATTTCCTGAAGCCGCTCTCCGGCGTCAAGGCCGAGCGCAACCGGATCGCGGTCGAGGAGGGGACGCTCGCCACGGGGGTGCCGGGGGTTTTCGCCGGCGGCGATGCCGTGACCGGGCCCCTTTCCATCATCGGCGCGATCGCCCAGGGCCGCAAGGCCGCCCAGGCGATCGACCGCTTCCTCGGAGGTACAGGAGACCTCACCGAGATCCTTGCCGAGCCCGAAGAGGAGGTGATCCTCCGTGACCGCCTCCCGGTGACGCGGCGACAGGACATGGCCCACCTGAAGGTCTGGGAAAGGGCGGGAAACTTCAACCAGGTCGAAAAAGGCTTGAGCGACGACCAGGTCTGGCTCGAGGCCTCGCGCTGTCTGGAATGCGATGCGCGCAACTTCGAGGTGATCGTCAACACCGCCAGCTGCAAGGAGTGCAGTTACTGCGCCGAGGTCTGCAAGATGGAGGTCTTCGGCCCCGCCTCCGGCTTCAACGCCCGGGGCTACCGCCCCATGGAAGTCAAGTCGAGCCGGTGGTGCGTGGGATGCCTGAAATGCTTCTTTTCCTGCCCCGACTTCGCCATCGACATCCGGGAAAAGTCGGCCGAGGGGAGGTCCTGAGATGAAACGCTTTCTGGAAACGGGCAATTTCGCCATCACCGAGGGTGCGATTTTGGCCGGGTGCCGCTTTTTCTGCGGCTACCCCATCACCCCCGCCACCGAGCTGGCCGAGGCCATGAGCCTGCGGCTGCCCCAGGTGGGAGGCGTGTACCTGCAGGCCGAGGACGAGTGCGCGGCCATGCACCTGTGCATCGGGGCTTCGCTGGGGGGCATGAAATCGATGACGGCCACTTCCGGGCCGGGGTTCATCCTCTACGCCGACCCCTACGGCTGGGCTCTCGGCTGCGAGACGCCGATGGTGGTCTTGAACTCGGGCCGCGTCGGCCCGGTATCCGGCATCACCGGAGCCCCGGGACAGGGGGAATTCTACCTCACCCGCTACCCCACCCAGGGCGGCAATTTCGAAACGGTGGTGCTGGCCCCCAACTCGGCTCAAGAAAGCATGAAGGTCGTGGTCGATGCCTTCTACCTTTCCGAGCGGCTGCGGATGCCGATCACGGTGCTCGCCGACCAGCTGATCACCGACGGCATGGAGGACATCTCCGTTCCGGAAACCGAAGAAGAGATGAAGGAGATGGGCTTCCGCACCTGGTCGCGGACCTATCACCGCGGCCCGGATTTCTACCCCGCGACCGACGCCCTGGACATCCCGCCGGTGCAGATGGGGCACAACACGGGAGCGCTCTGCTCGGACTGGACGCCGACCGAGGAAGGCTACGACATCGAAGAGGTCGAGGCCCATCACAAGCACGCCTATCGCCTGATCTACAAGGTGCGTAACAACCGCCACCTGTTCAGCGACCTGTACGAGAAGCGGCATCTGGGGGACGACCCGGACCTGGTGGTGGTCTCTTTCGGCACCCCCTCCCGCGTCGTCAACACCGCGGTCGACCGCGCCCGCGCGGAAGGCCTCAAGGTCGGGGCCCTGCGGTTGATCAACCTCTGGCCGTTCCCCGACGAGCTTTTCCGACGACGCACGAAATATCTCGTGGTCGAGCTGAACTGGGACGGCCAGCTGGTCCGGGAGGTCCAGCGGGCGGCCGCCGAGGGGTCCAAGGTGCATTTCCTCGGCGTCTGCGGGGATCTGCCGACCATTTCCGACCTGATGGAGACCTTTACCAAACTGCTCAAGAACCAGCCCCTTTCCCGCAAGGGCTGGGAGTTGGAGGCATGGTGATGGCTTACGCATCCTCGCTTCTCGTCGACAAGTATCTGCGCACCCGGAAGATCCCCTCCACGGCGTGCTCCGGCTGCGGGCTGGGCATGAACCACAAGATCGTCGTTCAGGCCATCGCCGAGCTGGAGCTGGAGACCCGGGACATTATCTGGGGAACCTCGATCGGCTGCGCCGGAAGGCAGACCTTCGGCACCTGGAAAGGCGACGGCTTCGCCGGCACCCACGGCCGCGTCTACGCCATCGCCCGGGGGCTGCGCGTGGCCCTGCCCCCGGAGAAGAAGCTCATTTTGACCGTGGGCGACGGCGACGCCTTCGGCATCGGGCTGCTGCACCTCATCCACTGCGCGCGCTCCAACGCCGCCATGACGGTGATCGTCAACGACAATTTAGGCTACCAGTCGACGGGGGGGCAGTTCGGGTTCACCACCCCCCAGGGGGCGAAGACCGATTCCAGCCCCTACGGCATGTTCGAGCACAACCTGATGTCCGAGGGAATGGACGTGCTCGAC
>CAZQUP010000003.1:312-14805 GCA_964596545.1 uncultured Desulfatibacillum sp. | reverse complement strand
ATTCTTAAGGCGGCCGGAGCGACCTTCCTCGCCCGCCACGTGGCCATGGAAGGTGCGGCGGTCGTCGAAACGATGAAAAAGGCGATCTCCAACCCCGGCTTTTCGCTCGTCCACATGCCCTACCCCTGTCCCACGAACTTCGCGGCGCGCCATCTCGGCTCCCGGGTTCAGGTCAACATCTATAACTGGATCAAGGATCATGCCGCCCCCCTGGGACAGGAAAAGCCGGACACCATCTGGCGCACCGGCATCTACCACGACGCCCGCGGGGCGCGGCCGGAATTTTCCGCACACGTCTGGGAAGCGGTCAACCGCATCAGGAGGACGGGAAGACTATGAAAGAGCGAACCGAAATCGTGGCCAGCGGCTTCGGCGGGCAGGGCGTGGTCCGTCTCGGCCAAACCCTCGGTGAGGCCGCCGTCAAGCAGGGGCTGCGGGTCACCATGCTCAAGAGCCATGGAACCGAGATGCGCGGCGGATACGTCCGCAGCCAGGTCGTGCTCTCCGAAAAGCCGATCGACTCGCCGATGTGCGAAAACCCGGACGTCTTTCTCGCGCTGTCGGCCGCGGCTTACAAACGCTTCAAGGACACGGTCCCCCCCGAAGGGCTGATCCTCTATGACCCCGCCTTTGTGGAAGAGGTGGACCCGAACCTGGAATGCCGGCAGAAGCCCCTTCCGGCCAAGGATCTCGCGGTCAAGCATTTCAAGCGCCCCCTCTTTGCGAACGCGATCGCCCTCGGGGCCTTGTCCCGGCTGCTCGAGGGCCGCCTCGATAAGGATAAGGTGCTGGAGAGCTTTCTGGAGGTCATCCCGAAGTACAAGGAGGAAAACCGGGCGGCTTTCGAGCTGGGCTACCGGCAGGTCGAATGAGCCCGCGAAGCCGGCACCTCGAAGGGGCGCCGGCTTCGCCGCTTTGGGAAGCCGACCGGGAACGAAGCGGTCGGGCGACCGCAATCCTTTCGCTTCGGAGGAGAGCAATAGGCATGCACAGCAAACTGATGAGCACCCGCGAGGCCGTCTCCCGTTTCATCCGGCCCGGCATGCATGTCGGTTTCGGAGGGTTTTCCCTCTGCAGAAACGCGATGAGCGTCTCCCACGAGATCATCCGCCAGGGGATCGGCGAGCTGCACATCTCCAGCGTCAATCCCGCCTACGCGGTGGACGTCCTGATCGGCGCCGGCCTGGTCCGGGCGGTCGAGTCCGGCTGTCTCAACATGGAGCGGCTGGGGCTGCCGCGGAACTTCTGCCGCGCGGTGGAGCAGGGCACCCTTCTCTCCGAGGATTACGAGCATCTGGGCATGACTCTGCGTTATCTCGCGGGCGCCCTGGGGCTCACGTTCATCCCCACCAAAGCCGAGCTCGGCTCGGACATCATCGGCCACCAGGTTCTCGAGAGGAAAAAGCTTGAAATCGCCCCCTGCCCCTTTACAGGGGAGCGCTACGTCGTGCTGCCGGCCTGCACGCCGGATGTCGCCGTGATCTTCGCCACACGGGCCGACGAGACCGGAAACGCCCAGATCGAGGGCACGGCCTTCGCCGACGAGCACACCGCCAAGGCCTCGCGGCGGGTGGTCGTGGTCGCCGAGGAGATCGTCTCCACCGAAGACATCCGCAGCCGGCCCCAGGAGACCGTGATCCCCTCCTACCGGGTCAACGCCGTGGTGCACGAGCCCTGGGGGGCGCACCCCACCTCCTCGCCGGGTCATTACGACTACGACTACGAGGCGCTCCAGGAATACCAGCACGCCGCCCGCGACCCGCAGGCCTTCCGGAATTACATCGGACGCTACGTGCTCGAGACGAAGAACTTCAAGGAATACCTTGACCGGGCGCTTACCCCCTCGCGCATGCAACGGCTGCGCAACGATCCGCGCCTCGGCTATTCGGCCGAGATCGCCGAGGTGGTCACCTGCGGCGGGTTCACGGGGGATCTGCCCGACGAGTGCACGCGCAACGAGATGATGATCGCCGCCGCGGCCCGCGAGATCCGCGACGGCGAGGTGGCGATCGTCGGCACGGGGCTTCCGATGGCCGCAACGACGCTCGCCATGCACACGCACGCCCCGAACCTGCACTACATCGTCGAGACCGGAATCGGTCAGCTCATGCCGATGCACGCCTCGCTCTCCGTCGCCGACACCCGGCTCCTGGGAGCGGCGCGGCCGGCCTTCGTGCGCAACATTCTCGAGTCCCTGGGCTTCCTCGTGCAGCGCGGGCTGGCCGACCTGGGTTTCCTGGGCGGTGCGCAGATCGACATGTACGGCAATCTGAACGCCACCTGCATCGGCGACTACCACAAACCGAAAAAGCGTTTCCCCGGAAGCGGCGGCGCAAACCCCATCGCCTCAAGCGCCAAGCGCGTGCTCATCATCATCCGCCACGAGAAGCGCCGCTTCCTCGAGCGCGTGGAGTACATCACCAGCCCGGGGCACCTGAGCGGCGGCGATTCGCGACGGAAATCCGGGCTGCGGGGCGGCGGGCCGGAGCGGGTGATCACCGACCTCGGGGTGATGGACTTCGAGCCGGAAACCAAGCGCATGCGCGTGATCTCGCTGCACCCCGGGGTCAGCCGCGAGAAGATCCAGGAGGCGACCGGATTTCCGCTCCTGTTCGCCCCCGAAATCGCCACCACCCCGCCGCCCAGCGCGGAGGAACTCGCGATTCTGCGTACCAAGGTGGGGCGGGTCTACCTGGGGGCGGAGTAGGCGCTTGACGAGAAGAGCACTGCAACGACCCCCTCGGGTCGAGAGGAGAGAAGAAACCCCCAAAAGGAGGATCCCCCCATGAACAAGCGTTGGTTTCTCGTCGGTGTTCTCTGCGGTCTGGTTCTCTTCGGCGGACAGCTTAGCGCGTTCGCCCAGGAAAAATACCCTTCGCGCCCCATCGACTTCATCTGCACCTGGGGAGTGGGCGGCGGCTCCGATCAGATGGTCCGCACGCTCGCCAAGCTAACCGAGCCCTTTCTCGGCGTTCCGCTGCCGGTCTCCAACAAGCCGGGGGCCTCCGGGAACTCGGGGACGACGGATCTCCTGGCTGCCAAGGCCGACGGCTACACGATCGCCAACTACATCGCCGACACGCTGGCGACCGTGGCGGCGGGCCAAACCCGCTACAAGGCCGAGGACATCGAATGGATCGTCCGCACGCAGAACATGCCGTCTTTTCTCTTCGTGAAAGCCGACGGTCCCTTCGCCGACATCCACGCCCTGCTCAAGGCGGTAAAGGAGAACCCGAACAAGATCAAGATGGCCGGCCTGGGCTTCGGGACGATCGATGACATCACCCTGCGCTATCTCGCCAGCAAAGGCTACCCGATGACCCTCGTGCCCAATCCCAACCCGGGCGAGCGCTACGCCTCGGTCTTGGGCGGGCACAACGAGGTGCTCTACGAGCAGGCCGGGGACATCCGCCAGTACCTCGAGGCCAAGCAGCTCAAGCCGGTGATGGTCTTTGCCGAGAAACGTTTTCCCGCCTTCCCCGACGTGCCCTGTTCGAAGGAGCTCGGCTTCGAAATCTTCATGCCGCAGTTCCGCTGCGTTATCGCCAAAAAAGGCGTGCCCGCCGAACGGGTGAGAATCCTCTCCGAGGCCTTCGTCAAGGCCATGCAGACGCCCGAGTGGAAGAAGTTCAACCAGGAGCAGTACGCCGACGAGGCCTCCACCTTGGCGGGCCCCGAATTCGCACGGTGGGTCGAAGGCGAGCTGAAAACGATGCAGAAGCTGATGAGAGACTTCGGCATCCTCAAGTAGCCGGGAGGTGACCATGGATAGGCCAAGCGACCGGGCGGGGGTGGCCTGGCTCGACCTACTCAAAGGGCCCCTTGCGATCTTCCTCTTCGGTGTGGTGGTGTTTTTCTACGCCGATCGCAGCGTCGACTTGCCCCCGCCCGGTCAGCTGGGCGGGGCCTTCTGGCCCAAGATGTGCGCCGTGGGGCTGGCCGCCGCCGCTCTGCTCCAGGCCCTGGAAGCGATCCGCTCGCAGGGCCGCCCGCCGGAGGGGGCCGCCTGCAAGGAAATGGACAACCGCAAGCTCGCCTGGATGATCCTGCTGATCGTGCTCGTGGTCCCGGCGGTTGTTTTCTTGGGCTTTCCGCTCGCCACCGCGCTATTCATCTGGATCTTTCTCCGCCTGGCGGGCACCCGGGGCCGATGGCTTCCGCCCCTGATCGCGCTGGGGGGTACGGTTTTCCTGCTCTATCTCTTCGTCAAAATCGTCTATCTGCCCCTGCCGAAAGGGGAATGGTTTTTCGAGGATCTGACGCTTGCCCTGTACCGTGCGCTCTGGATTCTGTGAGGAAAGGGGAGGCACCTCATGAGCGAATGGGATCTCTTTTGGGTCGGAATGGCCAACGCCTTTTCCCCGCTGAATTTCCTGATGATGCTGACGGGCTTGGTGATTGGGGTGCTGGCGGGGGCGCTGCCGGGGATCACGATGCTGAACGCGATTGTGCTCGTCCTCCCCTTCACCTACTCCATGGACATCGTCCCGTCGCTGCTCCTGATGACCGCCGTCTACGGCGGGGGCATCTTCGGCGGCTCGATCACGGGGATCCTCTTCAACATCCCCGGCGACCCCATGAACGTCCCGGCGACCTGGGAAGGCTACGCCCTGCACCGCAAGGGGCATGTGGCCAAGGCCCTGGGGGTCGCGATCATGGCCTCGGCACTGGGGGGGTTTTTCAGCTGCCTAATCATGACCCTGGTTTCACCCCCTTTCGCGCGGGTGGCGCTCTCCTTTTCGGCGACCGAGTATTTTGCGGTCGTCTTCCTCGGTCTGGTCAGCGTGGTCGTCATCAACACCCGCTCCATCGCCTCCTCGCTCGTCTGCCTGTTTCTGGGGATGCTGCTCGGCACGATCGGCATCGACGACACCTTCGGTTCGGCGAGGTTCACCTTCAACTCGCGGCTGCTCGAGACCGGCATCAGCTTCACCATCGTCCTGATCGGGCTCTTTGCCATCGGGGAGGTGCTCGACCAGCTCTGCGAGCGCGACAAGCTCCCCGACCCGGGACTCAAGGAGCGGCCGAAGGTGTCGCTCATGACGCCCAAGGAGATCTGGAAGTTCAAGGGCCCGCTGCTCCGGGGGTTCGGCAGCGGCACGATGATCGGAATGATTCCCGGCGCAGGGGCGACGGTGGCCTCCTTTGTGAGCTACGGGATCGAGCGCCAGGCGAGCCGCAAGCCGGAAGAGTTCGGCAAGGGCTCCTGGGACGGGCTGAACGCGACCAGCTCGGCCATCAACGCCTCCGTCGGCGGGGCGATGATCCCGCTGTTGACCCTGGGAATCCCGGGCAGCGGGGCGACCGCAGTGATGATGGGCGCCTTTCTCATGCACGGCATCCAGCCCGGGCCGCTCCTCTTCGACAAGGCCCCCGAGTCGGTCTACACCATTTTCGCCGGCATGCTGCTCTGCAACCTCATCATGATCCTGGCCGGCTGGGTCTGCTCCAAATTTTTCTCGGAGCTGATGCGCGTGCCGGAGACCATCATGGGCGCCTTCATCATCGTCTTCTGCTTCGTCGGCGCCTACGCCCTGAGAAACGACACCTCCGACCTCTGGTACATGGCCTTTTTCGGGATCCTGGGCTATTTCATGCGCCGCCGCCATCTGCCCATTCCCCCGCTCGTTCTGGGGATCATTCTGGGTCCGCTGGCGGAGCGCTATTTCCTCACGGCGATGATCGCCTCGAACAACGATGTGAGCGTGTTTTTCACAAGACCGGTGAGCGCCGTGATCCTCCTGGTGTCGATCGGCATGTTTTTCTGGCCGCTGGTGCAGGCGAGGTTGAACCGCCGCAAAGCGGCGCCGCAGCCGGCCGCGGGCGAAAACGCCTGAAGAGGCCAGCCCGTCGCGCCGGCAGAATTTCGCCTTGACAGGCGAGGGTTCCTTTGCCATAAGGGGCCGCAAACGGCTTCAGGAAAAAGAGTCCATGAAGATCGGGTTTGAACGCCGCCTTTGCACCCGTCGCCGTAGCAGCCGGCCGCGGCCGGGTGTTTTCCGCGTCGGACCCGATTGATCCGACCTTCGACCCTCGAAGAAGACGAAAACCCCGGCCGAGGCCGGGGTTTTTTTATGCCCGAACCCAGCAGGAGGATGAGGCTGATGGCCAAGGAAACGGTGAAGAAGGTGGTGCTCTCCTACAGCGGGGGCCTGGACACGTCGGTGATCGTGCCCTGGCTCAAAAACAACTACGGCGGCTGCGAGGTGATCTGCTTCACGGCCGACCTCGGCCAGAACGAGGATTTGAGCGGCCTCGAAAAGAAGGCCGTCGCTTCGGGGGCGAGCAAGCTGATCCTGATGGACCTGCGCGAGGAGTTTCTGCAGCAGTACGTCTTTCCCACGCTGCAGGCCGGGGCCGTCTACGAGCGGGAATACCTCCTGGGGACGTCCATGGCGCGGCCGCTGATCGCGAAGAAACTGGTCGAGATCGCCGAGGCCGAGGGCGCCGAAGCCGTGGCCCACGGCTGCACGGGCAAGGGCAACGACCAGGTGCGCTTCGAACTCACGGTGATGGCGCTCAACCCCAAGCTCCGGGTGATCGCTCCCTGGCGCGAGTGGGAAATCCGCAGCCGGGAGGACGCGATCGCCTACGCGAAGAAACACCACGTGCCCATTTCCCAGACCGAGAAGGACATCTACAGCCGCGACAGCAACATCTTCCACCTCTCCCATGAGGGCGGCATCCTCGAGAATCCCTGGAACGAACCCGAGGAGACAATGTTCCAGCTCACGGTCAGCCCGCAGAAGGCCCCCGACCGCCCCGAGGTGATCGAGGTCGACTTCGAGCAGGGAAACCCCGTGGCCCTGAACGGGCAACGCCTCTCCGCCGTCGAGCTCTTCACGCGCCTGAACGCCATCGCCGGCCGCCACGGGGTCGGCCGGGCCGACATCGTCGAAAACCGGCTCGTCGGCATGAAAAGCCGCGGCGTCTACGAGACCCCGGCGGGTACCGTCCTGAGGCGTGCCCACCAAGCGCTCGAGAGCATCTGCATGGACAAGTACACCATGCGCTACAAAGACGCCGTCGCCGTGCGCTATGCCGAGCTTGTCTACAACGGGCTCTGGTTCTGCCGCCTGCGCGAGGCGCTCGACGCCTTCGTGCGCGTCACCCAGCAGAACATCACCGGCACCGTGCGGCTGAAACTCTACAAAGGCAACGTCATCATCGCCGGCCGCAAGAGCCCCTTCAGCCTCTACCGCGAGGACTACGCCTCCTTCGGCGAGGAGGACGTTTACAACCAGAAGGACGCCCACGGCTTCATCCAGCTCTTCGGGCTGCCGCTCAAGGTGGAGGCGCTGCTTGCGATCGAGGGCGGGGGCGAGAGCCGTTATCGCCGCCCGGATTACTCGCAGTTCAAACGCGATTGAGGAGGGCAGCGTGAAGGCGCGGCTGATTCTTGCGGACGGGACCTGCTGCGAGGGGCTCTCCTTCGGCCATCCCGGCGAGGCGATCGGCGAGGTGGTCTTCCATACCGCGCTCTGCGGCTACCAGGAGATCCTGACCGACCCCTCCTACCATTACCAGCTCGTGGCCATGACCTGTCCCCAGATCGGCAACTACGGCGTGAACCCCCAGGACTTCGAGTCGCGCCGCATCTACGCTGCGGGCTTCATCATCCGCGAGCTCAGCCCGATCGTGAGCCACTGGCAGGCGAACCGCAGCCTGGACGAGTACTTGCGCCACCACGGCGTCCCGGGCATCCACGACCTCGACACGCGGGCGCTCACGCGGCGCCTGCGGGACCACGGCGCCCAGATGGGGATGATCACGACCTCCACCGAGCCGGTCGCCGACCTGCTTGCACGGCTGCGGGCCGGGAAAACCCTGGTCGGCCGCGACATCGTGCACGAGGTCACCACCGCCGCCCCGTACCGCTGGCCGCTCAGGGAGGAAGACGCGAACACGCCCTCGCCGCCGGCGCGAAAGCGTTTCCGGGTCGCGGTCTATGATTACGGGGTCAAGTTCTCCATCCTGCGCTCGCTTTTGCGCTCGGGCTGCGTCCTTCAAGTTTTCCCGGCGTCCACCCCGGCCGAGGAGATCCTCGCCTGGAACCCCGACGGCATCTTTCTTTCCAACGGCCCCGGGGACCCCGAGCCCGTAAACTATGCCGTGCAAGCGGTACGCAAGCTTTTGGGGCGCCGGCCCATCTTCGGCATCTGCCTCGGCCACCAAATTCTGGGTCTCGCGCTCGGCGGCCGCACCCGCAAGCTGAAGTTCGGCCACCACGGGGCGAACCATCCAGTTCAGTACCTGCCGACGGGGGCGATCGAGATTACCTCCCAGAACCACGGTTTCATCGTCGACATCGACAGCCTGCCCGGCGACGAGGTGGAGATCACGCACATCAACTTGAACGACCAGACGCTCGAGGGCTTCCGTCACAAGCGGCTTCCCGCCTTCTCGGTGCAGTACCACCCCGAGTCCGCACCCGGTCCGCACGACAGCCAGTACCTTTTCGATCATTTCATTCAGGAGATGGAGCGCTTTCATGCCTAAACGCAAGGACATCAAGCGCATCCTGGTGATCGGCTCGGGGCCGATCGTGATCGGCCAGGCCTGCGAGTTCGACTACTCCGGGACCCAGGCCTGCCGCGCCCTCAAGCAGGAAGGCTTTCGGGTGATCCTCGTCAACTCCAACCCGGCGACGATCATGACCGATCCGGAGTTCTCCGATCGCACCTACATCGAACCGCTCCATGCGGAGGCGATCGCACGCATCATCGAACAGGAGCGGCCCGACGCCCTTCTGCCTACACTGGGAGGCCAGACGAGCCTGAATCTCGCGGTCGAGCTGGCCGAACGGGGGGTGCTGGAGGAGTACGGGGTCGAGCTGATCGGGGCCCGGCTGGAGACGATCCGCCTGGCCGAGGACCGCGAGCGGTTCCGGAGGGCGATGCTCGAGATCGGCCTCCAGGTTCCCGCGGGCGAGGTCGTGCGCAGCTTGGAGCAGGCGCTCGCCGTCTCCGAGCGGATCGGCTTTCCGCTGATCATTCGGCCCTCCTTCACGCTGGGCGGCATCGGGGGCAGTGTCGTCTACAACCGCGAGGAGTTCCCCGCGGCGGCCCGCTGGGGTCTTGCGGCCAGCCCGGTGGGCGAGGTGTTGATCGAGCAGTCGGTCCTCGGCTGGAAGGAGTACGAGCTCGAGGTCATGCGCGACCAGGCCGACAACTTCGTGATCGTCTGCTCGATCGAGAATTTTGACCCCATGGGGATTCACACCGGGGACAGCATCACCGTCGCCCCGGCCCAGACCCTGACCGACGTCGAACTGCAGAACATGCGCGACGCCGCCAAGAAAATCATCCGTCGGATCGGCGTCGAGACCGGGGGAGCGAACATTCAGTTCGCCCTCAACCGCGATACCGGCCGGATGGTCGTGATCGAGATGAACCCGCGGGTCTCCCGCAGCTCGGCGCTCGCCTCCAAAGCGACCGGTTTTCCGATCGCCAAGATCGCCGCCAAGCTCGCCGTGGGGTACCGACTCGACGAGATCCCCAACGACATCACGCGCAAGACTCCCGCCTCCTTCGAGCCGGCGATCGACTATGTCGTGGTCAAGATCCCCCGCTGGGACTTCGAAAAATTTCCGGGAAACGACCGCCGGCTCACTTCGCAGATGAAATCCGTGGGCGAGGCCATGGCGATCGGCCGCACCTTCAAGGAGGCCCTGAACAAGGCGCTGCGCTCCCTCGAAAACGGCTGGACCGGCTTTCACGCCCGTGAGGAGGCTTCGATCGCGCGTCTGAGCCGGACCGCCCTCCTCGACGACCTGCGCTCGGGGACCCCCGAGCGCATCCTCAAGCTCTGGCAGGCGCTGAGCCTCGGGATTTCCCCGCCGGAGCTCTGCCGCCTGACGGGGATCGACGTCTGGTTTCTCGAGAACCTGCGCCAGCTCGTCGAGTTCGAGGGGACGATCACGCGGGAGTACGCCGAGCGCAGCACGTTGCGCGCCGAGACGCTGCGGCGGGCGAAGCGCATGGGCTTCTCAGACCGGCACCTCGGACTTCTCCTCGGCAAGCGTGAGACCGAGATCCGCGCCATGCGCAAGGCGGCGGGGGTTCTCCCCGCCTACAAGATCGTCGACACCTGCGCGGCGGAGTTCGAATCCTTCACCCCCTACTACTACTCGACCTACGACGAGGAAAACGAGTCGCTTCCCTCGGACCGGCGCAAGGTGATCATTCTCGGCGGCGGGCCGAACCGCATCGGCCAGGGGATCGAGTTCGACTATTGCTGCGTGCACGGCATTTTCGCCCTCCGGGAGCTCGGCTTCGAGGCGATCATGATCAACTGCAACCCGGAGACGGTCTCGACCGACTACGACATCGCCGACAAGCTCTACTTCGAGCCCCTCACCTACGAGGATGTGCTCAACGTGATCGAACACGAGAAACCCGAGGGGGTGATTCTGCAGTTCGGCGGGCAGACGCCGCTCAAACTGGCCGTGGCTCTGGAAAAGTCCGGCGTGCCGATCTGGGGCACGTCGCCCGACTCGACCGATCTCGCCGAGGACCGCGACCGCTTTGGCTCCCTGCTCGACGAGCTCGACATCGCGCACCCCCAATACGCGACGGCCGTCTCGGTCGAGGAGGCGGCCGCGGCCGCCCGGTGCATCGGTTTTCCGCTCATGGTCCGGCCTTCCTACGTCCTCGGCGGGCGGGCGATGGAGATCGTCTACGACCCGACGGCGCTCGAAACCTACATGCAGCAAGCCGTGCGGGCCTCCGAGGAGCACCCCGTGCTGCTCGACCGGTTTCTCGAGGATGCCTACGAGTTCGATGTCGATGCCTTGAGCGACGGCGAAGAAACCGTGATCGTGGGGCTGATGCAGCACATCGAGGAGGCGGGGGTCCACTCGGGGGACAGCATGGCGGTTCTCCCCCCCTACCTCCTCAGCCGCGAGCAGCGCGAGGACATTCTCGAGGCCACGCGCGCGATCGCTGTGCGGCTGAAGGTAAAGGGGCTCCTCAACATCCAGTTCGCCATCCTCTACGACACGCTCTATGTCCTCGAGGTCAACCCCCGCGCCTCGCGCACGGTCCCCTTCGTCAGCAAGGCGACGGCGATCCCGGTAGCGAAATTCGCCGCACGGATCATGGCCGGGGAGCCCCTGGCGGCGTTGCACCTCCGGGGGCCCGCGGAGCTGCCCTATGTCGCCGTCAAGGAGTCGGTCTTTCCCTTCGACCGTTTCGAAAAAGCGGACATTTTCCTGCGGCCGGAGATGCGCTCGACGGGCGAAGTGATGGGGATCGACGAAACCTTCGGCAACGCCGTCATGAAGGCCTTCGAGGCGACCGGGATCCGGATCGCCAACAACGGGCGCGTCTTCCTCAGCGTGAACGACAACGACAAGGCGCGCATCGTTCCGATCGCCGAAAACCTCCACAAGCTGGGCTACGCGCTGGTCGCCACCCACGGGACCGCCGAGACGCTCACCTCCCGGGGGATCCCGGTGCAACCGGTCCTCAAGGTGAGCGAAGGCCGGCCGAACGTGGTCGACGACATCAAAAACGGCGCCATCCAGCTGATCATCAATACGCCCCTCGGCCACCGCGCACGGCAGGACGAGTATGCGATCGGCTGGGCGGCGATCAAATACCGCGTGCCCTTCATCACCACCCTCTCGGCGGCCGAGGCGATCGTGCGCGGGCTGCGGGCGAGGGAGAAACACCCGTCCGACTACCGTTGCCTGCAGGAATACCACCGCCTGCTGTAGCGTTTCCGGGAAGAGGAGCGAGATGCGATGAGCGAAGAATTTCCGCAACCCCCACCGGAGATCCTTCCCGAGGGGGCGCGGCCGAGGGTCGCCTACCCGGAGTCCGCAAACGGCGCCGAGGATCTCGATCTGCCGATCCGCAGGGCGCGCGTCGCCGATGTGCAGGCGATTCTGGCCCTGGTGAACGACTACGCCGCGCGCAACCTGATGCTGCCCCGCGGGCCGCAATACCTCTACGAAAACATCCGCGATTTCGCGGTGGTGGTCGACGAGGCGGCAGGCGGGGCGATCGTCGCCTGCGGCAGCCTACACGTCCTCTGGGAGGACATGGCCGAGGTGCGCTCGCTGGCCATCCACCCCGCCTACCAGAACCGCGGGCTGGGCCGCCGGATCGTCGAGCACCTCAAAGCCGAGGCCGCCCGTCTCGGCATCCGCCGGCTCTTCACCTTCACCCTCTCGGAGGAATTCTTCGCGCGGCTGGGCTTCGTGCGCAAAGCCCGGGAGGAGCTTCCCCCCAAGGTCTGGGGCGAGTGCAGCCGCTGCCCCAAGTATTTCCGCTGCGACGAGGTCGGCATGGTGCTCGATCTCGAAAAGGAGCAACGATGAGCCATACCCGCATCCCCCCCGATCAGGCCTTCCCCTTTCCGATGCCGATGACGCTCGTCGGCGCCGTGGTGGAGGGCAAAGCGAATTTTCTCGCCGCCGCCTGGGTCACCCGGGTCAACATGAAGCCGCCGATGATGCTCGCCGCCCTGGGCCGGCATCACACGAACCGGGGGATCGAGGAACACGGGGAGTTCAGCATCAACGTGCCGAGCGTCGCGCTGCTCGCGAAGACCGACTACTGCGGCATCGTCTCGGGGCGCAACCAAGACAAGTCCCGACTCTTCGAGGTCTTTTGCGGCGCCCTCGCCCACGCCCCCCTGATCGCCGACTGCCCCCTCGTCATGGCCTGCCGCCTGGTCGAGAAGGTTTCCCTCCCCGGCGACACCCTTTACATCGGCGAGGTCGTCGAGGCCTTTGCCGCCGCGGGCGCACTTTCCGAGGGGCGGCCGGATCTGCGCCGGATCGACCCCTTCGTGCTCGCCATGCCGGAAAACCGCTATTTTCGCATCGGAGAGCCCGTCGGACGCGCCTGGAGCGCCGGAAAGGCGATCGCCGGCTGAAGTCGGCCGATCGTTTTTCACCCTTGCGGGTTTCGGAAACCCCCCGTCGCCGGCGATCCACAGCCCGCCGAACGCATCTCCGGCGGCCCGCGTTTGGCGGATCCGGCGGCGGCCGGAGTGGCTCAAAAGCCGGGGATCTGCCGCGGAAAGTAGTCCTCGAGGGTCCCCTCGCGGAAGACGTCCGCCGTCGCGCAGTGGAGCCCGCCGCCGAAGGCGGCCACCTCCCAGAAGGGAACCGGGATCACCTCGAAGCCCAGCCGATCGAGCTGCTCCATCTGCTCGACTTCCGAGGCCTCGACGCAGACGGTCTTGGGGTCGAGGACGAGGAGGTTCATCGAGAGCCACACGCTGCAGAAAGAGAGCTTCGCCTTCTTGTCGTGGGCGGGTTTGGCGCACTCGACGATCTCCCAGTCGTTTTTGCGGAAGAGCTCGACCAGCTCGGGGGTGAGCGGCTTGCGCACGCGGTTGGAGAGGGCAAGGCCCGGCCGCAGCGGCACGAAGGTCGCGTCGATATGCATCGGCTGGTCTTCCTGGAAGATCACGGAATGGATGCGCTGAGCGGGGAAATGGCGCCGCAGCCAGTCGATCCCGGCGGCGTTGGTCACCGTGGACTGCTGGACGAAGAGGTCCCGGCCGCAGCGGGCGACGTCGGCGGCGTCGAAGCAGGGCTCGGCTTCGGTCAGGATCCAGTCGCGACGGCGCGTGCGCTCGAGCTTTTCCTCCTCGCTCAGGCCGTGGAAGATCTTCCAGTAGTCCTTTTTGTAAGTGCGCTCGGTCAGCCGCGGCTTGGGGGCCGCCTCCCAGCGGAACTCAGGGTCTTCCTGGAAGTAGCGCTCGAGAAGCGGCCGGTAGGCGAGGTACTCGAACCAGCGGCTGCGGTAGGACATCGTCGCTTCCAGAATTTCGTTTCCGACCGTGAGCAGAACGTCCCGGGGGGGCATGCAGCCGAACATGCTCTCCTGCCGCCAGTCGGGGGTCTCGACCGACCGGCTGAAATCGAGGGGGGTGGGGCGGTCGACGCGGATGCCCCGCTTTTCAAGCAGGGCGGCGAAATGGTCGAGCTGCTCGTTCGCCCGGTCCTCCATCTCCTTGGGGAGTCTCCCCCAGGTCCCGCGCGGGAAGCCGTACTCGGGCCAATCGCGGTCGACGGCGGGCTCGGGGGCCTGGACCATGGTCCCGTCGGCCCGGCCGACGATGACGTGACGCAGGGGGTCCCATTCGTTCCAGGAGCAGACCTTGGTGCACATCGGGAAGTCCTTTCTTTCGGTGCCGTTTTCAGCGGCCGCCGCCTGCGGGCACCGGCGGCCCGGGTGGCGGTGTCTTTTCATGATCCGGGGAGACCGTTTCGACGACGGCAGGGGGGCTCGACCTCAAGGCCCTTTCAGGTGTTTCACGAGATGTCCGAGTTCGGGGAAGATCAGCCGCTCGCAGGCGAGACGGCAGGCGTTCAGGCTGCCCGGCATGCAGAAGACGGCCGTGTGACCGATCACCCCGGCGGTCGCGCGCGAAAGCATCGCCGCCGCGCCGATTTCCTGCAGGCTGAGCTGGGCGAAGAGCGGGCCGAAAGCGCTCAGCGTCTTCGTGAAGAGGGGGGCGATCGCCTCGATG
>CAZQUP010000003.1:0-282 GCA_964596545.1 uncultured Desulfatibacillum sp. | reverse complement strand
ATCCTGCGGTGTGATCCCTGTCCCCCCGGTCACGAGCAGGACCTCGATCCCGGGGATTTCGGTGATTTCGCGCACCGTCATGGCAAGCGCGGCGGCGTCGTCGGGGATCACGCGGTGCAGGGCCACGCGGTGGCCGAGGGTCTCGGCCGCCTGCCGGATCCAGCGTCCGCTTTCGTCCTCGGCAAGCGTGCGCGTCGTGGAGACGCTGAGAACGGCGATCGTCACGCTGCGCGGGGCCCCCTGCCGGTGCTCGGCGGTACCCATGGTCGGCTGTCCTTTCCT
>CAZQUP010000002.1:84477-109353 GCA_964596545.1 uncultured Desulfatibacillum sp. | reverse complement strand
CGGGCCGGCCCCGCGCGGCCCGGGCCGCGGGATCCGCGGTCGGCGCGAACCCCGTCTCCTTCCTCATTCCCTGCCACCGCATCCTGCCTCAAAGGGGCGGCTTCGGGAACTACGGCGGCGGGGTCTTGCGCAAGCGCGCGCTTCTCGCTTGGGAGGCGGCGCAATTTCCGGCGCGCCCTGAAGACCCCTTCCTGCCCTCAGCGAAGCCCGCCCCGTTCCTCCTCCAAGATGTCGAGCGCGGCGTCGACGAGCCCCCGGTCCGCCTGCGTTCCCATGTGCCCCAGGCGGAACACCTTGCCCGTGAGCGGCCCGTAGCTTCCCCCCACGACGAGGCCCCGTCGGCGGAGGCGGCGATCCCATTCCGTCCAGGCGATCTTCTCCGGCACGCGGACGGCCGTCACGGTGGGGGAGGGGTCGGCGTCGGCGGCGGGGAAGAGCGCAAAACCGGCGCGCCGAAGCCGGTCGCGGCAGTGAGCGGCGACCGCGGCATGACGCGCGAAGCAGGCCGCAAGGCCCTCCTCGAGCACGGCGCCGGCGGCCGCGCTCAGGCCGGCCGTGGCCTGCCAGCAGGGCGTGTAGGGAAAGAAGCGGCGCGCGAGCGCGTCCCGGAAGGGAAGCAGCGCATCGTAGCCCGCATACTTCACCTGTGCGATCACCTCCCAGGCGGCTTCGCTGACCGAGAGGAAGCAAGTGTCGGGCAGGGCAGCGAGACATTTCTGGGATCCGCCCAGGCAGAGGTCGATGTGCCAAGCGTCGGGCAGAACCGGGGCGCCGGCGACGCTCGAGACGGCGTCGACGTACAGCAGGGGGACCCGCGTTTCGCGCTTGAGCCGCCCGAGGTCGGCGATGGGGTTGAGGGTTCCGGAGGGAGTCTCGCAGTGCACGACGGTGATCATCTTGGGGCGGAACGTGGCGATTGCCTGCTCGACCGCCGTGAGATCTCCCAGCGTGCGGTCATAATCCAGACCCACCGTGCGGACTTCGGCGCCCACGGCGGCGGCCATCTCCGCGATCCCGTAGCCGTAGACGCCGGTTGCGATCGCCAGCACCCGATCTCCGGAGGACAGCACACTTTTGAGGGCCGCCCAGAGCGCCATCATCCCTTCGCCCTGCAGGACGACGACTGCGGCACGGGTCTGCAGGATGCGCTGCAGGCGGGCGGCCGTTTCCGCGTAGAGGGCGAAGAATTCCTCCTCGAGGTCGGCCGAGCCGAAGTCCCGGCCGTAAGCCGCGAGCACCTCCGGCCGCACGCGGACCGGGCCGGGGACCAGGGGCAGCGGATAGGTCTCCATCGGATCCCCCTTCAGAAAAGATGGGCGACGTCCCGGACGATGTCTTTCACCCGAGCCTCGATTTTTTCGAGCACTTCGGAGGATACCCCGAGGTGCCGGGCCGAAGCAATGGCGGCGGGTTCTTCGGCCTCCGGCTCGAAGAAGCTCAGACCCATGCGGCGCGTGAGCCGGTTGGCGAGGTGCACGGCGAGGATCGCCGGGTGGGTGTCGGCGGTGAGCTCGTCCTTCTCATGAAGCGAGATCACCCGCGAGAACTCTTCGCCGAAGCCCCAGCGCTTGACCAGCATCACCCCGACACTCTGATGGGCGTCCTGGATGGCGGTGAGCACCGTCTCCGGACCGACCGTCGGACTCTCCGGCAGCTCGGCGAAGGCCCGCAGCAAAATGACTTTGCCCACGTCGTGGGTGAGGCCCATGAGGAAGATGCCCTCGGGGTCCTCGAGGAGCAGGCTCTGGGAGACGAGCTTCGCCGCGTAAGCGCAGGCGAGGGCGTGTACCCACATCTTGTCCATGAGAACGCGGTGTTGGGGATGGCGGGCCTCGTAGAGGCTCTTGTTGGCGATGGCGACCACGATGCTCAGCGTCTCCTTGAAGCCCAGGCGCGGAATGGCCGCCTGCACGCTCTTGACCTCGCCGTAGCCTTTGTAGACCGGACTGCGGGCGACGGCGATCAGCCGCAACGACAACACCGGGTCCTTCTCGAGGACATCGGCCAAGTCCTTGACCGAGGAGTCCTGGCGCCGGATCACGTTGCGCAGTTCAAAGACCACCTGGGGCATCGCCGGGGGGACGAGCTTGCCCGAGCTGAACTTTTGAAGGATGCCGGAAAAACTCTGCCGGATGAAGGAGGCCTCCTTGCGGGCGAGAAAGTCCCCCGCCGCGAATTCGCCGGAATCGAGAAAGGCGATGAAGGGCTCGACGAGCCGCGGGTCGAGTTCGCTGCCCCCGAGTCCGCGCAGGCGTTCGATTGCCGCTTTCCGCTCGAGCGCCCCGGGCCCTACCGTGAGCCGGTCCCAGCGGTCCACAAGGCGCAGGATCCGGGCCTCGAGAGGAATCGCCTCGCCCGCCTTGCCGTCGGGGTAACCCCCGCCGTCGAAGCGCTCGTGGTGGTGGCGCACGGCGGAGAGCAACGGAGCGAAGCCGTGGAACTTGGAGAGGGCCTGCACCGCGGCGACGGGGTGGCGCCGCTCGCGGGTCTCCTGCTCGTCGTGGGGCGTCGCATTCTCCTCCGGGGGCGAGCCGATGTGGCCGACATCATGCAGAAGGCCTGCGAGGTAGAGCCGGTAGGGCCCTGCGCCCGGAAGCAGCCCGGCTCCTTCCGCAAAGTGGGCGGCGAGGTTGGCGACCCGCTCGCTGTGCTCCCGGCGCCGCGGGTTGGCCTCGCCCAGCAAGCCCACGATCACCTGGGCGATTTCGTTCAACTGCTGTACGGCTTCCTCGGATTCGAGAGCGGTCGGGGCACGAAGCGGCATTTTCCCTCCGGATCGGCGACGGGCGACGGGGGATCGCTTGGGGTCCGAAGCGGATTACAAGAAGGGCGACAACTCCTTCAACAGCGTGCGGGTTTCCTCGCCCAGGCGGCGGTATTCCTCGGGGCCGATGCCGAGCAGCCGGGCGGAGCCGATCTGCTCAGGGTCAAGCAGTTCGCCCTCGAGCAGGCTGTAGCCGATCGCGCGGGTGAGGAAGTTCGCCAGGTTGACGACGAGCGCCTCCCGGGAGACGGCGGGGTCGAGGTCGTTTTTTTCGTGCAGCGAAACCGCGCGCAGAAACGGTTCGTCGAACCCCCAGCGCTTGAGCAGAAGCTGGCTCACCCCCAGGTGCGCCTCTTGGACGGCGGTGAGAACGAGCTTCAGGTCGACGGTCTTGACGGCTTCTTCCTCGGAGAAGGCCTGCAGAAGAAAGGTTTTGCCGATATCGTGGGTGAGGCCGAGGAGGAACAGGACGTCGGGATCCGGCAGGTTCCGGTGGCGGGCGATGCCCTTGGCGGCCCAAGCCGTGGCGAGCGCGTGCCCCCAGAGCTTTTCCATGAGGCTGCGGTAGTGGGGGGTTGCGGTTTCGTAGAGGCTCTTGTGGGCGATGGCCACGACGAGGTTCATCGTTTCCTTCAGCCCCAGCCGCGGGATCGCTTGCCGCACGGAGCGGATGTCTTTCATGCCCCGGTAGGCCGGGCTGTTGGCGATCGAAACCAGCCGCAGGGCGATGACGGGTTCCTTTTCGATCGCCGCCGCGAGGTCGTCGGCCGTGGGGTTGGGCCGGGCGATGATCTGCTCGAGCTCCTGGACGATCTGCGGCATCACCGGCAGCGCGATCCGGCCCGCCGCAAACTTCTGGAGAATGCGCGCGAACACCTCCTTCAGGTTGACGCTTTCGGTTTTGCGGCCGCGGATGTATTCCTCCGGGGTCCCCGGGGTGGACTCGATGTACTGGGCGAAGCTGTCGACCAGGCGACCGTCGAAGCGTTTTCCGGACAGCTCGATGATCCGCTCGAGGGCCGCCTGAGGCGCGAGGCCCTGGCGCGGAAAGGGCGGGGAGGTCAGCCCGTCGAAGCAGTCGAAGAGGGCGATCAGACGGGCACCGAGCGGGATGTCCTCGCCTTTTCTCCCGTCGGGGACCCCGCTTCCGTCCCAATGCTCGTGGTGGTGGCGGATGAAAGGAAGCGCTCGGGAGAGGGCGCCCATGGGCGAGAGAAGTTTTTCGGTGAGCAACGGGTGCTGCCTCAGAGCGCCGCGGTCGGCCGTTTCCTCGGCGGCCTCGAGCAGCTCGGGAGGGCCGAAGATCAGACCGAAGTCATGAAGCAGCGCGGCGTAATAGAGGTTGTCGATGTCCTTGGCCGGCATGAGCTGGAAACGGCTGCAGAACCGGGCGACCCCGTTTGCCACCCGCTCGCAGTGCTGCCGCAGCGACCAGTTCTTCTCTTCGACTACCGCCAGCAGGGTATCGACGCATTCCAGAACGAGGTCGCGCGCATCGCCAGCCGTGCGGGCCATGCTCCGGTCACCTGGGGGGGGCGAGAGTTCGGGGCGTCATCAGCTTCATCTTACTACGGAATCTGCAGGGATGCAAAAATTTGTGGACTTTCCCGGTTTGACTCCCTCCACACTTTTCTTCTATGATCGCGCGAAACCAACCGGAGGAATCCGGAACAGGCGGCGAAGCCCTGCTTTCCCCTTCGAGAGCGCCCGGCGTTTCCGGCCGGCTGCGGGGCGGCCCTTTATCCGCGAAGGAACCAGCCGTACCATGTCCTCATCGCTTGTCACCCTGAACCGCGACTACATCGAGGAGCAGTACCGCCGCTGGAAGTCCGACCCGGCGGCCGTTCCTCCCGACTGGCGATTTTTCTTCGAGGGCTTCGAGCTGGCCCAATCCGGCGGGGCGATCGCCATCCCCGAGGCGGGGGCGGCGCTGAAGCAGGGCCGGGTACAGGAGCTGATCCATCGTTACCGCACCCTCGGGCACCTGCTCGCCTGTCTCGACCCGCTGGAAGCCTGTCCCACGGAGCACCCCCTGCTCGGCCTGGAGGCGGTGGGGCTGCTCCCCGAGGATCTCGAGCGGACGTTTCTCGTCCCGGAGGGCCCGGAGAACGTGCGCGCCCCGCTGCGGGATATTCTCCGCGGCTTCCGCGAGACCTACTGCCGCGCGGTGGGGGTCGAGTTCATGCATCTGCCGGATCCCGAGGAGAAGCGCTGGCTGATCGAGCGCATGGAGCCCGTGCGCAACGCCCCGCGCTTCGACCCCGCGCTGCGGCGCCGCATTCTGGAAAAGCTGGTGGCGAGCACGGTCTTCGAGCAGTTTCTGAACGCGAAATACGTGGGGGTCACGCGCTTTTCCCTCGAGGGGGGCGATGTGCTCATCCCGGCGCTCGACGCCCTCTTCGAGCGGGGGGCCGAGCTCGGCTGCCGTGAGGTCATCCTCGGCATGGCCCATCGCGGCCGCCTGAACGTCCAGGCGAACCTCTTGGGCAAACCCTTCGCCGACATCTTCGGCGAGTTCGAAAACTGCTACGACCCCGGGATGCTCGTCGGTGCCGGCGACGTGAAATATCACCACGGCTACCAGGGGGAGATCCTGACCGCCTCGGGCCGTCCCCTGCGCGTCGTGCTGCTCAACAACCCCAGCCACCTCGAAGCCGTCGACCCCGTGGTCGAGGGCCTGGCGCGGGCAAGGCAGGAACGTATCGGCGAAGGGGGGACCGCCGCCGTGCTCCCCGTTCTCCTCCACGGGGATGCGGCCTTCGCCGGCCAGGGGGTTGTGGCTGAAACGTTGAACCTCTCGCGGCTCGCCGGCTACACGACGGGCGGAACCGTACACGTGGTCCTCAACAACCAGATCGGCTACACGACTCCGCCCGAGCATGCCCGCTCCTCACGCTACGCGACCGACGTCGCCAAGATGCTCGCCGTGCCCATCTTCCACGTGCACGGCGAAAACCCCGAGGCCGCCGTACACGTGATGCGGCTGGCGGCCGAGTACCGCTGGGTCTTCGGCAAGGACGTGGTCGTGGACCTCGTCTGTTACCGACGCTGGGGCCACAACGAGGGGGACGAGCCCTACTTCACGCAGCCGCTGCTTTACGAGCGCATCCGCAACCGGCCTCCGCTCGACCGGCTCTACGCCGAGTCCCTGGTCGAGGGAGCCGTCATCGACCCCGCGGAGCCCGGCCGCATCGCCGAGGCGATGCGCGCCCGCCTCGAGGCCGACTGGCAGGCCGTCCACGGCAGCGTGTGCGCCTTCCCGGAGCCGCGGTTCTACGAGTTCTGGGAAGCCTACAGCGGGACCTACTCGCCGGTCACCGTCAAAACCGGGGTCGCCGCCGCAACGCTGGGGCGTCTTGCCGGCGACCTCAACCGTACCCCCGAGGGGTTCCGTCTGCACCCGAAGCTCGAAAAGGTCCTCGAGCGGCGGCAGGCCGCCGTCGCCTCCGGGGAGGGGATCGACTGGGCCAACGCCGAAGCCCTCGCCCTGGCGAGCCTTCTCGTCGAGGGGCATCCCGTGCGCTTAAGCGGGCAGGACAGCGGGCGGGGCACCTTCAGCCAGCGGCACGCGGTGTGGGTCGACCGGGTGACGGGGGAGCGCTTTGTGCCGTTGAATGCGTTGGGCGGGGGGCAGGCGCCTTTTTCCGTCTTCGACAGCCCCCTCTCCGAGGCCGCCGTGCTCGCCTTCGAATACGGCTACTCGCTCGGCCGTCCGGAAGGTCTGACCCTCTGGGAGGCGCAGTTCGGGGATTTCGTGAACAACGCCCAGTCCGTGATCGACCTTTTTATCGCCAGCGGTCAGGCCAAGTGGCAGCGGCTGAGCGGCCTCACCCTGCTTCTGCCTCACGGACTCGAGGGGCTCGGCCCCGAGCACTCGAGCGCGCGGCCGGAGCGCTTCCTCGAGCTTTGCGCCGAGGAGAATCTCATCGTCTGCCAGCCGACCACCCCCGCGCAGTACTTCCACCTGCTTCGCCGGCAGGTGAAGGCCGATTTCCGCAAACCCTTGGTCGTTCTCACCCCAAAGAGCCTGCTCCGGCATCCGGAGGCCGTCTCGCGCCTCGAAGAGCTGGCCACCGGCTCCTTCCGGGGGATCCTCGAGGACGGCGAGGCCGACCCCGGGGCCGAAGCGCTCATTTTTTGCAGCGGCAAAATCTACTACGAACTTCTCAACCGGCGACGGGAGGAGAAACGGAAGGATCTGGCGTTTATCCGCCTCGAGCAGCTCTATCCCTTTCCGCAAAATCCGCTGCGGCTTGCGCTTACACGCTTCCGGCAGGCGCGGCGCTGGTTGTGGGTCCAAGACGAGCCCGAAAACATGGGGGCCTGGAGCTTTCTCCGTCCCCGACTCGAGGCCTTTCTGGGGAAGCCCTTCACCTATGTCGGCCGCAAGGCTTCGTCCACGCCGGCCACGGGCTTTCCTCACGTCTTCCGGCGCGAGCAGGCCGAGATCATCGACCGGGTCTTCGCGGCGGTCGAATCCGGCCGCTGAGGTCCGGCCGACGGGAGGTTTGCGTTCCATGGCGATCGAGATCCGCGTCCCCAGTGTCGGCGAGTCGGTTACCGAGGCGCTGCTGGCGCAGTGGCTGAAGCGCGACGGCGATCTTGTCCGCAAGGACGAGGTGCTTCTCGTCCTCGAGACCGACAAGGTCACCCTGGAGGTCACCGCCCAGGCGACCGGCAGGCTCTCCATCCGCGTGGCCCAGGGAGCGACCGTGAAAATCGGGCAGGTCGTGGGGATTCTCGAAGAGGTGGAGGCGCAGGCGGCCGGGAAACCGGAAGCCCCGCAGGCGGCCGTCTCCTCTGCGCCCCCGGAGAGCGCGGCGGCCAAACAGGCGCAGCCGGCCGGCGAGGAAGCCCCGCCGCTGAAGGTCTCCGCCGACGCCCCCCCGTCCGCCGCCGCCGTCCCGGCAGGGCTTTCCCCATCCGTCCGCCGGCTGGTTGCGGAGCAGGGGATCGATGTGCGCGAAATCCCCGGCACGGGACCCGGGGGCCGCGTGACCAAGGGCGATGTGTTGCTCTACCTCGAGAGCCGCTCCGCACCCGCCGCCGCTCCTGCGCCCGGTGCGGCAGCGGCGGTCTGCCCCCCGTGCGCGGCGCCGCTCACGGAGGAAAAGACCCGCAAACCCATGAGCCCCATTCGGCGGCGTATCGCCGAGCGGCTGCTCCAGGCGCGGCAGACCACGGCGATGCTCACCACCTTCAACGACATCGACATGAGCGCCGTTCTCGAACTGCGCCGGCGTTACAAGGAAGCCTTCGAGAAGAAACACGGAGTCCCCCTCGGGCTCATGTCCTTTTTCGTCAAGGCGAGCGTCGAGGCGCTGAAAGCCGTGCCCGAGATCAACGCCTACATCGACGGCGGCGACATCGTCTACCCGCACTACTACCATATCGGGGTCGCCGTGGGTGCCGAGCGGGGGCTCGTCGTTCCCGTGATCCGTCACGCCGACCGCTTGAGCTTCGCCGAGATCGAGCAGGCCGTGCGCGGTTTCGTGGAGCGGATCCGGGAAAACCGCCTCACCCTCGCCGAGCTCGAGGGCGGGACCTTCACGATTACCAATGGAGGGGTTTTCGGCTCATTGTTGAGCACCCCGATTCTCAACACCCCGCAGAGCGGCATCCTCGGCATGCACCGCATCGACAAGCGGCCCGTCGTGGTCGAAGACCAGATCGTCGTCCGGCCGATGATGTACGTCGCCCTCTCCTACGACCACCGCATTGTCGACGGCCGCGAGGCGGTCACCTTCCTGCGGCACATCAAGGAGTGTATCGAGAATCCCGAGCGGATCCTGATGGAGATCTGAACCATGGCGGATGCCTACGATCTCGTGGTCATCGGCGGCGGGCCCGGGGGGTACACCGCGGCGGCGCACGCGGCGCGGCTGGGACTGAAGACGGTCCTGATCGAGCGACGCGAGCGTCTGGGGGGGGTGTGTCTCAACGAGGGCTGCATCCCGAGCAAAGCGCTGCTCGATTCGAGCGAACACTTCGCAGTCGCCCGAAGCCGCCTTGCCGAGCACGGGGTGCGGCTTTCCGGCGTGGAGCTGGATCTCGGGCGCATGCTCGCGCGCAAGGAGGAAGTGGTCCGCGATCTCACCGCCCACGTCCGGCGCTTGCTTGAGACCCACCGCGTCGAGATTCTCCGGGCAACGGCCCGGCTTGCGGGGCCGCGGCTGGTCGAGGCGGACCCCGGCGGGCAAGTGCGCCGCCTGGAGGCGCAAAACGTGCTTCTCGCCACGGGCAGCGAACCCGCCGCGCTCCCGCAGGCGGCGTTCGACGGCCGATTCATCGTCTCTTCGACCGAGGCGCTTTCCTTCGACGCCGTTCCGCGCCGTCTCGGCGTGGTCGGCGGAGGCTACATCGGCCTTGAGCTCGGCTCGATCTGGCTGCGGCTGGGCGCGCGGGTGACGGTGATCGAGATGCTTCCGGCGATCGTTCCGGCGATGGACGGCCAGATCGGGCGCCGGCTGCTGCGCGTGCTCAAGAGTCAGGGGTTCGAGTTCCGCCTGGAAACCCGGGTGATCGCCGCCACGGTCGAGGAGGGGCAGGTGCGGGTCGAGGTCGAATCCGGGGACAAACGCGAGGTGCTCGCCTTCGATAAGCTTCTTGTCAGCGTCGGCCGCCGGCCCCTGACCGCCGGCCTGGGCCTCGAGGAAATCGGGATCCGGCCCGATCCCCGGACCGGCTGGATCCCGGTCGACGAAGGCTGGCGCACCGCCGCGCCCGGACTTTACGCCATCGGCGATCTCGTCGCCGGGCCCATGCTCGCCCACAAGGCTGCGGCCGAGGGGGCGGCCTTCGCCGGGCGGATCGCCGGCCGCTTCGGCGAAGTGAACTACGACGCGATTCCCGGCATTGTCTACACCGCCCCCGAGGCGGGAGGGGTGGGCCTGACCGAAGAGCAGGCCAAGATGCGCGGGATCCCCTACGTGACCGGGGTCGTCCCCCTCGCCGGAAACGGACGCGCCCGCTGCGCCGGCGAGACCGAGGGGCTGGTCAAGGTGATCGGCCACCGCAAGACCGATCGCCTGCTGGGCGCCCATATTTTAGGACCCCGGGCGGCGGAGATGGTCGCCGAGGCCGCCCTCGCCGTCGAAATGGGGGCCAGCCTCGAGGACCTCGCCCGCACCGTCCACGGCCACCCCACGTATGCCGAAGCTTTGATGGAAGCGGCCCAAGCCGCTCGTCGCGATTGAAGCCGGCGGTTCCGGCGGCGATTCCTCAAGACGACAGGAGCCCCCATGATGCGCGAGATTTCATCCTCCCGGTTGCAGCCCCTGCGCTTCATCGACGAGCAGGTCGCCGCCATCCGCGAGGCGGTGGGCGGGGACACGGCGATCAACGCCCTCTCGGGAGGGGTCGCCTCCTCGGTGGTGACGATGCTCGGTCACCGTGCCCTGGGAAGGCGTCTGAAGACCGTCTTCATCGACAACGGCCTGATGCGCGCCGGCGAGCCCCGGCGCGTCACGGGGCTTTTCCGCAGGCTCGGGGTTCCCGTCGCCCTCGTCGACGCCCGGCGCGAGTTCTTCGCCGCCCTGCGCGGGGTCACCGACCCTGAAGAAAAACGCGAGGCCGTCACGCGCACCTTCTACCGCGACGTCTTCGGCCGGCTCGTGAAAGAGAGCGGGGCGCGGGTTCTTCTCCAGGGGACGATCCTCACCGACATCGAGGAGACGGTCGCCGGGATCAAGCGCCAGCACAACGTTTTCGAGCAGCTCGGGATCGACCCGCAGCAGACCTTCGGCTATCGCATCGTCGAGCCTCTGGTCGCTTTGCGCAAGGACGGCGTGCGCAAGGTGGCCCGGGCTCTGGGGTTGCCGCCGGAAATTCACGGCCGCATGCCCTTTCCGGGCCCGGCGCTCGCCGCGCGGGTGATCGGGGAGGCGACCCCCGAGCGCATCGAGACTGTGCGGCGGGCGACCGCCGTCGTGGAGGAAATGCTCGCGGGACGCCGAGCCTTCCAGTATTTCGCTGTGTTGCATGAAGACCGCGTCACGGGGCTGCGCCGCGGCCGGCGCGAATTCGGTCAGCAGATCGAGATTCGCTGCTGGGACAGCAAGGATGCGCGCACCGCCACCCCGACGCGGCTTCCTTGGTCGAGGCTCGAGGCTCTCGCCGCGGCCCTTTTGCAACGCGTTCCCGGGGTGGTGAGCGTCACCTACCATCTCGCCCCCAAGCCGCCTTCCACCATCGAAGCGGTTTGAACGTCACGCCCCTCGCTTCTCGGTAAAGTATTTTCAAAGAATAAATATCGTTCATAAGTTTGAATAAATTAATATCAAATGAACATATTATTCATCCAAACTTTTTGCTTGCCACAGAAAAAATTCTCTTATAAAAGCTGAACGCCCATTCAGCAAAATCCTCGCGGGCTTTACCCCACCCCGCATTCTGAAACGATTGCAGGGTGCATCCTGAAACCCAAACGCAAGTGATCGATTGAACGCTCCTTGAGAAAAAAGATTCGCCTGTTCCCCCCCCCCCGAGGCATGTCGCAGGGGGATGGTTCGCTTGGCGGTTCAACCCAAAACAAGGAGGAGGGAGACGATGCGCAAGGCAGGGATGGCAATGGGGGTCTTCTTGCTCGTGGCGGGGCTCGTTTCGACGACCTACGCCGGGGGGATCATCAACAAGCAAAACTGGAGCGCCGAATACATCCGTACGCTGAACCGCAACGCAGCGACCGACATGGCGGACGCGGCGGCCTTCAATCCCGCGGGCACGGCGCTGATGAAGGACGGGCTCTACCTCAAAGCCGACGGCATCTACCTCATGAAAGACTACACCAACCAGCTTCCCTCCTCGCCGGCCATTCTCAATCTGGGGACCCTCGAGTCCGAGGAGGCGTCCATCATCCCGGGGCTCTTTGCGGTTTACAAAAAAGATCGCTGGGCGGGATTTTTCGCGGTCACGATTCCCGGCGGCGGCGGCTACGTGCGCTATGACGACGGAAACGCCCGCACCGCCATGCTGAGTCTCCCCGGAGCCCTGGGAGGGCTGGGGACCTATCTTGGAGGGCCCGCCGGCAACCCGACCAATATCGACCAGTTCATCGAGGCCGACAGCTACTACGTCGGCTACAGCCTCGGGGCTTCCTACCGCCTCATCGACACCCTCTCGATCGGGGGCGGCATCCGCTTCGTGGACGCCAGCCAGACCTTCAAGGGCAAAGCCCAGGGCGCGTTGAACAGCGTCAAAGTCAAGATCGAGCGTACCGACGAAGCCTTCAATTATTTCCTCGGTCTGAACTGGATGCCCATCCCGGATCTGACCTTCGCTGCCACCTACATGTCGAACACCCCGCTCAACTTCAAGTCCGACACCAAGGACAACTCCCCCGGCCAGGCGGTCTCCCGCGGGGTCGGTTGGACGGACGGGACCCATGAACGGGAGGATCTGCCCGGCTACCTTTCGCTCGGGCTCTCCTACTTCATCATTCCGGGGAAGTTGAGGATCGAGCCCAACCTGAACTACTACCTCGAAAAGCAGGCGAAACTCGAAGGGGCGCGCTTCCAGAACTCCATGCCGGGAAACAGCATGGACTACGGGGTGACTCTCGAGTACATTCTGAACCCGCAGTGGCGCTTCAGCGTGGGGTATCTGCGGACCGACATTAAGGGGATGGAATCCTACGACCTCCTGCCCGAGGCTCCGGAGCTGGATGCGAACACGATCGCCGCCGGCGTGGTCTGGAGTCCGACCGAGCGCTTGAGCCTCTCCTTGGGAGGCTTGAGGGTATGGTACGAGTCCGAGAAGGTCGACCGCTCCTCCTCCCGTGCGCCGGCGGGAACGACCCTTGACAAGGATGTCTGGGGTCTGGCGATCGGCCTGCAGTACCGCTTCTTCTGATCCCCACAACGCCGGAGAGAACATCGGGGGCGGCGGGCGCCGCCCCCTTCAGCTCCGCCAGCCCGCCATCTGCGCCCCGATGAAGGAGACGATGCGGGCATGCTCCTCTTTGCCGGCGCCGGCGACGGAGATCGGCTCACCGAAACGGATGTGCACGGTCTTCTGCGGGGCGACCGATCCGAAGTCCTTCAGCCTCTTTCCCAGACCCCAGGCGTCGGTTTTGAGAGCGATCGGAACCGCAGGCACGGCGCAGCGTCCCGCCAGTTTCACCCCCAGGCTGTTGAACTGCCGCGGGTCGAAGCCGATGGCGCGGGTCGTCTGCGGAAAAATCACGACCGAGACGCCGCTCTTCAGCCGTTGGCGGCCTTCTTCGAGTACGACCTTAAGGTCCTCGCGCGCGTTTTCGCGCCCCACGACGATCGGATCGCGCGAACGCATCACGTGGCCGAACCAGGGATAGGTCACGAGGTTTTCTTTGATCACGAAGGTGAGCGGCCGGTGGGGGACGATCAGACAGGGGAGCACAAAGGTCTCAAGGATGCTCATGTGGTTGGCGATGAAGACGGCAGGTGAGTCAAGCCGCCGCACGAAGTCCAACCCCTGGATTGCGAAGCGCCCTCCCACGGCCTCGAGGGCACGCACGGTGGCGCGGCTGCTTTCGATCCAGCAGACGTCGTCGTAGAGCCCCCGGCGGGCGAGTGCCGAGGCCCGCCGCACGATGCCCGCGATCCGCAGGTAGAAAAAGAAGGTCGGAAAGCTTCGCGCGATCGGCCCGCTTCGCCCCGGCGGGGTGGAGTAGGTGTCGTTTTCCGTCAGCGGAGCACCGGGCATGAGGCGTCCCCCGGCGGACATCCGTTCTGCAGATAGCCGCGCGCCACGGGTAGGAGGTCCCGGGCCGCCTCGGCCAAGGATTTTCCGGCGGTGTCATAGACGAAATCGGCCGTCCGCCGGTAGATCTCTTCGAATCGTTCCCAGACGGCGCGGAGCTCTTCCTCGAGGCTCGTCGCCCGGATGAGAGCGGGGCGGCGCTCGTTTTGCAGGCGCCGCGCGAGTTCCTCCTCCGGCGCGGTGAGCAGCACGAAAAATCCGGTTCCCCGCAGGAGGTCGCGGTTCCAGGCGTAACGGACGGTTCCCCCCCCCAAGGCGATCAGCGACTTTTCGCGGCGGGCGAGACGCTTGCAGATGTCGTACTCAAGTTCCCGAAAAGCGAGCCAACCCTGCTCGGCGACCAGGCGGGCATGGGGGTAGCCGAGGAGGCGGTCGATTTCGAGGTCGAGGTCGAGAAAAGGAACTTCCAGCTCGGTGGCGAGCATCCGGCCGAGCGCGGTTTTTCCCGTTCCGCGCATGCCGCAGAGGTAAAGGTTGGCGGAAGTTGCACTCAAGGCTGCCGAACCCTCCCCGGGCTCAGAGGGGTTCTTTCTCGTAGACGTTGCCGATGCAGCACAGGAAGGTGGCCTTCTCGGTTGCGCTCAGATTGCGCATCCCGTGCGGCTCCAAACTGGGGACGACGACCGTGTCGCCGGCCTCGGCGGTCACCGTCATCGTCGGCTGCTCGGTTTGCGGGTCGAAGCTTCGGCATTCGAATCGGCCGCTTAGAATGTACATGCTCTGGACGTAGAAATGATTGTGGATGGGAATCTCCCCGCCGGGCTGGGCCGTAAACAGGCGCAGGCCGTATTCGGGGGAGCCCGTCCCGTCGTCGCCGAAGCGGGAGAGCCAGCGCACGCTGATCCCTCTTACCGGGTAAAGCTTGCCCTTATAGGGGAAGCTGGTGATCGGCGTGTCCTCGACTTCCCGCCAGCGAACCCGCTCCATGCTTTGTACCTCCCGCTGCACGCCGGTTGATCGACGATCCCCTCGGGTTCATCTAAAGCGGCCGGCCGTCTTCTGTCAACCGTTTCCGTAGCAGCCGAGCAGCTTGAAGAACTCGCTTTTTTGCTCGACCGCCTGACGGACCGCAGCCATCTCGGGGGCTTCCAGGTCGGCTTCGACATCGATGTAGAAGAGGTAACGCCAGGGTTCGCCCGGGATCGGCCGTGACTCGAGCTTGATCATGTTCACGCGGTTTTCGGCGAAGACCTCCAGAATGGAAAAAAGAGCTCCGGGCTCGTTCCGCGCCGAGCAGAGCAGCGACGATTTGTTCGCCTTCCGCGGTTCGATCGGCTCCCGACCGACTACGACGAAGCGGGTGAAGTTCCGCGGGTTGTCCTCGATGCCGGGGACGAGAACGGCGAGCCCGTAATGCTCGGCGGCGCTCTGGTTGGCGATCGCCGCGAGCGCCGGGTTCTGTCCATCGCGCACGCGCTCGGCGGCCGCGGCGGTGTCGCTCACGGCCACCTGTTCCCAGTCGAATTGGGAGAGAAAGCGCCGGCATTGCTCGAAGCCCTGGGGATGTGAGAGCACCCGTCGGATGCCCTCCAGCTCGGCCCCCGGGCGAGCGAGCAGGTTCTGGGTGATGCGGATCGTCAGCTCGCCCAGGATCCTCAAGTCGTATTCCCGCAGGAGATCGTAGCTTTCGTGGATGCTGCCGGAGAGCGAGTTCTCGAGCGGGATCACTCCGTAGTCGATGCGGCCTTCCCGGATCGCCTCGAAAATGGAGCGAAAGGTAGGCAGCGAGACGGCCTCCACGGCGTCGGCGAAGTACTGGCGGCAGGCCTTGTGGCTGAAGCTTCCGATGCGGCCCATAAAGCCCGCGCGCGGCTTGGCGTTCCCGGCCTCCTGAGCGCGACGGCCGATGGAGCGGACGCGGTCCATGTGGCTGAAGTCGAGGCGCTTTCCGATCACCGGGGCGATCACATAGAGGTCGCGCATGAGCTGGCGGAACTGGGCGGGATAGAGGCTCTGAGCGCCGTCGGAGAGGGCCCGCTGCGGGTCGTGGTGCACTTCGACCATGATCCCGTCGGCCCCGGCGGCCACTGCGGCGCGCGCCATGGGGCTCACCTTCTCTCGCATTCCGGTCGCGTGGCTCGGGTCGATGACGATGGGCAGGTGGGTGAGTTTCTTGATCACCGGGATCGCCGAGAGATCGAGCGTATTCCGCGTGTAGGGCTCGAAGGTCCGGATCCCCCGTTCGCAGAGGATCACCTGCCCGTCGCCTTCGGAGAGGATGTATTCGGCGGACATGAGCCATTCCTCGATCGTGCCGGCGAGTCCTCGCTTGAGCAGGACGGGCTTGCCCATGCGGCCGGCGCATTTGAGGAGCTCGAAGTTCTGCATGTTGCGGGCGCCAATCTGGACGACGTCCACGTACTTGAAGATCAAATCCGCCTGCGAGGGCGAGGTCATCTCGGTCACGACCGGAAGCCCCAGAGTCTCGCGCACCTCGGCCAGGATCTTGAGGCCGTCCTCTTCGAGCCCCTGAAAAGAGTAGGGCGAGGTCCGCGGCTTGAAGGCCCCGCCGCGGAAGAGGGTCGTTCCGGCCTGTTTGACCTCCCGGGCGATCGTGAGCGCCTGCTCGAGACTCTCGATGGCGCAGGGACCGGCGATCACGCAGAGGTTCTCCCCGCCGACGAGAACGTCGCGCACGGACACGAGGGTGTCCTGGGGGTGCATCTGGCGGCCGACGAGCTTGTAGGGTGTGGTCACGCGGACGACGCGTGCGACCCCCGGCAGGCGCCCGATCTCTTCCTCGCTCATCCCGGCCCTGCCCAGAATCCCGATCCGCTGCGTTCCCTCGACGCGCGGAAGCTCCCGGCAGTCGCAGCGCTGGGCCTTGAGCCGCCGGATGAGCTGGATTTTTCCTTCCGGCGTCAGTTCCTTCTCCAACTCGAGAATCATGGCGGAATCCTCCTCAGGCGATCGCCGTGGGCGGTTTCCTTAAAAAACAAGGAGCCCCGAGAGCGGTCTCGGAGCTCCATCATCTCCAGGCTCCGGATAGACCGCCTCCGGTCCATCCGGGCCCTTTGAACGAAGGTTTGCTTCAGGATCCCGGATGGACGATTCCAAAGCACCAAAAGCCGAGGAACCGTCCGTCCACGAATAGCGCCTTATTCACCGAACTTTTTTTCCGCCTACCACGCTCCGCGGCCGCTGTCAACAACGACCTTGACTTCCTTTACAATCCCGCCGGGGTTATTACCTTCGTGTCAAAGTCCCCCATTCAGGAGTGAGCTAGGGATGACAAGTTTAAGATCCTTTCGTATGGCGCCCGAGTCCGATGAGCCCTCGGCGGAAGGTGCGGCGATCGCGCTCCCGGAGGAGCTGCCCATCCTGCCGTTGCGCAACACGGTCGCTTTTCCGTTTACGATTATTCCCCTTTCGATCGGCATCCCCCGTTCGCTCAAACTGATCGAAGAGGCTCGCCAGGGAGAGCGTTTGATCGGGCTGGTGGCCATGAAGGAGCCGCGGATCGAGGAGCCGATGCCGGGGCAGGTGCACGAGGTGGGGACGATCGCCCGCATCGAACGCGTCGCCCAGAACGCCGAGGGTCATCTGAGTGTGATCGTCCAGTGCCTGGAGCGCTTCCGCATCCAGTTCTGGACCGCCCAGCAGCCCTACCTCAAGGCGCGCGTCGCCGTGGCCCCCGACCGAATGGAGGAGGATCTGGAGACCGACGCCCTGCAGCGCAGCCTGCTCGACCTCGCGCGCGAGGTCGTGGCCCTCTCGCCGAACTACCCCAAGGAGGCCGCCGATTTCCTCGCCCAGGTGAAGAACCCGCGCTACCTCGCCTATCTGGTCGCCAACTACGCGGGGCTCGAGATGGAAAAGGCGCAGCAGGTGCTCGCGGCCGACGATTTGAAAGAAAAGCTGCGTCTGCTGGTCGCCCACCTCGCCCGGGAGAAGGAGGTCCTCTCGCTCGGCCAGAAGATCCAGAGCGACGCCCGCGAGGAGATGGAAAAGGCTCAGCGCGATTATTTCCTGCGCCAGCAGCTCAAAGCCATTCAGAAGGAGCTGGGGGAAGCCGACGACTCCCGGGCCGAGGCCGACGAATACGCCGCAAAGATCGCCGCCGCCGAGCTGCCCGAGGAGGCGCGCAAAGAGGCCGAGCGCGAACTCAAGCGCCTGCGCGGCATGTCCCCCCACTCGCCGGAGACCTCGATGATCCGCACCTATCTCGACTGGATCCTCGAGCTGCCCTGGACGAAGCTGAGCGAGGACCGCAGCGACATCGGCCATGCACGGCGCGTCCTCGACGAGGATCACTACGGGCTGCAGGAGATCAAGGAGCGCATCCTCGAGGTGCTCGCGGTCCGCAAGCTCCGCGCCGAGCGGAGCCCGGGCGCGGCCGGCGGGGAAGCGGTGGAGGACGGCGAGGCGACCGGGGCGATCCTGTGCTTCGTCGGGCCGCCGGGGGTGGGCAAGACGAGCCTGGGCAAGAGCATCGCCCGTGCGCTCGGTCGAAGCTTCACGCGCATGAGCCTGGGCGGGGTGCGCGACGAGGCAGAGATCCGCGGGCATCGCCGCACCTACATCGGCGCCATGCCCGGCCGCATCCTCCAGGCCATCCGACGCGCCGGGACCCGCAACCCGGTGTTTATGCTCGACGAGGTGGACAAGATCGGCCAGGACTGGCGGGGCGATCCGGCGAGCGCGCTGCTCGAAGTGCTCGATCCGGCTCAGAACCGCTCTTTTCGGGATCATTACCTGGATGTCGATTTCGACCTGAGCGAGGTGATCTTCATCACCACCGCCAACCAGCTCGAAACCATCCCCGCTCCCTTGCGCGACCGCATGGAGATCCTCGCCCTCGACGGCTACACCGAGGCCGAAAAGCTTGAGATCGCGCGCCGGCATCTCATTCCGCGACAGCTCAAGGCGAACGGCCTGCGGGAGGAGGAGATCACCTTCACCGACGACGCGGTGCGGAAAATCGTGCGCGACTACACGCGCGAGGCCGGTGTGCGCTCCCTCGAGCGGGCGATCGGGGCGGTCTGCCGCAAGAGTGCGGTCAGGATCGTCGAACAGAAATGGAGCCACGTGCTCGTGACCCCCGAGCTCGTGCGCGAGGTGCTGCGCAAGGAAGCCTTCGAGTCCGAGCGCTCCGAGCCGATCGAGATCCCCGGGATCGCTACGGGGCTCGCCGTCACCTCCTTCGGCGGCGACATCCTCTTCATCGAGGCGACGCGAATGAAGGGCAAGGGAACTCTGACCCTGACCGGCCACCTGGGGGAGGTGATGCGCGAAAGCGCCCGGATCGCCCACAGCTATGTGCGCTCCAAGGCCGAGACGCTGGGCGTCGATCCGGCGGTCTTTGAAACGAGCGACGTCCACCTGCACGTTCCCGCGGGGGCCATCCCCAAGGACGGCCCCTCGGCCGGCGTCGCCATGGTGCTGGCGATGGCGAGCCTCTTCAGCGGCCGGACCGTGCGGGGCGATGTCGGCATGACCGGCGAGGTGACGCTGCGCGGCCGAGTGCTGCCGGTGGGGGGAATCAAGATGAAGTTGCTCGCCGCCCACCGCGCGGGCCTCTCCACGGTGATCCTGCCGCGGCGAAACGAGAAAGACCTCGAGGAGGTTCCCCGCGAGGTGCTCGATGCCCTCCGGCTCGTCCTCGTCGAACGCATCGAGGAAGCGCTTCCCGTCGCCCTGGGGACCGAAGACCTCCGCCAGGCCGTCCTCCCCCTGCTCGGCTGAAAGGCCATGGGCGAAGGGGCGGCCCCGGGAAGGTGGTTTCATCCGGGGGGCGGGGCGCTGCGGGGCGCGGCGCTTGTCCTGCACGGGCTGAACCTCGACCCGGAGCGCATGCGCCCCTTGATCGCGCTGTTGAATGCGGCGGGGATCGCGGCCTTCCTCCTTGAGCTTCACGGGCACGGGGGAAATTTCCCGGCCCGCTCCGGAGCGGACGACCGGCGCGACCGGCTGGCCGCTTTTCAATCCTGCCGATACGCGCTCTGGGCCGAAGAGGCGATCGCCGGATTCCGCGAAGTGCGCCGTGTCGCCGCCGCGGCCTCCGGCGAGGCGGTTTTCGTGGGCTTCTCCTACGGCGCGCTTCTGGGCTGCGATCTTCTCGTCTCCCGCCCCGAGGTCGCCTTCGCCCGCATGGTGTTGCTGGCACCTGCGCTCCGCCTGCGTCCTTGGGATCGGGCGGTGCGGATGCTCTCTCCGTTCCCGGGGCTGGTCCTGCCCACATTCGCCCCCGAAGGGTATGCGGCGAATCCGGGGACCCCGGTCGCCGCCTACAACGCCCTGTTCGCCACCCTGAAGCATTTCGACGCCCATCTCGGCCCGCGGCTGAACATCCCGACGCTGGTTTTCGTGGACCCGGGCGACGAACTGATCTCTTTCGAGGGGCTGCAAGGCCTGGTCTCGGAGCGGCGGCTCGACCGCTGGCGGATCCATCCCCTGCGCGTGAGCCGGCCGGTGCTCACCGGCGCCTACCGTCACCTGATCGTAGACGAAGAGACCGCGGGCCGGCGGGCCTGGGCGGAGCTCCAGGACGCCCTGTTCGCCTTCCTCGGGAGGAGGGAGGGCGATCGCGGGCTGCCATTTTCCTCTCGCCAAAACCCCGCTTCGGGGGTATAAAGCGCCTCAATTGCACCTCAGGCAGGTCGTCCTGTCCGCTTCAAGATTCGTCGAACCGCGAACGCCGCCGGAAGGCGGACGGCTGAACCGCAACAGGAAGGAGGGATCGCCATGCTGAGAAGCCTTGCCTCGTTTTTCACCCATTTGATGCGCAACTACCTTCCGGACGCCTATCTGTTCGCCATTCTGCTGACCTTCCTTTCCGCCGTTCTCGCCCTGATCTTCACCGATGCCGGCTTCCTGAAGGTCATCAGCACCTGGGGGGACGGGATCTACGGCATCATCGCCTTCGCCATGCAGATGGTGCTGATCCTGATCACCGGCCATGCGCTCGCGCTCACGCCCGCGGTGAACAGCGTGCTCGTGGCGCTCGCCGGGATCGGCAGCACGCCGGTGCGGGCGGGGATGATCGTCGCCTTCGTCGGCGGGGTCTGCTCCTGGGTCAACTGGGGCTTCGGGCTGATCGTGAGCGGGCTGCTGGCTCTCGAGATCGCCCGCCGCAACCGCGAGGTCGACTTCCCCTACCTCATCGCCGCCGGCTACTCCGGGTTCGTGGTCTGGCACATGGGGCTTTCGGGTTCGATCCCGCTGGTATGTGCCACGGCCAAGCACGCCCAGAACTTCATCGAGAAGGCGACCGGAGCCGTGGTCCCGGTCTCCCAGAGCATCTTCACCGCCTTCAACCTCGTGCCGCTTATCCTGATCGTTCTGACCATGCCGATCCTCTACGCCTTCATCCACCCCCGGCGCGAGGAGGTGAAGCTCATCCCTCCCGAAAAGCTCAAGGAAGTGGAGAGCGCGACGGTGCGGGTGCCGCGGCCGGAGAACCCGACCATCGCCCAGCGCATCGACCACAGCGTCATCATCAACCTGATTTTCGGGATCCTGGGTCTGATCTACCTCTACCGCCATTTCAGCACCAAAGGGTTCGATCTCAACCTGAACATCGTGATTTTCATCTTTTTCATTAGCGGGGTGCTGCTTCACGGCAAGCCCGTGAACTATATCAACGCCATCTCGATCGCGATCCGCGGCGCGGGGGGGATCGCTTTGCAATTCCCGCTCTACGGCGGCATCCAAGGAATCATGGTCGGCACCGGACTCGCCAAGGTCATCGCCGGCTGGTTCGTCGCCGTCTCCACGGCCGGGACGTTTTACATGCTCCAATTCTGGGCCGCCGGGATCATCAACATGTTCGTGCCCTCCGGCGGCGGGCAGTGGGCCGTGCAGGGTCCGATCACGATCGAGGCGGCGAAGACCATGGGGATCGACATGGTACGTTCGGCCATGGCCGTCGCCTGGGGCGACCAGTGGACCAACATGATCCAGCCCTTCTGGGCGCTGCCGCTGCTTGGTCTGGCGGGGCTTTCGGCCCGGGACGTCATGGGCTACACCACCATGGCGCTCCTGTGGAGCGGACTGATCATGACCGTCTGCGCCCTGCTCATGGGGTACGGAATCCTGTAAGCGAATTGCCGAAAAAGGAAGAATGATTTGACGCTGCGGAGAAAGCCGCACTAAAAAAGGTGCGCCGGAGGGACTCCGGCGGCGCCCTTTGCAAATAGGGTCATGTCAGGCAAACGCCATCCCGACCCGGGTCGGGATGGCGTTTTTTTGTCGGGTGCGGTTTTCGGGGAGGACGGGGATGGAGACGAAACTTCTCGTGCTGGGGGGCTATGCGTTTGCCGTGCTCGCGATCGGGTGGCTGGCGCGCACGCGCCGGGGAGCGACGCCCGTCTCCTATTTCCTCGCTGACCGCCGGCTGGGCGGGTTGGTGCTGCTCGCCACCATGGCGGCGACGAATTTCTCGGCCTTTACGGTCTTCGGGGTTTCGGGGGCGGGCTACCGCGACGGCTGGTCCTTTTTCCCGATTATGGGCTTCGGGACCGGCTTTATGGCCCTTTCGTACTGGGTGATCGGCCGCCGCGCCTGGAGCGTCGGCCGGAAAAAAGAACTGATCACCCCCGGCGAGCTCGTGGAGCACCTTTACGCCAGCCCGGCCCTTTCCGTGCTCTTCAGCCTCACGATGATCGTCTTCACCCTGCCCTACATCGCGCTTCAGCCGCTGGCGGCGGGTTACGCCCTCGAGGAGCTTCTCGGCATTCCGGCTTTCACCGGCGCGGGGATCGTCACCGGGCTTGTGGTCCTCTATACTTTGCGGGGAGGGCTGCGGGCCGTCGCCTGGACCGATCTCTTTCAGGGGGTTCTTTTCTTCGGGCTGCTCGTTGCCGCCGTTTTCGTGGCCGCCTCCCCGCACGGGGGCTTTGCCGCCGCAAGCCGGGAGGTCCTCGCGCGCCGACCCGAACTCTTCGCCCGCCCGGGGGCCCAAGGTTTTTATCTGCCGGGGATCTGGTTCAGCTATCTCGCGCTGTGGTTCTTTTGCGACCCCATGTTCCCCCAGCTCTTTCAGCGCTTTTTCGCCGCACGCGATGAACGGGCGATCGGCCGCATGATGGTCGTCTATCCCCTCCTCTGCACGGTGCTCTTCGCCGCCCCGGTGGCCGTGGGGGTCCTGGGGCACCTCTCCTTCCCGGATCTCTCCGGGAAGCAGGCGGACCGGATTCTGCCGCTGGTGCTTTCGGCGGCGGCGGGCGATCTCTTCGCCGCGCTCGTGGTCGCCGCCGGGCTCGCCGCCCTCATGTCCACCATGGATTCGCAGCTGTTGACCCTGAGTTCGCTCTTCACCCGCGATCTGCTGCCGCGCATACTGCCGGGGAAAACGGGGGGTGCGCTGCCGGGCCGCCTCTTCGTCGCCGGCCTGGCGCTCGCCGGATGGGCCCTGTCCCTCAAGCCGCCGGCGACCATTCTTGAGATCGCGACCGCATCGTTCACCGGCCTGGCCGTGCTGTTTCCGACGGTTCTCTTCGGTCTGTACGCCCGCCGGCCCTCCGCGGGCGCGGCGGCGGCTTCGATCCTCTCCGGGGAGGCTGCACTGCTTGCTTTCCAGACGCGCTGGGTCGACCCCGGGCCGGTGCTGCCGGTCGTCTGGGTGATGGCGCTCGCTTTCGCTGCGTACGGAGGGGTGTGGGGGATGAGAGGGCTTTGCCGCCGGCAAGCGGCGTGGGCAATTCCGCCTTGGCTCAGAACCCCTTGGGTGCCCGTGCAGGCGGCGATCTTTGCGCTCGCAAACGATTTCTGGGCCTGGGGCGAGGCCGGGTCGCTCGTGGGGGGGATCCCGGCCTGGGCGGTGTATTTCGCCGGACTCTCCATCCTGCAGACGGCCGCCATGGGCGCCATGGTGCGCGGCCGGGAAAAAGCCGCCCCGTCGGAGGGGGCGGCCGATCCGCTTCAGGAAAGAAGCCCGGCGTTGCGCAGAATCCTTTCGATCGCCGCACGCTCTTCAGGGCCTGAAGGAAGCAGCGGCGGCCGCGGCTCCCCGCCGAAGTAGCCCCGCAGGTCGAGGGCGGCCTTCAGCCCCGGAACCCCGTAGGTCGCCGTAACCGCGGTGTTTACGGGGAGCATCCGCAGCTGAAGCCGGCGCGCCTCCTCCCATTCGCCCCGGGCGACGTGCCGGGCGATGGCGACGCAGGCCTCGGGGGCGACGTTGGCCAGGGCGACGATGCCGCCCGCGGCCCCTAGACCGAGAGCGCCGAAGAGCGCCCCGGCCGTCCCCACCAGCACGGCGAAGCGCTTGCGGTCCACGCGGTCGATCAGCTCGCCGAGGGCCGCCACGTTGCCGTTGCTGTCTTTGATGCCGATGATCCGCGGGTGTTCGGCCAGGCGGGCGGCCAGGCGCACGCTGACCGAGAGATGCGTGAACTTGGTCACGTTGTAGACGAGGATGGGAATGTCGCTGGCGTCGGCGACCGCCGTGAAGTGGCGGGAGAGCGCTTCCTCGGTCATCTGCGGCCCGTAGTAGAAGGGAGTGACGACGAGGGCGGCGTGGGCGCCCAGCCGGGCGCAGGCGTTCGTCAACCGAATCGTCTGCGCCGTGGACTCGCAGCCCGTCCCGGCGATGACCGCCATGCCCGGGGCGGCGGCCTCGACGACGGTCCGGACCACCTCGAGCTTTTCCTCGTCGTCGAGAAAGACCGATTCGCCGTTCGAGCCGAAGGCGACGTAGCCCCGGAGCCCGGCGGCGTTCCAGCGGGCGATGTTCTGCGCGAGCCGCTCGGGAGCGAGCTTTCCGTTTTCGAAGGGGGTGGGAACGGGGGGAAAGATCCCCTGGAGATCGGCGGCGTTCATGAGACCCTCCCCGCATGTCCGCTTTCTTCCCCGGCGGCGACGGGGTTACTCAGGCAGCCGATCCCCTCGATTTCGACCTCGACCACATCCCCCGGACGGATCGCGCCCGTGGTTCCCGGGGTTCCGGTGTAGATCACGTCTCCCGGCAGCAGGGTGACCGCGCGGCTGGCGTGGGAGACGATCTCGGGGGGATCGAAGATCAGATCGCTCAGGATCTGGGATTGCTGCACCGTACCGTTGATCCGCGTCTCCAGGCGGCTTCTCCGCCAGTCCAGGCCGGCCGCGATCGCCGGCCCCAGCGGCGCGAAGGTGTCCGCCCCCTTGGCGCGCCACCACTGGAGATCAGCCCGCTGCCATTCGCGCTCGCTCACGTCGTTGCCGCAGGTGTAGCCGAAGATGCACGCTTCGGCCTCCGCGCGCGATACTCCCTTGACCTTGCGGCCGATGACCAGTACGAGCTCCCCCTCGCTGTGCACGGTTTTCGCATCCGCCGGGATGCGGATCGCTTCTCCGGGGTCGAGCAGCGCCGAGACCGGCTTCCAGAAGAGCTCCGGCTTTTGGGGTACAGGTCGGTTTCCCAAATGGCTGCGAAAATTCAAGCCTACGGCGAGGATCTT
>CAZQUP010000002.1:83636-84467 GCA_964596545.1 uncultured Desulfatibacillum sp. | reverse complement strand
CACAGGGAGAGAGCAGTTGCACTTCCTCCAGCCGGAACACCTCGCCGGTCTTGCCGCCGTCTTCGAAGACGTCGCCGTGGATGGGGTAGACGAGCCCTTCCTCCAGGATCGCGCTTCCGATCCGTCCTTCGAAACGGAAGCGGACATAGCGTCGGATCGTGCCCATGCTTTTCTCCTTCCGGAACGGCCGAGGGCCGTAATTTCCAAACTCAGCGTGACGACCCCGGCCGCGTGAGCTGCACGAGGTGACGCACCTCAACCGCAAGTCCGGCACGCCGCACGCCGTGGGCGAGCTGGATCATGCAGGCCGGGCAGGTGGTGACGAGCAAATCGGCGCCGGTGCCCTTGAGGTTTTCCATTTTGCGCTCGAGCACGCGCATCGCGAGATTATAATGGGAAAGCGCATAGGACCCCGCGCCGCCGCAGCAGGCGTCGGCCTCGGGCAGCTCGACGAACTCGGCTCCGGGGATGCGGCCGAGGATCTCCCGAGGCTCGCGCCGGATCCCCAATCCGCGCACGGCGTGGCAGGGATCGTGGAAAGTGATCCGCCGCCCGCCCAGATCTTCGGCCGTCGCTGCGTCCTCCGCGTGCAGCCAGAGGGCGAGATCGAAGGTTTTGGCCGCGGCACGTCGGGCCTGCCCGTGCCGCGGATCGGTCGGTGGAAACAGACGCGGGGAGCTTCGCAAAAAGGAAGCGCAGCTTGAGCAGTCGGTGAGGATCTCTTCCACGGAGGGATCGTTCAAACGCGCGAGATTCGCGGCGGCAAGCCTCCGCGCGGCGGCGAGATCGCCTGCGGACCATGCCGGAAGCCCGCAGCAGTTGTTTTCGAGG
>CAZQUP010000002.1:83405-83626 GCA_964596545.1 uncultured Desulfatibacillum sp. | reverse complement strand
ACGAGAACCCGGCGTCGCCTTTCGCACAGGAGCGCAAAGCTCGCGCGGCCGACGCCGGGGTGCAGCAGATCGACCCCGCAGCCGACGAAATAGGCGACCGTTCCTGTTCTTCCCGTGCCGTCGTAAACGCCGGGGGCGACCTCCTCGCGGAAGGCGCGCTGCGGAAACGCGGGCAGGATCTCCTCGGCTTGGGCCAGGTCGCGGCCGAAGACACGCAGAAG
>CAZQUP010000002.1:82267-83316 GCA_964596545.1 uncultured Desulfatibacillum sp. | reverse complement strand
AGCCGCGGGTCGGGGAGCAGCCGATCGAAGAGCAGCCGGTGGGCGGCCTTGCGCCCCACGCGCGCGAGGTAAACCGAACGCGCCCGGACCAGGAGCTCCGCGGTGGGGAGGGCCGGAAAACAGCCCGCCGTGCAAGCCCCGCAGAGCAGGCAGTCGAAGAGCGGTCCCTCGAGACCGGCATCCCAGGCGATCCGCTCCTCGATCAGGGCCCGCAACAGGGCGATCCTTCCGCGGGCGACCCCCGCCTCGCTTCCCGTCACCCGAAAGACGGGGCAGGCCGCTTGGCAGAAACCGCAGCGGTTGCAGCGGGCGATTTCGTCGTAGTCGGCCTTGAGGTTCATGGGGCGCAACCGGGCTCCGGCGGCTCGGCGGCGGCGAAGATGCCGCCGGGGTCGAAGGCGGCGCGGATCCGGAAAGCGAGTGGATCCCGCGCTGTTGTCGGGAAGGGGCGGTCGCCGGGAGGGAAAAACGCCGCGGGCGCTTTTTCGAGCGTGAGATGGCCGCCGCGGGCGGAAATCTCGCCGCGGAGTTTTCGCCAAACGCCGGGATTTGGGGTTTCCAGCCCTGCCGTGATCCTTCCGCCGGCGAAGTCCACCCAGAAGGGGGCCGTGGGGAAGCCCTCGAGGACGCTTTCGGCGGCGGCGGCCGCCTGCTCCGGAGGGACGCCGATGCGCAAAAGACCGGGCCGTGCGGCGATCTCCTCGTAGAGATGGGGAAAGGGGCCGGCGAGCAGATCGTAGTCGGATGTCGCGTCTGCCTCAATCGCTTCCTCCCGTGCCCATCGGGCGGACACCTCGAGCCCCCGGGCGACGGTTTCAGCGAACCCTTCGAAGCCGAGCCACAGCCGAAAACCCTTCCCCGGCATGGGGGCGGTGGCGGCGATCACGGCCTCGAGGGGCGAGGCCAGAACCCGCCCGGCCAGGCGTGAAAGCGCCGCCAGATCTCCGTCGAGCACCAGGGCGGCGCAGCGTTCGGGCCGCGTCGCCGTGCGGAAGGTGAGCCGCGTGATCAGGGCGAGGCGGCCGGCCGATCCAACCAGAAGCCGGGTC
>CAZQUP010000002.1:64393-82199 GCA_964596545.1 uncultured Desulfatibacillum sp. | reverse complement strand
CCGCCCTCGGCCGTCCACGAAGCCGAGGCCGAGAAGCAGCTCCCGCGGTGAGCCGTAGGCGGCGCGCTCGGGGCCCGCCGCCGCCGTCGCGGCGATACCGCCCAGGGTGCGCCGGCCGGGAAGGGGCGGCGGACGGAGCGGAAGCCACTGGTTGCAGGCGGATAGCGCCTCTTGGGCCCGGTCGAGGGAAAGCCCCGCCCCGGCCGTGAAGAACTGGTTTTCCGGGTCGAGCTCCACGACGGCCGTGAGAGCCTCCGTGGCGAGAACCGGCCGGTCGTCCGGTTCCTCCGTGCCGAGGACGCCCATGGAGCCGGCTCCGCGGATGCGGAGCCGCTCGCCGGCGGTGAAGGCCCGTCGCACGCGCCGGGCGAGAGCCTCCTCCGCCGTAGAGAGGGCGTCCGCCGGGCGTTTCGGGCCGACGGCTTCCCGCGGCGGGGGAAAGAGTTTTCCGGGGTTGAGACGTCCCGCGGGGTCGAAAGCGCGTTTCAGGTCGCGCTGCAGGGCAAGCTCCTCCTCGGTGAAGACCAGGCGCATCGCCTGGCGCTTTTCGAGGCCGATTCCGTGCTCCCCGGAGATCGTCCCCCCGAGTTCGACGCAGGCTTGGAGGATCTCTTCGCCCGCGCGGTGCACGCGCTCGAGCTGATCGGGGCGGCGTGAATCGAAGAGCAAAAGCGGGTGCAAATTTCCGTCTCCGGCGTGAAACACGTTGCCGCAGGGGATGTCGTGGGCGCGGGCGATCTCTTCGACCCGGCGCAGCGCCTCGGGAAGGCGGGTCCGCGGCACGGTGCAGTCATTGACCAGGTAGTTGGGGGCGAGGCGGGCGACGGCGCCGAAAGCGCCGCGGCGGCCCTCCCAGAGCCGGGCGCGTTCTTCCTCGTTTAGCGCTTCGCGGATCTCGCGGACGCCCCGGCGGCTGCAGATCGCGCGAATGCGGCCGGCTTGGCGATCGAGTCCGATCGCCGACCCCTCGATCTCGATCAGCAACACCGCCGCGGCATCGCGGGGGAATCCACAAGGGCGGCTTTCCTCGACCGCACGCATGACCGGAGCGTCCATCATCTCGAGCGCTGCCGGGACGATGCCCGCGGCGATGATTTCGGCCACCGTCCGCGCGGCCGCCTCGACCGAATCATAAACGGCAAGCCACGTGCGCACGGCCTCGGGCCGGGGGAGGATGCGCACGGTGATTTCGGTGACGACGGCGAGGGTGCCCTCGCTTCCGATCAACAGTCCGCGCAGGTCGGGGCCGGGCGGATCCGGCGCCTCGCCGCCCAGGCGGCGACGCTCACCCTCGGCGGTGACGATCTCCAGCCCGAGCACGTGATGGACCGTGACGCCGTATTTCACGCAGCGGGGGCCGCCCGAGTTTTCGCCCACGTTTCCGCCCAGGGTCGCGACCTTCTGGCTTGCGGGATCCGGGGCGTAGAAGAAGCCGAGGGGGGCGAGCGCCTGCTGCAGTTCCTGATTGGTCACCCCCGGTTGGACCACGGCGCAACGGTTGGGGATGGAAACGGCGAGGATGCGGTTCAGGCGGGAGAGGCAGACGACGAGCCCGCCTTCCGGAAGGACCGTTCCCCCCGAGAGGTTGGTCCCGAAGCCGCGGGGGACGAAGGGAACCTCGGCGCGGACGGCGGTGCGCACCACGGCGGCGGTCTGCCGGGCGTCGGCGGGGAAGACGACCGCTCCCGGCGCGCCGCGGGCGAGCGAGCCGTCGTAGGCGTAAAGCTCGGAGAATGCCGCCGATTCGGCGACGAAGGGCTCGCCCACGATGCGGCGCAGCTCGCGCAACAGGGGCCGGGGCAGGGGGTGCTCAGGCGGCCGCATACACCGCCCGGGCGGCCTCGAGGGCGTCCCCGCGGAGGCGGAACCCCTCGGAGCGCAGGAGCACGGAAAGGGCCGAAAGCAGCAGCAGCACGTTCTTCGGCCGGCAGTTGTGGCCCATGAGGCCGATGCGCCAGATCTTGCCGGCCAGCGGGCCCAGTCCGGCCCCGATTTCGATGCCGTAGTCCTCAAGCAGCGCGCGTCGGATCTTCGCCTCCGCCACCCCTTCGGGGATGCGCACCGCATTCAGCATGGGCAGCCGTTCGGCCTCGGGCACGAGCATCTCCAGACCCATGGCCTCCAGGCCGGCGACCAGCGCGCGGTGGTTCAACCGGTGACGGGCGAAACGCGCCTCGAGCCCCTCTTCGGCGATGAGCCGCAGCGCCTCGCGCAGAGCCCAGATCATGTTCACCGGGGCCGTGTGGTGGTATTTGCGCTCGTTTCCCCAGTAATCGCGCACCATCCCGAGATCGAGGTACCAGCTGACGACCGGCTGGCGCCGTGCTTCGAGTCGGGCGACGGCGGCGGGGCTGAAAGTGAGGGGGGCCAGTCCGGGCGGGCAGGAGAGGCATTTCTGGGTGCCGCTGTAGGCGGCGTCGATCCCCAGGCGGTCGACCGCGACCTCCATGCCGCCGAGGGAGGTCACACAGTCGACGAGAAAAAGGGCGCCGGCTTCGTGGGCGAGCCGCCAGCGGCGTGCAGGCGCCGGTCGAGGTTTCCGCATGGACCACGGCCACGATCCGGGGGGCGCGGCCGCGCAAGGCTTCGGCCACGAGGGCGGGGTCCACGGCACGGCCCCAGGGGGCATCGACCCGGAGGAGCCGGCCGCCGATCCGTTGGACGATGTCGCCCATGCGGGTCCCGAAGACGCCGTTCACGGCGACGAGCACCTCGTCGCCGGGTTCCACCAGGTTGACGAGGCAGGCTTCCATGCCGGCGCTGCCGGTCGCCGACACCGGGATCGTCAGCGCGTTCTGCGTCTGGAAGAGGTGGCGCAGCAGACGTTGGGTTTCGTTCATGACGGAAAGAAACACCGGGTCCAGGTGGCCGATGCAGGGGGCGGCAAGAGCTTGCAGCACGCGGGCCGGAACGTTGCTGGGGCCGGGGCCCATCAGCAGGCGCTCTCCGGGGTCGAGGTCAAGGAACTCGCGGGGGTCAAGGGGTTTCATCCGGGTCAATCTCCTCCAGGAGTCGAAAGGCGGCGAGCGGGGAGCCCGATCGCGGGGTAACCCTATAGAGAAGCCCCCGGGGAGTCAATGCCCGCGCGGCCGCCGGAGGGAGCGGTTTTTGACTTGAGGGCCGCAAGCGGATAGAGCAGTGCCGATCTCCCCGGTTCCGACGCTTTCGGGAAAGGGATCCTCAATGCTCCGCGCCTGGCGGATCTTTGCGATCTGCGCCGTCCATTTTTTCCTCTCCCAGCTCTACCGTACGACCAACGCCGTGCTCTCTCCCTGGCTGGTCGCCGACCTGGCGCTCGACACCGAGTCCCTGGGGCTTCTTGCGGCGGCCTTTTTTTACGCCTTCGCCCTGACCCAGATTCCGCTCACCTTGTGGCTGGACCGTGTCGGCGCAAAGCGGATGATGATCGGAGGCGCGGTGCTTGGACTCGCCGGGGCGGTCCTTTTCTCCTTCTCCCGCAGCCTCGGTGAAGGCCTGGCCGGACGGCTGCTTCTCGGGATCGGCATGGCCTGCAACCTCATGGGGCCGCTCAAGCTGCTTGCCGGCTGGTTTTCCCCGGCGGTCTTTGCGACCGTCTCCGGCTTGCTCTACGCCGCGGGCACCCTGGGCAACGTCGCCGCCGCGACGCCCCTGGTCCTGCTCGTCGAGCGGCTCGGCTGGCGGGCGGCCCTGCAGGCGGTCGCTCTCCTGCACCTGCTCGCCTTGCTCGCCTTCCTGCTCTGGGTGCCGCCCGACCGGCGGGAGTCCAGGGCTGGGGGGCCGGGCGGGATGCGGCTTCTGGGACGCCTGTTCCGCAGCCGGGATTACTGGATCCTTTCGGGGAGTACCTTCGTGCGCTACGGCACCCATGCCGCGCTGCAGACCCTGTGGGCGGGGCCGTTTCTGATGGAAGCCCTGGGATTCCGGCCGCGGGAGGCGGGGCACATCCTGCTTGCCCTCAACGCCGGCGTCATCGCCGGCGCTCCGCTCTGGGGCGTTCTCGCCGACCGTGTGTTCGGCTCGCCCAAATGGGTCGTCGCCTCCGGACTGCTGGGCCTGGCGGCCGCGGGAGCGGCGCTGCGGGTTCTGGAGCCGGGGGGGGGCGCCGCGGGGGCGGGGGGTCTCTTCTTCGTCTACGGCCTCTTCTCCTCCGCCGGCTGGCAGGTCTACAGCCACGCGAAGACGCTCTTTCCGCGGGAGATGACCGGGGCGGCGATGAGCGGCGTGAATTTTTTCACCATGCTCGGCCCCGCCGTCTTTCTGCAGGGTCTGGGTTTCTTCCTGCAAGGGGTTTTCCCGGAGGACCCGCGCGGCGTCGAGGCCTTCCGGGGGGCGCTGCTCCTGTGCGCGTTCTTCCAGGCGGCGATCGGAGGACTCTATCTCGACCACTCACGCCCCCGGCCATCCGAATTTTCTCGCCACCCGCGCCAGGTGAGGAAGCGCGGCGTTCAGGGACGGCAAAGGCTTCGCAGGCGCTCGATTCGCTCGAGGCCCGCCGCCAGGGGAAAGCCGTCCTCGGTGCAGGAGGCGGCGCACGTGCAGCCGTCCACAGCACCCCGGTCCACGAGTTCCCGAAGAATCTCCAGCGGATCGAAGAGGACGAAGAGGTCTTGCCCCGCCAGCAGCCCCATGCAGGCGATGATGCCGTAGGCCCCCCAGTTGCTCACCGCGGCGATCACGAGCTCACGGCAGCCGGTGACCGAGGGCCGGATCGGAAGTCCGGTCAAGGCCGCGAGCACGTTTCCCATGCCGATCTCGTTTCCGCCGTCCCCGACACCGACCGTGAAACCCTCGAAGAGATCGAAGAAAAGGTCGAACTTGGCCAGCCGGTCGCTGATGTCTTCGCCGCGCATGTTGTAGTAGCGGCCGTCGGCGGCGACCCCCGGCCGCTCGATCGCCACCACCGCGCCCGGCCGCAGATCCGCGAGCGCCCGCAGCACAAAGGGGCGGGTCTCCTCCCAGCCGGCGATCGGGATCTCGAGGGTGCGGAAAGAGCCGCCGAGCACCCGGGAGATCGGCGGCGCACAACCGAACCAGGGCTCCCGCCCCAGATGCTCGAGGACGCGGTAGAGAGCGATCGCCCCGAGCGGCCCGTCGGTTTCGAAGCTGCCCGCCACCGGAAATCCGGTTCCGATCAAAATCGGGCCCCGTCCTCCGAGAATCCCGCGGGCGGCCCGCAGGCAATAACCCGGCCGGAGCGCGCGGCGGACGCGGTCCATGCCGCGTGCGCCCCCCTCGAGAATCACCGCTTCGATCGCGCACGACCTCCGTTCCCGAACGGCTTCCGGATTCATCATTCCGTCCTTTGACTCCGCAGAATTTTCTGGTAAACAGACGGAGCCGAAAACGCCATGAACCCGGGGCCTCTCCCGCCGCGATCCGCCCGCGGCGCCGGAGGGGTGCCCTTGAACGAGGCAAGCGGCTTGACGGGGAAAGGAGACTCGGATCCATGCGCAAGAAAGTCGGCTGGACGGTGGCGGCCGGGATCCTCGCGATCCTGGCGGGGGTGATGCAGGGCTTTTCCGCCTCGAAGGAGAACAGCTGCTTCGGCGAGGAGCGCTACACGTTGCGCGCCCCGGAAGGGGTTGAAAGCCGGCGCGGCCCCGTCGAATTTCCCCATCACGCGCATTTCGAATTCGCCTGTGTGCGCTGTCACCACACCTTCGACGGCACCGAGCCGCCCATGGGCTGCATGGTTTCCGGATGCCACGATTCCACGGAGGCCCCGCCGCCGCTCGCCGGCAAAGCCGCTGCGGCGGACATGACCTACTTCAAGAACGCCTATCACCAGACCTGCTGGCTCGGCTGCCACAAGGAGATCAAGGCGTCCAACCTCGAACTGCAGCGCGCCGCCGCCGCAACCGGCGCCAAGCCGAAGCTTGCGAAAACCGGACCCACCACCTGCAACGGCTGCCACGGCAAACCGCTGCCGCGCTGAGGCGCCGCGGCCGTAAGCGGACCCGGGGCCGTGCGGCGCGGGATCTAGGTGCACGCAGTGCTTTCCCCCCCGGGCGGATCCGGGCGTTGCCGTCGCCGAGGGAGCCGACCCCGCAGCGCCGCCAGGTGGCGCAGCAAACGCCCGGGGGCGGTCTCCGCCGTCCGCAGGAGCCCCTGGGGGCACATCTCCACGCAACAATAGCAACGAATGCAGCGCCGGTAGTCGAACGCCACGCCGCCGCGCCCGGCGGCGACCGCTTCCGCCGGGCAGGCGCGGACGCATTCTCCGCAGCCGCGGCAAACCGCCCCGGCCCGAAGGACCGGCCGCTGGATGAGATGCATGCGCATCAGGTGCTCGAGGCGGCGCGGGCCGAAGGTGAGCGGGGCGAGCACGGGAAAGCGGAACGCCTCCACACGCGGCGGGTCTCCCTGCACTTCGATCGCCGCGGGCAGGGCCCCGAGCTCGAGCGCCGCGCGGTGCGTGGGAAGCTCCGGGGGGGGAAGCCCGAGCATGCGGCAGACGGTGGCATCGAGGGCCGGTGCACTCGGGGAGGCGAGCAGAGCGCCGATCGGACGCGGAAGGCCTCCTTTTCCCGGCCCGTCGCCTTCGAGGGCGAGGATCCCGTCGAGCAGGGTCACGGCAGGACGTATGGCCGTGCAGATGCCGACGAGCAGGCGGGCGAAGCTGGCGCGGTCGATGCCGCAGCGCAGGTGCCACTCGGGTTTCGCCAGCCCGACGACACAGCCGAAAAGATTCTTCACCCCCAGGGTGAGGAGCATCATGCAGTGGCTTTTCAGCTTGGGCAGGTTCAGCACGACATCCGCCGCCAGCGCGTCGCGGGCGAGCGGGATCGACCCGAAGGGCGGGCCGACGTCGACCTTCAGGGTTTCGCGGAAAGCCCGCATTTCGAGGGGAAGCCCTGCGAGCGCCGCGGCATAGCCTCCCTCGCGCAACAGCCGCTCGAAGGAGCCCATGCCCGGGCTGTCGGCGATCAGGACCCGACCGCCGCAGCCGAGCGCCCATTCCGCGGCGGCGCGGACCACGTGGGGATGGGTGGTGATCGCGCGGCCGGGCGAAGCGGGAGCGAGAAGGTTGGGCTTGATCAAAACCCGATCGCCGCGGCGGACGGCCGGAGCGGTCTTCTCGAGCAGGCGGAAAACGGCCGCACGCACCTTCCCGGGCTCGTAATCGGGAACCTGCTCCAGAAAGACCGGCGCTGTTTCAGCCACAACTGCCCTCTCCGCGCTTTCCGGCCGGATGTCGTGCCGCGGGAGCCCCCCGCCTGTCGGACCCGCATGCCTATCCCGACCCGACGCAAAAAGCAAACCGCGAAGGGGTGGCGGAAAGGAGGCGGAGCGTGAAGGGGATTTCGGAACAGGCGGGTTACGGCTGCGTCCTCTTGGCCGCCGCCTGCTGGGCGGCGGGCGCCTCCGCCGCCAAGTTTCTCTTCCAATGCGGGATCACGCCCTTTCAGCTCGTGCAGCTTCGTCTCACGACGGCGGCGGTGTTTCTCGCGCTCGCGCTCGCGTTCCTGCAGCCCCGCCTGCTGCGGGTCGCCCGGCGTGATCTGCCCTATTTTTTCCTCCTCGGCACCTTCGGCATGGCGGCGATCAACATCGCCTACCTGTATGCGATCAGCCGCCTGCAGGTCGCCGCGGCCCTCGTTCTCGAGTACCTAGCCCCCGTACTGATCGCGCTTTACGTCGGGGTCGTGCGGCGCGAGGCGCTGGGACGGCGCGCGATGTTGGCGATCGCCGCCGCCTTCACCGGCTGTTTCTTCGCGGTCGGTGCCTACCGCATCGATCTTTTCGGATTGCACGCCGCCGGGATCGCCAGCGGTCTGGCGGCGGCCTGCGCCTTCGCCTGGTGGTCGGTCTATGGGGAAGCGGGCATGCACCGCTACCCGCCCTGGACGGTGCTCTTCTATGCTCTCGTGGTCGCCGCGCTGGAGTGGAACCTGCTCCACCCGCCGTTGGAGGCCTTTCGCCACGAGCGCTTCGCGGAGATCTGGCCCTGGGTCCTCTTCATCGCCCTGGTGGGCGCGATCGTTCCCTTCGGGCTCTATTTCGAGGGGATCAACCGGATTCGCGCCACCCAAGCGAGCATCGTCTCCACGGTCGAACCCCTCCTCGCGGGGCTCTTTTCCTATTTCTTCCTGGGGGAACGGCTCGAGCCCTTGCAGATCGCGGGCGGCGGGCTGGTGATCGCGGCGGTGATCCTGTTGCAGATCCGCCCCGAACCGGACGAACGGGCGCCCATCCGGATCCGGGCCCGCGAGGCGGCGGGCCGCCGTGCGCTCCGCCCGCGGGAGGAGCCATGAGCTTGGCGGCCACGCAGAGGCGCATCCGGCGCCAGGTCATCGCCAGAGCCCACCGCTTTTTTGCGGTCACGGCGCCCGGGTTGGAGACCCTCGGCGCGGAGGAGGCCCAGGCCGCGGGATTGCCTCCGCCGCTCGTCCTTCCCGGCGGCTTCGAGGCCGAGGGGCGCCTCCCCGAGCTCTACCGCGCCAACCTCACCCTGCGGACGGTCACGCGCATCCTCTTGCGCTTGGGGGCCGTGCACGCCAAGGACTTCGCGGACCTCGAGAGGCGGGCGGCCGGCTTTCCCTGGGAGCTTTATCTGAAGCCGGGATGCGTCCCCGGCTTTTCCGTGACCGTTCACCGCTGCCGCCTGCATCACCGCGGGGCGATCGCCGAGCGCCTGCTGGCTGCGATCGGCTCACGGCTCGGCCCCGCTCCCGATGCCGCAAGCGGGGAGAGCAGACCACGGATCTGGGTGCGCGGCGAGGAGGATCGTTTCCAGCTCTCTCTGGATGCCAGCGGCGAGCCGCTCCACCGCCGGGGCCTCAGGCGGCGTGGGGCGGGAAAGGCCCCGTTGCGGGCGACGCTTGCCGCGGCGGCGCTCCGGCTTGTCGGGTACACGGGCGATGAGGTGCTGCTCGATCCGATGTGCGGAGCGGGGACCCTTTCCCTCGAGGCCGCTCTCCTCGCCAAGCGGATCCCCCCGGGATGGTTTCGCTCCTTCGCCTTTTTCGATTGGCCCGCCTTCCGCCCTCCCGCCTGGGGGCATCTCCGGCGGCTGGCGTCGCGGGAGTTCCGTATCCTGGAGGCGCCGCGCATCTTTGCCTCCGACCGCGACCCCGAAGCCTGCCGGTTGCTAGCGGAGAGCCTGGACGCCGGAGGACTGGTCGATGCGGTGGAGGTCACCTGCTGCGATTTTTTCGCGCTCGATCCGAGCGAGGTTTCCGCCGCCCCGGGGATCCTCGTTCTCAATCCCCCCTACGGCCGGCGTCTGGGAGCGGGCGCTCCGGCGCGGGCTTTGCTCCGGGCGGTCGTCGCCCGCCTCCGGGAGCGTTATGCGGGCTGGCGCGCGGCGCTGTTCGTCCCCCGGGCCTTTGCGGCGGAGATCGCCCCCCTCGGCCTGAACCGGCACGATGTGGTGCACGGCGGCTTGAAGATCGGGATTTTCTACGGGACCCTCCGCGGCAGAGGGGGTATCCCTCAGGTGAAGGCCGTTCCCCAGTCGTAGCGGCGCTTGACGTAGTGCAGAAACAACGTCGTCTCCGTCCGCCGTACGCCCTCGATGCGGCCGATCCGCTCGTAGAGGAGGGTTCGCAGCTCTTCTAAATTTTCCAGCACGAACTCGGCATCGATGGCTCCTCCGCCCGCGGTCTGAACGATGTGCCACAGGCAAGGGATCGCCTGGAGCTCGCGCAGGATGCGCTCCAGGTGGCGCACCTCGACCTCGAGGCGCAGGCTGCCCACCACGCCGAAGCCCAGCTTGAGGGGATTGCTCACCGCGACGACCTGAATGATCTCCTCGCGGATCAGCCGCTGCAGGCGGCTGCGCACGGTCGCCTCGGAGATGCCGATCCGGCGCGCGAGCTCGGAGTGGGAAATCCGGCCGTCCTGCTGCAAGAGCTCGATCAGGCGACGGTCCACGGCGTCGAGCCGCCGGCTGCGGGACGGCGCCGGGGCGGGTGGGCCTCCCCCCCGTGTGTGCGCAAGATTTTCCTGCTTTTTTTTCATATTCGGAAATCCTTGAGGATCAGATTATCCGATTTCGTCTTCTTCTGTCAAAAGAATGCAAAGATCCGCAGTTTTTAGGGTGCGGTTCTTGACACCTCCCCCGGGCTTCCACTAAGCTGGCGGCACGAAAGGATGCGGGGAGCGCACCCCGCGTTTTTGGATTTCCCCATCAGGCAGGAGGCTTCTCCATGGCAGTGCCGGTCATGAAAAACTACATCAACGGGGAGTGGGCCGCCTCGGCGTCCCGGACCTTCGGCGACGTCTGGAACCCCGCACGGGGGGAGAAAATCGCCCAGGTTCCTTACGGCAACGCGGCCGACGTGGATCGCGCCGTGCAGGCGGCCCGCTCGGCCTTTCCCGAATGGCGCGCGACTCCGCCGATCACGCGGGCACGCTATCTTTTCCGCCTCAAGGAAGCCTTCGAGAACCACTTCGAGGAGATCGCCCGCGTGCTCACGCGCGAGCAGGGCAAGGTGATCGACGAAGCCCGGGGCGAGGTGCGGCGCATGATCGAAAACGTGGAGCATGCCACCGCGGTCACGACGCTCATGTGTGGCTACAGCCTCGAGGATATCGCCAAAGACATCGACTGCGCCGGCTACCGGCAGCCGATCGGCGTTTTCGCCGCCATCGCTCCCTACAATTTCCCGGCGATGGTGCCGTGGTGGTTTCTTCCCTATGCGATCGTCTGCGGCAACACCTTCGTGCTCAAGCCCTCCGAACAAGTCCCGATGACCCAGACCCGCATCTTTGAAATTCTCGATGAAATCGGGCTGCCGGAGGGGGTGGTGAACCTCGTCCACGGCTCGCGCGAGGTGGTGAACGCCATCCTGGATCATCCCGACATCGCCGGGGTTTCCTTCGTGGGCTCTACGCCGACGGCACGTTACATCTACGAGCGTTGCGGGGCGACGGGAAAACGCGTCCAGGCCCTGGGAGGGGCCAAAAACGTGGTCGCCGTGATGCCCGATGCGAAGCTCGATCTGGCCATGCCCTCGTTGATCACCTCCTATTACGGCTGCACCGGACAGCGATGCCTCTCCGGCGCGATTCTCGCCCCCGTCGGCGACGTCGCCGATCGACTGCTCGAGCGGTTCGCGGCGGCGGCCCGGGCCGTGCGCATGGGGGACGGACTGGACGAGAAAACGACGATGGGGCCGCTCGTGAGCGCCGCCCACCGGCAACGGGTCTTGAACTACATCGAAAAGGGCATCGCCGAGGGGGCCAAGCTCGTGCTCGACGGCCGCAACCCGCAGGTGCCGGAGTGCCCGAACGGTTTCTTCGTCGGCCCGACGATTTTCGACCACGTCACCCCCGAGATGACCATCGCGCGCGAGGAGATCTTCGGTCCGGTCGTGAGCGTCATCCGCTGCCGCAACCTGGACGAAGTGATCGAACTCGTGAACACCCGCGGTTTCGCCAATGCGGCCTGCATCTACACGACCAACGGCCGCACCGCGCGCGAGTTCCGCTACCGCGTCAAGCCGAGCATGATCGGAGTCAACATCGGGATTGCCGCTCCCATGGCCTATTTCCCCTTCGGGGGGGCCGGAAACTCCATGTTCGGCGACATCAAGGGCCACGGGCAGGAGATTTTTCAGTTTTTCACCGACACCAAGGTCATGATCGAGCGCTGGATGTAAGACTCCGGTCGGGAAACCCCAGCCGGCGACAAAAGGACGTCGAAGCCTTCCTTGCGGGGAAGGGGTGGAGAAATTCATGCCGCTTCAAAATTTTGGCAGCATTTTGAATTTTGCGGAAGAACTGGAAGATCAGGATCGCCGCTTCTACGAGACCGCGGCGGACAATCCCGGCTGCGCGGCGCTGCGCGGCCTGTTCACCGAGCTTGCCGCCGGGGCGGCGCAGAACGCCCGCACCGTGCAAAGGATCCGCCGGGAGAACGTGACCGAGATGATCCTCGAGCCGATCACCGGGTTCACCCGGGCCCCGTTCTGCGAGGCCTGCGAGGGGGCGGCGGTTCTGGGGGTCTCCGAGGTGCTGGAGACCGCCCGGCGCCTGGAGAGCCGGGCGGCACGCTACTACCGTGAGGCCGCAGAGCGGCTCAAGGCGCTGAACGAGGTCTCGCGCGCCCTCGAGCGGCTGGCCAGAAACCGTGACCTCAGGCGGGGACGCCTGGAGGCGCTGGGCTCCTCCACGGCCGCCTGAAGGCCGCTTCCCGCCGCAACGGGCGGGCGAAAGGCGCGCCGAAAAGAGCGGTGCCGACGAAGACTGGGAGGTCTTCCCCTCGGAAGAGCTCGTCGCTTTCCCTTGCCGGCGGTCCGGGGTGCGCTCGGACGAAAACACCGGAAATCATAAAAATCAATAATGTTAAATCGTTATAGCCGAACGGCGCGCTCTCTCCGCCAGCCTCTTCCTTGACTCTCCCCCCTGGCTTCTCTATGATGAATCCGGCAGGGGCTCGTTTTCACGCTCTTTTTTTTGCCGGAAGGATACCCCCGCGGCCCATGGCGACCGTTAATCTCAAAAAGCGGGAAGTGGAGATCAAGATCGTCTATTACGGCCCGGGGCGCTGCGGCAAGACCACCAACCTGCAGTACATCTTCCAGCACAGCCGCCGCCACATGCTCGACGAGATGGTCTCGATCAAGACCAAGGGGGATCTGACGCTCTTTTTCGATTTCGTCCCCATGGGGCTGGGAACGATCAAGGGCTGCGAGGTGCGGGTGCAGCTCTACACCGTGCCCGGCCAGACGAAATACGCTTCCACCCGCAAGCTCGTGCTCAAGGGCGCCGACGGCGTGGTCTTCGTTGCCGACTCGATGCGCGTACGCCATGAGCAGAACATCGAATCGCTCAAGGACATGGCGCAGAACCTGAAAGATTACGGAATCAACATCTTCCAGTTCCCGGTCGTGATGCAGTGGAACAAGCGCGATCTGGCCGAGGCGGGCGTGCCCTTGATGAGCATCGAGGAGATGGATCGTTTCTACAACCGCCAGCTCAAGGCGCCCGCCTTTCCCGCCAGCGCCGCCACCGGTGCCGGCGTAAACGACACCCTCAAGACCGCCCTCGTGCTCACCTTGCGCTCGGTTCGGCGGCAGGCGGGCTGGGAGTAGGGTGAGGCGCTCAAAACTTGCGGGCCGCCGCAGCGAGAAGCTCCCGGGCAAGCGGCGAAAACCAGCAATCGAGGAACTCGCGGTTGAGGGAGGCGCGCCGGGCTTGGAACTCGGCGATGAGCCGTCGGTTGCGATGCCGGCGGGTGACGAGGAGCGCTTGTCGGGGAAGGCGGGCGAGACGGCGGACCTCCTCGAGGGCCTGCCCTTCCAGTTCCCCGGCGGCCGCAAGCCCGTCCAGGATACCCAGTTCCCGGGCCTCCGCGGGCTCGACGAAGCGGCTGCACCATTCGATCTCCCGGACCGCGCGGTCGCCGACGAGCCGTGCGAGCAGCAGGTGCGCGAGGTAGGGCACCGGAACCCCGATCTGCACCTCGTTCAGGGCGAAGAGCCGTCGGCCCTCGGCGCCGAAGCGCAGGTCACAGGCGAGCGCCAGGATCGCCCCGCCGCCGGTCGCATGTCCTCCCAGAGCGCAGGCGGTGGGAAGAGGAAGCTCGAGCAGGCGGACCACGAGATCCTCGAAGCGGTTCCAGAAGGCGCTCATCTCCTCCCGGCCCCAGGAGAGAAGCCGGGGCACATCCAGCCCGATCGAGAAGAATTTTTCGTTTCCGGTGAGCACCAGACCCCGGAAGCGCGGCGCGATTCCGGCGAGTGCCTCGTGGAGCGCCTCCACCGTTTCCGGGTCGAGGGCATTGGGGATCCCGTTCACGAGCCGCAGCAGGGCGATCTCGTCACGGGCTTCGATGCGGATCTTCTCCATGCCGGGTTCCTTTGGACTCCAGGAGTCGGATGTTCTCGCGGAGCGCATCCGCCAGCCGGGGCAAGATGACGCCCGCCGGGCCCTCGAGGAAGAGATCGGCGCCGACGGGCGAACGCTCGAGGTTGATCTCGACCACGAGGGCTCCCCGCTCGCGGGCGACCTGCGGCAACGAGGCGGCCGGCTGGACGACGGCCGAGGTGCCGACCACCAGCAGACAGCCGCAGTTCGCCGCCTCCTGGAGGGCCCGTTTGAGCGCTTGGGGCGGGAGCGCCTCGCCGAAGAGCACCGTGTTCGGTTTGAGCACCCCGCCGCAGTCGTCGCATCGGGGAGGGGTGCCGGGGGGGATGTGCGGTGCGTGATAGCGGCGGCTGCAGGCGAGGCAGAAGATTTCCCGCAGGCTGCCGTGGAGCTCGGTTACGCTCCGGCTTCCGGCCTTGTGGTGCAGTCCGTCGATGTTCTGGGTGATCAGGTGGCGGAGCAGGCCCGTGCGTTCGAGCTCCGCGAGCGCGATATGGCCGGGGTTGGGGGTGTAGTCATCCAGGCGGCGGATGAAGTCGCCGCGGATGCTCCAGTATTTCGAGGGGTCGCGCCGGAAGGCCTCGATCGAGGCGTAGACCGTGGGATCGAACTTCTCCCAGAGGCCGCCCGGGGAGCGGAAGGGAGGGATCCCGCTTTCGACCGAAATGCCGGCTCCGGTGAGCGCGACGAGCGGCAAGCGGGCGGCGATGGCGCGCGCGGCCTGCTCGATCAGCGATGCCGGAATCAAAGCCTTTCCCTCCGTCAGGGGAAGGGTTGAGGGCGCTCCTTGCAGATTACCTTACACGGCTTCCGTCGGGCCGGCAACGGGAAGGTGACGTGGTCAGCGAGATGACCATCGAGGCGGAGGTTTTTATTCGGGCATCGGTCACGCGGGTGTGGCGGGTGTTTTCCCGGCTGGAAGAGTGGGGGGAATGGAACACGGCCTGCGAAGACTGCTCCTTCGTGGAGGGGGAGGTCCTCGCGCCCGGGGCCTGTTTCGCCTTCCGCGTGCGGCCGTTTGTCTTCCCGCTGCGGGTCACCCCGCGGGTCGTCTCCTGCGAGCCGGGACGGGAGGTGGTCTGGGAAGGCTCCCGCCTCGGCATCCGGGCCGTGCACCGCTGGAGCTTCATCCCCAAAGAGGGAGGGGTGCTGCTCAGAAGCTCGGAGCGCTTCCGCGGAGGGCTTCTTTTCCTCGGCCGGATCCTCGGCGTTCCCGGCCGCATGCACCGCCTGACCGAAAAGATGCTCGCCGGGATCCGGGAGCGCTGCGAAGGCCATCCGGGCGGATAGCCCCGCCGAGAAGGTCATTGGCTGATCAAAGCGTTCGTTTTGACAAGATCTTTCTTCGTTTGCTACGATAGAATGATCGCTGAATTCCGGTCCCGACCGGAAGCGGAGGAACCAGGCATTCGGGGCGTATCGCCCTCCGGGCGAGGGACAACCTCGTCGGTCCCAGCCCTTCAGCTAACTTCGCAGGCGTCGATGGGGAAAAACCTTCGGGAGGTGAACGGAGGTCTTTCCTCGGATTTCATCTCTCGGAGGTGTAGGATGAGGCAACCGCCCCCGTCCCTCTTTCCCCGTGATCAGGCCGCCGCAACGCGGACCCCGCGCGGAACCCTCTTCGGAGCCAAAGCCTTCTTGCCTTGGGTGCTCGTTTTTCTTTTATGGGGCTCCATCGCCGCGGCGGCCGATGTGACTCTGGCCTGGGATCCCAATTCCGAGGCGGATCTCGAGGGCTACGGGATCTATCTTTCCCGCGGAATCCCGGGACCGCCCTACGAGCTCTACGGTTACGTGGCGCTCAGCGATCTGGAGAACGCCGCCGATCCGCGTTTCACCGTCACCGTTCTGGAGCAGGGCGCCCGCTACTACTTTGCCGTCACCGCCTACGACACCGAGGGCTACGAGAGCTATTTTTCGCGACCCGCCTGCGCTGATGTCGGCGATACCATCATGCTTTGCCCCGCCTCGTCGTCCTCCGGTGGCTCAGGCGGCGGAGGCGGTGGGGGAGGCGGCGGTTGTTTTCTCCAGACCACCGCCCCGCAGCATGAAGGACGGGGGGAAGGCTTTTTCCTTTTGATCCCCTTGCTTTCCATCTTCGTCGGCCTCTTGCTGAACAAGGGCTCCCGCGCCTGATGTTCCGGTAGCGGCGGCACAGCGCCGGCATCATTTTCCGAGAAGCGATCGTGAAGGTGATTTTTTTCTTGACCCCAAAATGGAGAAAGATTATCCAGAAAAATAAATTCTCGAAAAATAGTGAATTTCCAGAAACGAGGGTCCCCTGATCCACCATCCTGCCGCGGAAGACCGTCTGGCGCAGATGCTCGCCAGTCTCAGACGAATAAAGATCCGCATCACCCCCCAGCGGCTCGCCGTCCTGCGCGTTCTCGCGGCAAGCAAGGGGCATCCCGCGGTGGAGCAGATTCATGCCCGAGTGGCCCGGAATTTCCCGACGATGAGCCTGGCCACCGTCTACAAGACGGTCTCGTTGCTCAAACAACTGGGCGAGGTGCTGGAGCTCGGTTTCGCCGACGCCAGCAGCCGCTACGACGGAAACCGCCCTTATCCTCACCCGCACGTGATCTGCACGCGATGCCGCAAGATTCTCGACCTCGATTTGGAAGCCTTGGAGACGCTCGCCCGGGAGCTCGAGGCGGAAACCGGGTTCCGCATCGAGGCGCACCGCGTCGATTTTTTCGGGGTCTGCCCGGAATGTTCCCGGCGGGAAGGGGAACCCGCTTTCCGGATCCAAGACCGCCGGGGGGGAGGCGGCCGGCCGGAATCCTGATATTCCCCGCCGCTTGGCGCGGGGAGCGTCCAATCGCCTTCGAAAAGGAGAAACAGCCATGACCGAAAAGACCCCATGCCCGGTTTCCGGGAAAAAGGGCCGGACGCCCGCGGGGCGGGGACCCTCGCCGCGCGATTTCTGGCCGCAGCGGTTGAATCTCGCCATCCTGCACCAGCATGCACCGGCTTCCAATCCCCTGGGCGCCGATTTCCGCTACGCCGAGGAATTCCAAAAGCTCGATTACTGGGCGCTGAAAAAAGATCTCCAGGCCCTCATGACCGACTCCCAGGATTGGTGGCCTGCCGACTGGGGGCATTACGGCCCGCTCATGATCCGCATGGCCTGGCACAGCGCCGGCACCTACCGTACTGCCGACGGCCGCGGGGGAGGCGGTACCGGCACTCAGCGCTTCGCCCCCATCAACAGCTGGCCGGACAACGCCAACCTCGACAAGGCGCGAAGACTTCTGTGGCCGATCAAGAAAAAGTACGGCAACCGCATTTCCTGGGCCGATCTTATGATTCTCGCGGGCAACTGCGCTCTCGAGTCCATGGGGTTCAAGACCTTCGGCTTCGGCGGCGGCCGGGTGGACATCTGGCAGCCCGAGGAAGACATCTACTGGGGACCGGAATCCCAGTGGCTGGGCGACCAACGCTACAGCGGCGACCGTGAGCTGGAAAACCCGCTCGCCGCGGTGCAGATGGGCTTGATCTACGTGAATCCCGAAGGCCCCAACGGCAACCCCGACCCGGTGGCCTCGGGACGCGATGTGCGCGAAACCTTCGGCCGCATGGGCATGAACGACGAGGAAACCGTCGCCTTGGTCGCCGGCGGGCACACTTTCGGCAAGTGCCACGGCGCAGGCGATCCGGCGCTCGTGGGGCCGGAGCCGGAGGCCGCGCCGATCGAGCAACAGGGCCTGGGCTGGATCAGCCGCTTCGGCACCGGAAAGGGCCCGGACACGATCACCAGCGGCATCGAGGGGGCCTGGAAGCCCAACCCCACGACCTGGGACATGGGCTACTTCGACATGCTCTTCGGCTACGAGTGGGAGCTGGTGAAAAGTCCGGCCGGGGCCTGGCAGTGGCTGGCGAAGGACGTGAAGGAAGAGCACCGGGTCCGCGACGCCCACGACCCCGCGAAGAAGCACCGGCCGATGATGACCACGGCCGACCTCTCGCTGCGCTACGACCCGATCTATGAGCCCATCGCGCGCCGCTT
>CAZQUP010000002.1:60962-64357 GCA_964596545.1 uncultured Desulfatibacillum sp. | reverse complement strand
CTGGTTCAAACTGACGCACCGCGACATGGGGCCGAAGACGCGCTACCTCGGCCCCGAGGTCCCCGCCGAGGACCTGATCTGGCAGGATCCGATCCCTTCCGTCGATCACCCCCTGATCGACGCCGCGGACATCGCCGCCCTCAAGGCGAAGCTTCTCGCCGCGGGACTGTCGACGGCGGAGCTGGTCGCCACGGCCTGGGCCTCGGCCTCGACCTTCCGAGGCTCGGACAAGCGCGGGGGGGCCAACGGGGCCCGTATCCGCCTTGCTCCGCAGAAGGACTGGGACGTGAACGAACCCGAAAAGCTCGCCCGCGTGCTCGGCGTGCTGGAAGCGCTCCGCGGGGAATTCAACCGCTCGCAAAAAGGAGGCAAAAGGATTTCGCTCGCCGACCTGATCGTGCTCGGCGGTTGCGCGGCGGTGGAAGCGGCGGCCCGGGCGGCGGGGTACGCGGTGGAGGTGCCCTTCACCCCGGGGCGCATGGACGCCTCCCCGGAGCAGACCGACGCCGCCTCCTTCGCCGTGCTCGAGCCCGAGGCCGACGGCTTCCGCAACTACCTGAAAAAGGTCTATGCCGTCTCCGCCGAGGAGCTGCTGGTCGACCGGGCGCAACTGCTCACCCTGAGCGCACCCGAAATGACCGTCCTCGTCGGGGGGTTGCGCGTTCTGGGTGCCAACTGGAAGGGGGCACCCCACGGTGTCTTCACGAAGCGTCCCGGCGTTCTGAGCAACGACTTCTTCGTAAATCTGATCGACATGGGCACGGTCTGGAACCCCACCACCGAGGAGCGGCAGACCTTCGAGGGGCGCGACCGCCGGACGGGTGCGCGGCGCTGGACCGCAACCCGTGTCGACCTGATCTTCGGCTCCCACTCCCAGCTGCGGGCGATTTCCGAGGTCTACGCCCAGGACGACGCGCAGGAAAAATTCGTGCGCGACTTCGTGGCCGCCTGGAACAAGGTCATGAATCTGGACCGTTTCGATCTCCGGAGGACATAAAGCCGGGGCGATCCTCGAGCGGGGGGGCGGAAGACCTCGCCGCCCCCGCTTCCCGCGCCTGCCGCGACCTCCCCGGGCCCTCCAAACGGGGCGCCTCCGATGAACGGGCGTTGTTCCCGCCCGGCAGAAGAGCAGACCGATCTGCGGCCGGATCACCGATCCGCCCGAGCCGCTTCGGCAAGAAATCTTCAGCGTTCGCAAAGAGTGGGAAAGGGAGCCGTCGCCCGGCGGGCAAATGCAGGCCGGCCAGCAAATCCGCAAGCGGGCGGGGGCGGATCGATCCTGAGGGATGACTCAGCGCGGGGGAAGCATGGCCGCAAGCCTGCGGGAGAGCTCCTCGAGATCGAAGGGCTTTTGAATGAAACCCGCGCCGCCGCGGTTCAGGATCTCCCGGGCTTCTCCCTGCAGGCGGTGTCCGGTGGCGAGCAGAACCCTCACGCCGGGGTCGATCCGTTTGAGCTCCCCGAAGACTTCCGCGCCGCTCATTTCCGGCATGATCATGTCCAGCAGAACGAGCCGGATGCGCGCTCCCTGCTCGCGGAAGATCTCGATCGCCTGGCGGCCGCTTTTCGCGCGCAGGACCTCGTAGCCGATCCGCTCCAGCATGCAGGCCGTGACCTCGAGCACCTCGGGCTCGTCGTCCACGAGGAGAAGCGTGCCGCGACCGGGAGCCCAGGGTCTCTTTCCCCGGTCGCTTGCGGCGGCCGCGGCCGCCGCCGCGGGAAGATAGACATAAAACGTCGCCCCCTCGCCGGGGGCGGAGACCGCATCGATGTAGCCGCCGTGGCTTTTGACGATGCCGTAGGCGGAAGCGAGCCCGAGTCCCGTTCCCCGCCCGACCTTCTTGGTCGTGAAGAAGGGCTCGAAAATGCGCTTGCGCACCTCGGGGGTCATCCCCATGCCGGTGTCGCGGACGGAGAGCTCGACATAGATGCCCGGTTTCACGGCATAGGCCTGAAAGGGGATCTCCTCGGCCGCCACCCGTCTCGTTCCCAGCGTGAGGGTTCCCTTTTCGGCCATGGCGTCGCCCGCGTTCACGAAGAGATTGAGCAGCACCTGCTGAATCTGGCCGCGGTCGGCGATCACCGGCGGCAGGTCGGAAGCAAACTCATAGAGGATCCGGATCTCCTTGCGCATCCGGCCGAATGTCTCGGCGGTCTCCCGCACCAGTTCGTTCAGATGCACCGCACGGGCCTGGTAGCGGCCCTTGCGGGCGTACCCCAAGATTTTCGATGTCAGCTCGGCCCCGCTCTGCACGAGGCGCTCGATGTTGGCCAGCAGGGCGTACTGGGGGTGGGAGGGGTCGAGGTCGAAGAGGGCAAGCGAGATATTCCCCTGGATGGCCATGAGCAGGTTGTTGAAGTCATGCGCGATTCCGCCCGCCAGGGTGCCGATCGCCTCCATTTTCTGGGCTTGCTGGAGTTGAAGCGAAAGCCTGCGGCGTTCCGCCTCGGACTGGCGCTCCTCGGTCACCTCGCGGCTGATGACCGCCAGCTGGACGATTTCCCCCGCAGCGTCGTGCACGGGCTGGATCGCGGTGGAGAAGATTTTCCCCTCCCAGGTGTCCTCGAAACGCAAGGACCTGCCGTTGGCGAGCACTTCGAGCCCTTTGGCCCGGCGAGCCTCCCCGAGGTCGGGGGGCAGAAAGGATGTCAGCGGTTTTCCGATCACCTCTTCCCGCGTCCGTTGCATCCGGGCCAGGGCAGAGCGGTTCGCCTCCAGGACGAGGCCGCGGCGGTCGATCAGAAACGCTGCGGCCTCGATGGCGTCGAGAAGCGACCGGATGGTCGCGCTCTGCTTCTCCACGGCCGGGTCCTGACGAGAAAGCGGCTGCAAAACGGCTCCCACGACAGGGAGCCTCCCTTCCCCGATATCCAGGGCGGAGCCCCTCAGGGTGTACAGGGATTCCTCTCCGTCCGGACGGCGAAGCGCAAGATTCAACGCCAAGTGACCCGTTCCTTCTCCGCTGCGGATTCGGAAGAGCTCCGCCGCGAGGCTCTTGGCCGCCGCGGGGGTGAGCGCGGGGTTCTCCGCGAGCCCGACTCCGCGGAGAGCGGCCGTGGGGTAACCCAATTGCGCCTCGCTTTGCGAATTCGCCGCAAGCATCCGGCCTTCGAGGTCCAGCAGCCAGACGATCTCGGGGAGGGCGAGAAAAAGACGGTGAAAGAGGTCGCCTTCCGCGCCATCGAGCGGAAGCGTTGCGGGGTCCCGGAACGTGGATGGGGAAAAACGCTCCTGCAACGGGGAAACCGTCATCCGGCCGACGCCCTCCGGAAGTTTTGAGAATCGCTCCGCGGCGGCAGGGGTTAGAGTGAGAGGTTCGCGGAGAGGGTATGCAACGGCCGTGCCGGGCATACGCCTCGAAGAAGTGAACGCGCTTGCCCCGAAGCTCATCAGG
>CAZQUP010000002.1:58518-60952 GCA_964596545.1 uncultured Desulfatibacillum sp. | reverse complement strand
AATGGCGCGGAAATGGAGGCGGAATCGAGGTCCGCTTCCGACCTCGCCGCGTCTTTGCGGCGCAGGGATGCCATTCTTTTGACTCTGAGGGTCGACCCCTTCCCCCGCCTTCGACCGGGTGTGGGCCTTGCCCCCCGAGGCAAGCGGGCGCGCGAACGCGGTAGGGGACCTAGGCGTCGCCCGCGGCGGAAGCCCTTTTCGCATAAGCCGCGGCCTCAAGGCCGGCGACACAGCCCTCGCCCACGGCCTTGGCCACCTGCCAGGGAGGGCCGGTGATGTCTCCTGCGGCGTAGATCCCCGGGACACTGGTTTCCATCCGGCGGCTGGTCGCGATGTGCTTCATCTCCTCGTCCAGCCGGACCCCGAGCAGCGCCGCAAGCTCGAGAACCCCCTTGGCCCCGAGTTCGATGAAAACCCCCTGAACGGGGATCCGCGTGCCGTCGTCGAGAAGGATCGCCTCCACGGACTCCCCGCCCAGGATTTCGGTCACGCGCCTTCCGGGGTGCCGGACAACGGCGCTGCGGCGGAGTTCCTCCACGAGCGCGGGCGATGCTTCGAGGGTTTCGTAGACGAGGTGGACGGTCCGGGCGTAGTCGAGCATGGTGAGCGCCCCGTGCACGGCCGCCGCCCCCCCGCCCACGACGGCGACCTCGGCGTCGCGATAGAACGTACAGTCACACTCGACGCAATAGCTCACCCCCCGGCCGATCAACCGCTTTTCGCCCTCCACTCCCAGGCGCCGGCGGGCCGTCCCCGTGGCGATGACGATCGCCGTGGCCAGGACTTCGCCCCCGCCTTCGAGCTTGAGCCGGAAGCGGCCGTTCTCCGCGGAGAGCGAAAGCACCTCCTCATCGCGGAAGCGCGCGCCGAAGGAGGCCGCCTGCCGCCGACCGGCGGCGATGATGTCCTCGCCGGTCGTGGGAAAGAGACAACAGTAGTTTTCGAGGTGGTGATGGTAGATGCTGCTTTGGCTTTCGCGTCCCAGGACCAGGACCGACACCTTGCGGCGCGCGGCATGGATCGCGGCCTGCAGACCGGCCGGGCCGGTGCCGATGATGGCGACATCGTAGCGTTCCGGTTCGCTGTTCATGCGGGGTTCCTTTCCGGGCAAGCGGCGCGGCAGGCGAAGTCCCATTCCGCGAGGATCCGCGCGGCAAGCCGTTTGCGTTTAAGCCGCGGGGGGTAGACCCGCCGGGGGGGACCGCCCTCCGGGTCGTAGAACTGCAGGTAGAGGCGCCGCAGGGGCGTCCCGTAGACGCTGACCATGAGGGTTGTGCCGGGACCCGGGCTTCCCGTGCGGTGGATGCCCTCCTCCAGCGCCGGCGTAGACTCGATCTGCCCGGGGCGAAGCCGCCGCGGTGGCAGGGAAAGCAGGCCCCCCGCATCCGCGGCCGGCCGGTAGCGGACGACCTCGAGCTCGCCGAAAGCCGGGCCGGATATGCCCCAGGAGGAGTGATCGTGAATCGGGGTGTGCTCGCCCGGGCCGAAAAGATAGATGCGCAGCGAATAGAGGCGCGCGGGGTCGCGATAGAGCACGACCTCGGTTTCGAAAATCGTCTCACCGCCGCCTCCGGCCCCGCGGGCGAGGGCCTGAAGGAGATCCCGCCAGCGCGGGCCTTGCTGCAGCAGCTCGGGCAGGCGCTCGCGGAAGAAAAGTTGGCGCTCCTGCGGACCGGAAATGGCGCCCACCTCCCGCGACCACTCGCGGCAGAGGGTCATGAAGGGAAAAACGCGTTCCATGGGATCGCCGCTGCTCTTTCTTCCCACCGCTGTGCGGTTCAGTCGTTTTCCAGGCGCACGAACTGGGAGTAAAAGGCCGCTCCCGCGCCTAAATCCGTGATCTCCGCCGCAATCAGGCGGTTGATTCCGCCGCCTAGACGCATCCAGGTTCCGCGCCGGACCACGACGGCCTTCGGGTGCAGCCCCGGGAGCATCCGCAACCGCACGCGCATCCGGCCGAGCGGCGAGACGATCGCGACCGGGCGGCCGGGATCGATTCCGGAAAGCCCCGGACTGTCGGGGGCGATCCCCGCCGCGGGCGGGAGGTCCTGCTCCTCGGGTAAGAGCTGGGAGTGGATCGCCCGGGCGCGCACGAGGCTGAGCAGGCGCAGGGGGAAGCCCTCCGGCGCGGGCTCCTCGTCGTGGATCCCCGTCGGCAGCCGGCACCTCCCGTCCGGGTGGGCGAAGCGCATCCCCTCGAAGGCGATCCCCGGCCGCAGGGAGCGCACAAAACCCTCCGCGCGCAGCTCTTCGAGGCTGGTCTTCAGCCAAGGGGAGCGAAGTGCGGCCCGCAGAGCCTCTTGCGGCTCCGGCAGGAGCACCGGCGGATCCAGACGCCGGCCGATTTCGCGGACGATCCAGTAATCATCCCGCGCTCCTTCGGGGGGATCCACCACACGCCGCACGTACTGAACATATTCATGCAGGAAGGATC
>CAZQUP010000002.1:57205-58500 GCA_964596545.1 uncultured Desulfatibacillum sp. | reverse complement strand
ATCAACGTGCAGGGGAGAACCAGGTCCGCCCGCTCGGCGGTGTCCGTAGGGAAGGCATCGACGACGATTTTCAAGTCGACGCCGGAGAAAGCCGCGGCCGTTTTCCCGCTGTCGGGGGCCTGGTTGACGACGTTGCTGCCGTTCACCCAGAGCAAGCGGACCGGAGGGTCGGCGGCGAGGATCGCTTCCCCGATGTCCGCAATCGGAAGCGCCGGCCGGCCTCGGGCGCTCGAGCCCCGCACCCAGCCGAGTTCCAGGTTGTGGAAAGAATGCAGGTGAAAGTAGACGCCCGCACCCGGGCGGCCGATGTTCCCGCTGAGCACGGCCAGGGCGTCGATCCAGCGCACGGTCTCGCCGCCGCGGCGATAGCGCTGGAGTCCGGCGCCGATCCAGGTCGAAACCGGGCCTTCCTCGCGATAGAGGCGCGCGAGCCGCTCGGCCTCCGCGCCGGGGACCTCGCAGGTGCAGAGCCACTCCGGCACCGTGCGGGAGAAGAGAACCCGGCGGAAACCTTCCGCGCCGCGGGTGCGGGCGAAGCACTCCTCCGGGAGCGCCCCCTCGTCGGCGAGCCGCCTCAGGACGGCGGCGGCGAGGAAACGGTCGGTGCCCGGCCGGATACGGATGCGGTGGTCGGCGAAGGGGCGGTTTTCTTCCCCGTGGGGGGAGATCGAGACGACCCCGGCCCCGGCACGCCGGGCACGGTGCACGAGCGAGGCCGTGTGGGGTGAACTGCGCTGCAGGTCCTTGCCCCAGAGAACGATCGTGCGCGCGCGGAGGACCTCCTCGATATCGTTGTTTTCGCGGGCGCCGAAGTCGGTGACGGTGGCGACGTATCCCGCCGCGTCGCACAGCGAGCCCCGGGTGCGGCGGGTCCCCAATTCGGCGAAGAGAAGGTTCACCGCTTTCTTCAGCACGCCCTTGGCGCCGTCGCCGGCGATGTGCAGGATGGAGGCGGGTTCGCCGCGCCGCGCCTGGATGGCCGCCGCGGCGCGGTCGAGCGCCTCTTCCCAAGCGATTTCCCGCCAGCCGCGGGCGGTCCGGAGCCGGGGGGCGCGGAGTCGGCTTTGGTGGGACAGCCGCCGCAGGTGGCGGTGCACCTTCGCGCAAGCCGCCCCGCGGGTGAAGGGGCTTTCGGGGTCGCCGCGCACCCGAAGCCCTCCCCCCGGCAGGGCGTCCACGAGAAGCGCGCAGGCGTCGGGGCAGTCGTAGGTGCAGGCCGTGCGCACGTTCGGTGCCGCCTTTAAAGCTTTTCGCGGACGGATTCGATCTTGCGCTGAAGCCGGCCGCCCGGGCCT
>CAZQUP010000002.1:38161-57183 GCA_964596545.1 uncultured Desulfatibacillum sp. | reverse complement strand
AGGTTCAGCACGACCCGATTGCAGTCGGCGCGCATGGCATCGAGGCAGCGGCGGACGACCTCCATGACCTCGTCCCATTCCCCTTCGAGGCTCGTGCCCATGGCTCGGAAATCATAGGGGAGACCGCTGTCCTGGATGATCTTCAACGAGCGGGCGACATACGGCGAGAGGCTCTCCCCCTTGTCCAGGGGGAAAAGCGAAAAATCGACGATCACGCTCATCTTCGACCTCCGCGACGAGGTTTGACACACCCGGCGTCCTTCCTCTACACAAGGAGCCGTTTTCCGCCGACGATAGCACGGAGACGCCCGCGACGTAAAACCGACGGGCGGCCTCAAGGGGGAATGACGATGCCTGCGTGGGTTCCGCTCGAATACGCCTTGCGCCTGGTTCCGGATCTCGTCCGCTTCCGCTTCGACGGGGAGGCGGGCATCCGCCTGCGTGCAGAAGACCCCGTGGAGGAGGTCGTCTTGAACCTCGTCGATCTGGCCGTCTGGCGCTGCGAGCTGGAAAACGGCGGCGAGCGGGCGGCCTGCCGCTTCGAGATCGATCCGGCGAAGGAAACCCTGCGCATTTTCTTTCCACGCCCGGCGTCCGGCGAGTTCGCGCTCCAGATCGTCTACCGCGGGGAAATCAACGACCGCATGGCCGGATTTTACCGCAGCCGCATCCGCCACGGGCGAGGCACGCGCTGGTTGGCGGTGACCCAGTTCCAGGAAAGCGACGCGCGCCGCGCCTTCCCCTGTCTCGACCACCCGGGCGTGAAGGCGCGCTTTCGGATCGAAATCGAGGTGCCGCGGGCCCTGACCGCGGTGGCGAACACCCCACTCACGGAGCGCCTGCCCCTCGCCGGCGGCCGGCAGCGCCTGCGCTTCGCCCCCTCGCCGCCGATGCCGACCTACCTCGTCTTCTTCGCGGTGGGCGACCTCGAGGTCCACCCCCACCTGCTCGACCCCCGCGTGCGTCTGGTCGTCCCGCCCGGGGCCGCAGAGCGGGGGCGCTTCGGCCTGGAATTCGGCCGTCGGGCGCTTGCGGCGAGCGAGGAGATCTTCGGGGTGCCCTATCCCCTGCCCAAGCTCGATCTGATCGCCGTCCCCGATTTCGCCTTCGGGGCGATGGAAAACTGGGGGGCGATCACGTTCCGCGAAAACCTTCTGCTCCATGACCCCGGGATCACCTCCGCGTCGGCCGAAGAGCGCATCTGCGAGGTGATCGCCCACGAGATCGCCCACCAGTGGTTCGGCAACCTCGTCACCCCCGCGGACTGGAAATACCTCTGGCTGAACGAGAGCTTCGCCACCTACTTCGGCTACGGCTTGGTCGACCGGTTTTACCCCGGCTGGGAGACCTGGGAAGAGTTCCTGCAAACGACGACCGCCTCTGCCCTGCACCGCGATGCCCTGCACGAGAATGTCGCCATCGAGATCCCCGGCGGCGAGCATCTGGTGATCAACACGAGCACGGCGCCGATCATCTACAACAAGGGCGCCAGCCTCCTGCGACAGCTCGAGGGCTGGGTCGGTCCCGAGTCCTTCCGACGCGGGCTGAGGCGCTACCTTGAATCCCATGCTTACGGCCATGCCGTGAGCGGTGACCTGTGGGAGGCCCTCGAATCCGCCTCGAAGCTTCCCGTCACGGCCCTGCTGAGGAACTGGGTCGGCCAGCCGGGATTCCCCTTGGTGACGGTCCGGCGCGAGGGCGGCCGCCTGCACCTCTCGCAGCGGCGCTTCACCTGCCTTCCGGGATCTTCGGCGCAGACGTGGATGATTCCGCTCCGCATGCGCGTTTTCGCCGCCGACGGCTCCTCGCGCGCGATCGAGTTTGTCTTCGACACCCCGGAGCGGACCCTCGAACTCGAAGAGGGGGCGGTCGCCTGCAAGCTGAACGACGGACAGCGCGGCTACTACCGCGTGTTTTACGAGGACCCGGAGCTTTGGGCGGCCCTCGTGCGCCTGGCGCGCGAGCGGCGTCTTCCGCCGGCCGACCGCTGGGGGTTGCTCGAAGACCACTTCGCCCGCGTGCTCGCGGGGGAGGCGAGCCTCGAGGAGCACCTGACCCTGCTGTCCGCTTTCGAAGAGGAGGACGATCCGCTGCCGCTGGGGGCGGTCGCCGCGGAGCTCTCCCAGGCCTGGTTGTGGTCCGGGGAGCGGACCGCCCAGCGGGTCGCCGCCTGCTTCGCGCGTCGCTTCGGCGCCGTGCTCGCGGCGATCGGATTCGAGCCCCAGGAGGCCGAGCCGCGGGGGCGGACGCGCCTTCGCGAGCGGATCCTCTACGACGCCGCGCGTCTCGGCTCCCGCGAAGCCGCGGACTTCGCGACGGAACGCTTCCGGCGAATGCGCCGCGGGGCGAGCCTCCATCCGGATCTCTTGCGTCCCGTGCTCCAGGTCGCCGCCTGGCGGGGCGGGGCTTCCGAGCTCTCCTGGATGTTCGGCCGCCTGCGCGTCTCGCGGAGCGAACACGAGCGTATGGCGATCCTTGCCGCTCTGGGAGGTTTTGGGGCGTCCGAGCTCGTCCAGCGGCTTCTCGATCGGCTGTTGACCGCGGTGCCGGAGAGAAACCTCTTCCTCCCCGTCGCCGCTTTGGCCGCGCGGCGCGATACCGGGGCCCTTCTCTGGGATTGGTACACCGGCCGGAGCGGCCGCATCGAGCGCCTGCATCCCATGATCCACGAGCGCGTGCTCGCGGCCGTGATCCCGGCCGCCGGGCGCGCGCGGCCGGAGGAGGTGCGGGCCTTCGGCGCCGCTTTCCTGAGGCGGCAGCCGCGGCTGGCCGATGTCGTCCGGCTTTCATTGGAGAGGCTCGAAATCGGGCTGCGGCTGCGCCGGGCGAACCCTTGACACCCCGCGGAGCGATCCGTTATAGATCGAGACCGGGATCGGGTGCATGGTCGGTGCGTCCGTTTCCGGTTGTCGCGAGAACCCTCGATACCCTTCCAGGCAGCATGCCGTATCCGCGTCGTTCTCCCTCGTTCGGGCGGAAAAACGTCGTCCGCCCTCCCGCCCGGGGATCTGGCCTGAGGCGGCGCCGGAATCCGTGAGATCATGAATCGACGCCGTTTTCTCCAGCTGGCCGGCGGCGGGAGCGTTGCCTTTGCCGCGGCCTGCAGCCCGGAGTCCCCGAAGTTTCTCTTCAGCCCGCCCCAGGCGTCGGGCGACCAGGTCACGGGACGCGCCACCTGGTATGCCTCCACTTGCCGCGAATGTCCCGCCGGATGCGGCCTGATCGCCAAGAACCGCGAAGGCCGCTTGATCAAGCTCGAAGGCAACCCGCTTCACCCCCTCAACCGCGGCCGCCTTTGCCTGCGGGGCCAGGCCGCGTTGCAAGCGCTCTACCACCCCGACCGGCTGACCACCCCGCTGCTCAAGGAAAACGGCCGCTGGGTCCCGGTTTCCCGCGACGGCGCGCTCTCTCGGATCGCGGCGCGGGTCCAAGAGGCCGCCCGCCGGGGCGAGGGTCGGGTACGCCTGCTGAGCGAAGTCGTGGGCGAAAGCGCTCTCGACTTGCAGCGGGCCGTTCTCGGGGCATGGAGCTCCCCGGGGCCGACGATCTTCGAGCCCTACGCTTACGAAACCTTGCGCGCCGCCAATCGCGAGATCTTCGGCGTCGACGGGTTGGTCTCCTACCGGCTCGATCAGGCCGATTTGCTACTCAGCTTCGGTGCCGAGTTTCTGGAAACCTGGCTCTCCCCCGTCGAGTACGCCTGGAAGTTCAAAACCATGCATGCCCTCCGCAGCGAGGGCAAGGGGCGTTTTGTCCTGGTCGCTCCGTTTCAGTCGCTCACCGGGGCGAACGCCGACCGCTGGTACGGCTGCCGGCCCGGCGCCGAGTCCTGGGTCGCCCTCGGACTGCTCGGCCGCCTGCTCGCCCTCGGCTGCGGCGGGCATCTGCCGGAGAACCTGCGCCGGGGGATCGCGGCGGCGGCGCCCCCCCTCTCCCGCGTGGAACAGGTTTCCGGGGTCGCCGTCGCGCACCTCGAGGAGATCGCCCGCGCGCTCGCGGTCGCCGAGCGACCGCTCGTGCTGGGTTCGGGGATGTGGCAGAGCGACGAGAACGGTCTGCGGGTCAACCTCGCCGCCAACCTCCTGCAGCGCATCCTCGATCCCGGCCTGATGCGCATCGACGCCGTAAACCGCCACCGCGCGGAGATCGCCGCCCCGCGCGCCGAGATTCTGGCCCTGCTCGAGGAGCTGGCCGCCGGCCGGGTGGAAGTTCTGTTTCTGAACCAGGTGAATCCCCTTTTTCACCTCCCCCCGGCGGCGCAGGCGGCCGAAGCCCTCTCCCGGCCCGACACCCTGGTCGTGGCGCTCGGCGGCTTTCTCGACGAAACCGCCGCGGCGGCCGATCTCGTCTTTCCCCTCGCCCACTCCCTCGAATCCTGGGACGACTTCAACGGCTGGGCCCCGGTGCCCTCGTGCCTGCAGCCGGCGGCGGGGCGCTTCACCACGGCGCCCAGTGCAGGGGATTTCTGGCTGGCGATCGCCTTTCCCGAGGGCGAAAAGCCCGCCCCCGACTATCGCAGCTTCATCGCCCGCAGGCTCTTCGACCGGGGGCTGTTGAAAACGGCCTCCGACTGGCCGCGCATGTTGCAGCAGGGCGGTCTCTTTCCCCCGCCGGGCGAGCTCCCCGGCGCCCCCCCCGCCGATCCGCCGGATCGCCTCCCCGAGCTGCTGCGGCGTCCGCCGCCTTTGCCTCCCGAAGGGATCCTGCTCGCCCCCGTGCCCTCGATCCGTTTTTTTGACGGCCGCGGGGCGAACCGCCCCTGGCTGTGCGAAATCCCCGATCCCCTGACCCGGGTCGCCTGGCGGACGCCGGTCTGTCTACACCCCGAAACGGCGCGGGCCTACGGCGTCGAGACCGCCGACCTGCTCCGCCTCTCCGGTCCCGGCGGAAGGATCGAAGCGCCGGCCTATGCGACCGAAACCGTCGTTCCCGGCCTCCTCGTCCTCGCCGTCGGCCAAGGGCACCGCGCTTACGGACGCTACGCCGAGGACCGGGGGGCGAACCCCCTGCGGCTGCTTTCGCCGCGGCTCGAGCCCTTCGGCGGCGGGCAGGCGGGGGCCCTTTGCCGGGTCGAGCTCCAGCCCGCGGGAGGGCGGATTCTGCTTGCGCGCACCGACGGCAGCCGCACGCAGCACGGCCGCAAGCTGGTGCGCACCGTCAGCCTTGCCGAACTCCGGCGGGGACCGAAACCCCGCAAGGCGGGGCTCACGCTCCAAGATTTTCCGCTCACGCTTCCGCTTCCCGAGGGCTACGATCCGAAGCGGGATTTTTACCCGCCCCACGACCATACGGAAATTCGCTGGGGGATGGTCGTGGATCTCGATCGCTGCATCGGCTGTGCGGCCTGCGTCGCCGCCTGCTACGCCGAGAACAACATCGCCGTCGTGGGCGAGGCGGCCGTCGCCCGCGGCCGGGAAATGGCCTGGCTCGAGATCGTGCGGTACCACGACGAGGGCCGTCCCGAACGGGTCTATTTTCTCCCCATGCTCTGCCAGCATTGCGACAACGCCCCCTGCGAGTCGGTCTGCCCCGTCTACGCGCCGCACCATTCCGCGGAGGGGCTGAACAACCAGATTTACAACCGCTGCATCGGAACGCGGTTCTGCTCCCAGAACTGCCCTTACAAGGTGCGCCGTTTCAACTGGTTCGACTGGAGCTGGCCGGATCCGCTGCCCCTGCAGCTCAACCCCGATGTCACCGTGCGCAGCAAGGGGGTGATGGAAAAGTGCTCCTTCTGCATCCAGCGCATCAAGGAGGCGCGCACGAAGGCCCGCAATCAAAAGCGGCCCATCCGCGAGGGCGAGGTGGTCCCCGCCTGCGTGCAGACCTGCCCCACGGAGGCTCTAATTTTCGGCAACCTGATGGACCCCGACAGCCGCGTACGACGGCTGTGCGATGACCCGCGGGCTTACCAGGTCCTGGGCTACCTCAACACCAAGCCCGCGGTGATCTACCTGAAGAAGGTGCTCGAGGAAGCATGAAGCGACCACCCGCCGCCCGCAGAGCGGGTCCGTCCTGGAGAAACCGGCCGTGAGCGCACTCACCTTCGCCCGGATCGATGAGACCGTGCACGCCACGCTGGCCCCGCCGCGGCGTCGCTATTGGGGGATCGTTTTGCTGCTCTTCTGCGGCGTGCTGCTGGGGGCGGGCTGCTGGGTCTACCAGATCGCGGTCGGCATCGGGGTCGGCGGCCAGAACATCCCCGTGGCCTGGGGGACCTATCTGATCAACTTCGTCTTCTGGGTGGGGATCGCCCATTCGGGGACGCTCATTTCGGCCATCCTGCATCTGCTGCGCGCGGGCTGGCGCAACCCGATCGCCCGCGCCGCGGAGACGATGACCGTTTTCGCCGTCTGCTGCGCGGGGCTTTTCCCCTTCATCCATCTGGGGCGCCTCTGGCAGGTCTACTACATGCTGCCTTACCCCAACCAGCGGCAGCTGTGGCCCAACTTCCTCTCCCCCCTCATGTTCGACGTGATCGCGATCAGCACCTACCTCACGGTGAGCGCGCTTTTCTGGTACACCGGTCTCGTCCCCGATCTCGCCGCTGTGCGCGACCGCGCCTCCGGGGTGCGGCAAAAGGTCTACCGCGCGCTCTCGCTCGGCTGGAGCGGAGCCCACGACCAGTGGCTGCACTACAGCCGGGGCTATCTTCTCTTCGCGGCCCTGGCGACCCCCCTGGTGATCTCCGTGCACAGCGTCGTTTCTTGGGATTTCGCCCTGGGCGTCGTCCCCGGATGGCACACGACGATCTTCGCCCCCTATTTCGTCGCCGGCGCGATCCATTCGGGGCTGGCGATGGTCTTGACGCTCATGATCCCGCTGCGGCGGATCTTTCGCTACGAGGCCATCATCACCGGCGCGGTGCTGGAAAACGTCGCCAAGACGATGGTGCTGACGGGGCTGTTGGTCGGCCTCGCCTACGGCACGGAATACTTCATCGCCTGGTACAGCGGCAACCCGGTCGAGTGGGAATCCTTCCGCTGGCGCGCGACGGGCGAATACGCCTATGGACTCTATTTCATGATCGTCGGCAACGTCCTCTTGCCGCTGTTTTTCCTCGTCCCGGCGGTGCGCCGCAGCCTGCCCGCGCTGTTTTCGCTCTCCCTGGTCGTGAACTTCGGGATGTGGTGGGAGCGTTTCGTGATCATCATCGGCGGGGTGGCCCACGATTTCGCACCGCACGCCTGGGGGCTCTATGCGCCGACGATCGTCGAATACGGGATCATGGTCGGCAGCTTCAGCCTGTTCTTCCTGCTCTTTGTTCTTTTCTGCAAGCATCTGCCGTCGGTGTCCATGACGGAGATGAAGGAGACCCTCGCCCATGGCGGCTGAAATCCGGGTGCTGGGACTGTTCCTCGACGATGGCCAGGCCGCGCACGCCGTTCGCGATCTCGCCCCCGCCGGGTTCACCTTCCGGCGGGCGCACAGCCCGATCCCGAGCGAGCGGCTCCGCGAGGCCGCGGGCGGACGGAAATCCCCGGTCGGCTGGTTCACCCTCGCCGGAGGACTCTTCGGCTTCGTCTTCGGTTTTGCGCTGGCGATCTTCACCGCCGTGCAATGGAACCTGATCGTCAGCGGTAAACCGGTGGTCGCGCTCATCCCCTTTTTCGTCGTGGGCTTCGAGTGCACGATCCTTTTTTCGGTGATCGGCAACGTCGTCGGTCTGCTCGTCTGCACGCGCCTGCCGGACTTCCAAGGCCTCGAAACCTACGACGCGCGCTGCTCGGGCGATCGCTTCGGGGTGCTCGCCTCCTGCCCGGCCGGCCGCGAGGGGGAGCTTCTTGAGTTTTTCCGCCAGAAGGGGGCCGAGGTGAGGCTGTGGCCAGGATGAAGCCGGTGTCGCCTTCTTGGGAATCGCGGGTTTTCGGGAGGACGCCCCGCATCCTCGGCGGGCTTTGCGTTGCGGCAGGAGCGGCGGCCTTCGCCGCGACCTTGGCGGGGGAGCGCCCCGAACGCGCCTGGCAGGCGCTGCTGATCAATTTTCTGCTCTTTTCCTCGATCGCCCAAGGCGGGGTTCTCCTGGCGGCGGTCGCCAGCACGGTGCGGGCGCGCTGGGCGGCGCCGGTGAGTGGCCTGGCGCAGGCCTTCGCCGGCTTCTTTCCGATCTCCTTTCTCTGTTTTTTCGGTCTCGCCCTGGGGGGGAAATCCGTCTTTCCCTGGCTGGGAGAGGACCTTCACGGCAAGGAAGTCTGGCTGAACCTCCCGTTTCTCCTGACCCGCGACGGTCTGGGATTCCTGCTGCTTTACGGGATCGGCTGGGCGTTCCTCCTCCAGGACCTCAAACTGCGGATGGCGCCGGGAGACGACGGAAGCGCTCTGCGGCGCTGGGTCTCCCGCCGGCTGCCGCAGGGCCCGGAAGACATCGAGCGCATCGAACGCCGCCGCCGCCTCTGCGGGGGTCTCTATTGCGCCGCCTACGCCCTCGTGCTCAGTCTGATCGGCTTCGACCTCGTCATGAGCCTGGATCCGCACTGGTACTCGACCCTCTTCGGCGGCTATCATTTCGTCAAGGCGTTCTACCTCGGTTTGGGGGGGGTGATCGTGCTCGCGGTCTTCATCCGGGAGGGGGCGAAACGCGAGGTGCCCCTTTCCTGCTTCCACGACCTGGGGAAACTCTTCTTCGCCTTCGGCCTCTTGTGGGCCGACTTTTTTTACGTCCACCTCATGGTGATCTGGTACGGGAACATCCCCGAGGAGGCCTATTACGTCATCCTGCGCACGGTCGCCTCCCCTTGGAACGCCCTTGCCTGGGCGGTGTTCCTTTCGGCCTTCGCCGTGCCTTTTCTGGTGCTGATCAACCGCCGGGTGAAGTCCATGCCGCGGGCCATGCTCGCCCTTTGCGTTCTCGTCCTCACCGGCCTGTGGCTGGAGCATCTGCTGCTTGTCGGCCCGGCGCTGCACCCCGGGGCGGTCGAACTGCCCGTCGGGGCCCTGGACGGCCTGGTGTTCGCGGGGTTTCTGGGCCTCATGGTGCTCACCGTCTCCGCCATGCTCCGGATTTTCCCCGAGCTTTTGCCCGGGATCCGGCCGGACGGGTCCTGAAGGAGGCTCCACCGCATGGCCTCGAGCGCCAACCGCATCGCCTTCCGCACCACCGCGGCGATCCTCGCCAGCCTCGGGGCGCTGCTCTATTTCTTCTACCTCTGGCCGCGGCCGGAAGGCCCCGAGCAGCCCATCCCCTTCAGTCACCACGTGCACAGCGGGATCAAGCAGATTCAATGCCAGTACTGCCACCCTTACGTCGCCTATTCGAATTTCCCGGGCATGCCCCCGGTCGAAAAATGCCTGCACTGCCACAACTACATCATCGCCAACCACCCCTGGATCCGCAAGGAACACGAGTACGCGCGGCAGGGGGTTTCGACCCCCTGGGTCAAGGTGAACGTCATCGCCGAGCACGTCTTCTTCAACCACCAGCGGCATGTGAACCGCGAGGTCGCCTGCGAGGAATGCCACGGCGAGGTCAAGGCGCTGCAGCGCCTGCCGCAAAAGGTCTGGAGGATGGGGGAATGCATCACCTGCCATCGGAATCGCAACGCCCAGCTCGACTGCTGGCTCTCCTGCCACAACTGAAGGGCACCCGGCGGAGTCCCGGAAGGAGCCGGACGTGAACGAAGCCGAAAACGCCGTCGGGCACGCCGACCGCACCGCGCGGGCCTTTGCTCTGACTTCGGCCCTGTGGTTCGCCCTGGCGACCAGCTTCGGCATGATCGCCGCGGGCTATCTGATCGCCCCCGATTTTCTGGCGGACGTGGAGTACATCCATTTCGGCCGGGTGCGGCCGATGCATGTGAACGCCGTTCTTTTCGGGTTCGTCACCCCCGGCCTGCTCGCCGCTGCGTTCTATTACGTCCCGCGGCTGCTCCGGGCCCCGCTGTTCAGCGAATCCCTCGGGGTTTTCTCGGCGCTGTTCTGGAACGTCTCGCTTGCCGCCGGCCTGGTCGGGGTTTCGCTGGGCTACAGCCAGGGGCGGGAGTACGCCGAGCTTCCCTGGGCGGCGGACCTCTTGATCATCGCCAGCTTCGGCTTGGTGATCGCCAACCTCCTGCTCACCATCCGGCGACGAATCGAACCCATCCTCTACGTCTCCATCTGGTACGCGGCGGCCGCGGTCGTGCTCACCGCCTGCACCTACGCGCTCGGCAATGTCGTCTGGAAGCCGGACACGGGCGCGCTCAAGGGCATCCCCGATGCGATCCTGCTTTGGTTTTACGGCCACAATGTCTTCGGGCTGCTCCTTTCGCCGCTCGCCCTGGGGGTCGCCTACTACGTTCTGCCGATCGCGACGCGAAGTCCTCTTTACAGCCACACGCTCTCGCTTCTCGGTTTCTGGTCGCTCATCGTCGTCTATACCCACATCGGCACCCACCACCTGCTCCAGACGCCCGTTCCCACCTGGCTGAAGACCATCTCCATCGTGGACAGCGTCGCCATGGTGATTCCGGTCATGGTCTTCCTGATCAACATCTGGTACACGGTGAAGGGCAAATTGGGGGAGATTCATGCGGACATCGGCGCCAAGTTCGTCTTCACCGGGACGATCTACTACTTCTTTGTGAATCTTCAGGGTTCCATGATGGCCCTGCCCGATGTCCAGCGCATCACCCATTACAACAACTGGGTGGTCGGCCACGCGCACATCGGGGTGTTGGGTTTCGCGGGCGTGACCGCCCTCGGGGGTCTCTACTTCATCCTGCCGCGCATCACGGGCCGACCCCTGTTCAGCCGCTATCTCGCCGACCTGCAATACTGGCTTGTTCTGATCGGCATCACCGGCTTCGCCGTGGTGTTGACCGTCGTCGGCCTGATCCAGGGACAGGCCTGGTACAACGGCGAAACCCTCTACCGCACGCTGCCCGAGATCCAGCCCTATTACGTCTTGCGCCTTTCGCTCGGGCTGCTGATCCTCGCCGGGGCCTGGGTGGGGCTCTACAACGTCGTGCGCTCGCTCTACTTCCCCCGCGGAGGCGGCCCATGCGCATGACGCCTTCGGTCATTCTCGGCGGGGTGCTGGCGCTGCTGGCGGCGATCGTGGCGACGGTCGTCTATTTCCCCGCCGTGCAGCAGGACGGAACCCCTTCGGAGATCTACCGCGAGCGCACGGCCGAGGAAGAGGCGGGCCGCCGCATCTATCTTCAGAACGGCTGCGTGTACTGCCACAGCCAGGCGATCCGGGCCTTCGACTGGGACATGGGATCCGAGCGCATCGCCCAGGCGGGCGACTACATCGCCGACGAGCCCATCCAGCTCGGCTCCCAGCGCACCGGGCCGGATCTCTCCCAGGCGGGCGGGGAACACCCCGACGACTGGCACATCGCCCACTTCGTCAATCCCCGGTATACCCGACCCAGTTCGATCATGCCGCCCTTCGCCTGGTTGGGGGAGGACAGGATCCGCCTGCTCACGCGCTACGTGCAGAGCCTCGGCCTGCGGCAGGCCGACCGGCGCATGGAACGACAGAACTTCTGGAAGGCCGAGTCCGTCCGCGCTTACGAGGCCGGGGTCGAAGCGAACGTGCGCTGGCTTGCGGAACAGGTCCCTCGGGGCTGGCGCGACATCCCCAACCCCTATCCCACCTCGGCGGCGAGCTTGCAGCGCGGCCAGCGGATTTACCAATATTTCTGCATCGGCTGCCATGGCCCGATCGGCGACGGAATGGGGCCGGCGCAACCCTGGATCTACCCCCCGCCCCTCAACTTCACCGTGCTCAAGGGCCGGGAGATCTCGGGCGGCATTCTCTATTACCAGATCATGAACGGCATCACGGGCACGGCCATGCCCTATTTCAAGCGCGATCTCGAATCCCAGAAGATCTGGGAAGTGGGCGATTACGTGGCGCGGTATTTCATCAACCAGAGCGATGCGAACGAAGAACCCCGGGGCATCGATGCCTCCTGGGAACCCTGAGCGCGCCGCGGCGCGTGGAGGAACGGGGCAAGATGGTGTTCGCCTATTTTCTGGCTTACATGGCGATCGGTTTCACGGTCGCGCTGGGAGTGTTCGCCTGGGCGCTTCACGGCGGACAGTTTCAAGACCAACAGCGGGCGCGCTATCTTCCGCTGGAGCCGGGGATCCCTCCCGCTCCGCCGCGGCGCTTGAGCCGGCGGGCGCGGATCGAGACCGGCGTGCTCTTCGCGCTGGCCTGCGCCGGCCTCGTCTGCAGCGGAACGCTCGTCTTCTTTTCGCTCACCCACGGGGGCCGGTGAACCATGCGGATCTTCGACGTCCTCAACCTGCAGCATTTCGTTCTTTACCTCTTCCCGGCCCTCGCCTTCGTCTTGCTTTTCGCCCTCGCGCTCGGCTTCCACCACCTGGATCGCCCGGGGGCGGAAGAGCGGCGGGAGCGGATCATCGAGCGCTATCCCGGCGGCATCGAGGGCCGAAACGCCCCGTTTCCTTTCGCCCTGGTCCTGATCGTGGCGGGCACCGTTCTCTGGAGCCTGCTCTACATCGTCGGCATCGGCGTCGGCAAGGTGCGGATATGAATGAGCGCTGCGAAAAACGCGGCTCCACCGCGCGCAGCGTCGGCATCGTGGCCGCGCTGGTCGCGCTCGTTTTCTTCCAAGGGTGGCTCGCCTGGGTTTGGATCGGGGATCTTGGTCCACCCGACTGGGACTACCGGCCGGTCCCCGATGTCCACGGCGAGTCCGCCTACGCCATGTACCCGCCGCTGCCTTATCCTCAGCATGTCCGCGACCTGCAAAACGAGGAGGCGTACACGCTGGGGATCTTGAAAACCCCGGAGGAGCGGTGAAGAAGTTCGGATTCGTCCTGACCGTGATTCTCGTCGTCGTGCTGGGCGCCTACCAGGCCCTGATCTTCTATGACAACAATTTCCGCTACGGCCGCATGCGCGAAACCCCGGCCATCAAGCCTCACGAGGAGCCCCTTCTGCCGATGGAGGCGGGGGTCGTGCCGCTGGCGGGCGGGGACGGGTTGCTGCGCCTGATGCCCGCCGAGGATCTCTCCCCGCCGTTTGCGCTCGACGATCCCGCCCGCCGTGAGCGCGGGCAGGCCGTCTACTTCACCTTTTGCGCCCAGTGCCACGGACCGCACTATGACGGGCAGGGCACGGTGGGGCAGAGCTTTGCGCCGCTTCCGACCGATTTGCGCTCGGCGATCGTCCAGGGAAAGCCCGCGGGAGAGCTCTTCCGCACCGTGAGCTACGGAATTCCCGGAGGACGCCAGCCGGCGCTCGACACCACGATTCCGATCGCCGACCGCTGGAGCGTCGTCGCGTTCATCGGTTCGCTGGGGCCGCAACCTTGAATTCCAAACGGCGATCTCCCCTGGCCGGAGCGCGGCTCGAGCCCCTCCCCCGAAAGCTCACGCTCCCGTGCTGCGATCTCTGCGGCCTGCCGGTGCGGGCCGGGGGTTTCGAGTTCACCGCCGCCGGCCGCAGCTTTTCTTTCTGTTGCCGCGGCTGCCGTCAGGTCTTCCGCATTCTCCTTCAGGCCGCCGGATCCCCGGACCCGGAGGCCTTCCGCCAAAGCGATCTTTTCCGCCGCTGCCGGGAAAGCGGGATCCTGCCTTCCTCGCCGGAGGAGGCGCCGGCGGAGGCCGAAACCCCTGCCCCGAACGACGCCGGAGAGTCGCCGCCCCCCGGCCTGACGCTCACGCTCGCCGTGGAGCGCATGGTGTGTCCGGCCTGCGCCTGGCTGATCGAAACCGTGCTTGCCCGCCTTCCCGGGGTGCTTTCGGCTTCCTGCGCCTTCGCGACCGACCGCCTGAAGGTGATCTACGACCCGACGAGGCTCTCGCCGCGAGAAATCGGCGAACTGCTGGCCTCCTACGGGTATCCTGTACGGCCGGCCTCCGAGGAGCGGCCCGCCTCGCGGGCGCAGCCGGAATGGCTGCGTTTCGGGGTGGCGGCCTTTCTCTCCATGAACGTCATGATGCTCTCGGCCGCCCTTTATTTCGGCTTTTTCACCGAGCTTCCGGCCGATTCGGTGGCGAGCCTCTCCTGGCCCCTGGCCGGCATGGCGACGGCGGTGCTCGCCTGGGGCGGCAGGGACATTTTCCGGCGGGCGCTGCAGGGTGCCCGACGCGGGGTCGCCGGCATGGATTGCCTGATCGCCGTCGGCGCGCTCAGCGCCTTCGGCTACAGTGTGGTCGAATTCGCCGCGGGAGGTCTGCACCTTTATTTCGACACGGCCTGTATGCTGGTCACGCTCGCGCTGCTCGGGCGTCTGCTCGAGCGGCAGGCGCGGGAGCGGGTCCTGGAAGAGATGGAGTCCTTTCTTCACCTGGCTCCGGCCAAAGTCCAGATCGTCCACGAACGATTTCCGGAAGGGCGCTATGTGTCCGCCGGAAGGCTCGCGCCGGGCGATCTGTTCCGCGTCGAAGAGGGGGAGGTGATCGCCGCCGACGGGACCGTCGTGGGCGGCGCGGGGCTGGTGGACGAAGCGATGATCACCGGGGAGCCCGGCCGCCTGGCGCGCAAACCCGGCGACGTCGTGCGCAGCGGAAGCCTCCTGCACTCCGGGACCCTCACGGTGCTGGCCGAACGCGTGGGGGACGACAGCTTGCTCGGGCGGATGATCGCCGTCGTGCAGGAGTCGCTGGCGGGAAAGACGGAGCTCGAGGGCGCCGCCGACCGCATCCTGCCCTGGTTTGTGCCCGGGGTGCTGCTGCTGGCGGCCGGGACCGCCGCCTGGGGCCTCCTTTCCGGCCAGGCGGCGGAGCAGGCGCTGATGCGCGCGATCACCGTTTGCGTGATCGCTTGCCCGTGTGCTCTGGGCATCGCCGTGCCTCTGGCGCGGGCCGCGGCGATCGCGCTTGCCGTCCGCAAGGGGTTTCTCGTGCGCCGCGCGCAAGCCTTCGCCAACGCCGGTCGCATCCACACCGTGGGCTTCGACAAGACCGGCACCCTCACCGCGGGGGCCTGGAAGCTCCTCGAAGTGATCCCCCTGGGCGACATGCCCGCCGACACGGCCCTGGCCCTCGCTGCCGGTCTCGAGCAGCGCGGCGACCATCCCGTGGCGCTCGAGCTCCGGCGCGAGGCTCAGGACCGGCGTCTGCGCCCGGAGCGCGTCGCCGTCGTGCAGGCCGAGGAAAACGGGATCTCCGGCTTGTGGCGGGGAGGTGAAGTGAAGATCGGCTCGGCGGAGTTTCTGGCCGAGGAGATCTCCGCGATCCGGCGGGCGGTCGACGCCCGGGGCGGCGCTGCGGAAGGCCGCTCGCTCGTCTACCTGAGCGCGGGGGGACGGCCGGCGGCCCTCTTCGTCTTCGGCGACGAGCTGCGGCCGGGGGCCGCGGAGGCGGTCGCCGAGCTGCGACGGCGGGGGTTTGCGGTCGCTCTCGTCTCCGGGGATGGAGAGGCGACGACGGCCGCGGTGGCGCGCCGGGTCGGAATCCCGGAGGCCCGCGGCGGGCTGCTCCCCGCGGACAAGGAGCGCTTCATCGCCGATCTGCGCCGCCGCGGCAAACCGGTCGCCGTGGTGGGGGACGGCGTCAACGACGCTCCGGCGCTTGCGCGCGCGGATCTCGCCCTGGCGCTCTTCGGCGGCGGGCATCTCGGCCGGGAGGTGGCCGACGTGACCCTCATGCAGCCCGATCCCCGGGGCGTTCCGGCCTTCCTTGATTTCGCCTGCAGCGTCGAGCGGACGATCCGCCGCAACCTGCTCTTGACCCTCGGCTACAACGCCGTTGGGATCCCGCTGGCGATGAGCGGTCTGCTCTCCCCCCTGGTCGCCGCCTGCGCGATGCTGTTGAGCAGCCTGAGCGTGATCGGCAGCACTCTGTTCTTCGTGCGCTCCGCTTCCTGCCCCATTTCCGCCGGCGACCCTCAATCCCCGAGGTAGGTCCGGAACCAGGAAAGGCAGCCCGCTCAGGCGTCTTGGGCTTCGTTTTCACGATAGCTCGGACAACAGTCCGCATGGAGGGCGTCGTGGGGGGGTGCTCGTAGATCACGAATTCGGCCGTTCCGCCCGCAGCCTTCCAAGCGGTCTCGAGTTCGCGGACGTCCTCGAGGGGGAAGCCGGGATCGGCGACGCCGTAGAGCCCGAGCGGCGGGGCGCGGATCGCCCCCGCCACCTCCAACGGCCCCCGGGTGCGGACTGCCGGCGTGGGCGGCGGCCGGATCTGGCCGTACCCGACACGACCTCCGGCGCACCGCGGGGCTGCGCGCGGCGGAGAGCAGCGCAGAGAGCCCGCCGCGGCAAAATTCCGGCCACTCCGAGGCAGCCGCCGCGGCAAGGAGCGCCTGCGCCGCAGGGTGAGGCCCCGCCTCGGGGTTTGCAACTTTCAACCCCTTGTCCTATTGTTTCCGGGGCAATCCTTTAAACCATCAAACCCTGCACCGCAATCGCCGCGGCCGGCGGCGGGATCGACCCTCGGAGGAACGGGAGGATGGAAAAGCATCAGAAATTTTCCATGTGGTATGTGCTGCTCGGGATCTGGGTGGTGCTGATCATCCAGAACGCGCTTTTTTCGGTCCTCTCGGTCAAGACCATCCCCTACAGCGAATTTCTCAAGGCCCTGGACGAGGGCCGGGTGAGCGAGGTCGCCGTCAGCGCGAACATCATCCAGGGACGACTGCGGGACGGCCGCGCGGGTGTCGGCGCGGGGGAGCTTTTCCGTACCGTGCGCGTCGACCCCGACATCGCGCAGATGCTCGCCGGGCGTGAGGTCGTCTTCAAGGGCGAGGTCGAGTCCACCTTCCTGCGCGACCTCATGTCGTGGGTGATCCCGATCTTCCTTTTCGTCGGCGTCTGGTATTTTCTCATCAAGCGCATGCAGGGGCAGCAGCCGGGCTTTATGTCGCTTGGCAAGAACAAGGCCAAGATCTACATGGAAAACGAGGTCGGGGTGCGTTTCGAGGATGTCGCCGGCGTGGACGAGGCGAAGCAGGAGCTGCAGGAGGTGGTCGAGTTCCTGAAAGAGCCGCAGCGCTACACCCGGGTCGGGGGGAAGATGCCGCGGGGGGTCCTCCTCGTCGGTCCGCCCGGTACGGGCAAGACGATGCTCGCCAAGGCGGTCGCGGGTGAAAGCGGGGTGCCCTTCTTCAGCATGAGCGGCTCGGAGTTCGTGGAGATGTTCGTCGGGCTCGGGGCCGCCCGGGTGCGGGACCTCTTCACCCAGGCCAAAGCCAAGGCCCCCTGCATCATCTTTATCGACGAGCTCGATGCGCTCGGCAAGGCCCGCGGCTTCGGCACCCTGGGCGGTCACGACGAACGCGAGCAGACGCTCAATCAGCTTCTCGTCGAAATGGACGGGTTCGACCCCCAGGTGGGGGTCATCCTGCTCGCCGCCACCAACCGGCCCGAGATTCTCGATCCGGCGCTTCTGCGTCCCGGACGCTTCGACCGTCAGGTGCTCGTCGACCGCCCCGACCGCAAGGGCCGCGAGGCCATCCTGCGGGTCCATCTGAAGAAGATCCGCTACGACGAGACGGTGGACATCGAAACCCTCGCCAACATGACCCCCGGGATGGTGGGGGCCGATCTCGCCAACATCGTCAACGAGGCGGCGCTGCTCGCCGTGCGCCGCGGCAAGGAGGCGGCGGGCATGGCCGAGTTCCAGGAGGCCGTCGAGCGCGTGATCGCGGGCTTGGAAAAGAAAAACCGCGTGATCAACCCCCGCGAAAAGCGCATCGTCGCCTACCACGAGCTCGGCCACGCGATCGTGGCCATGAGCCTGCCCGGCACCGATCCCGTACAGAAGATCACGGTCATCCCGCGGGGCATCGCCGCGCTGGGGTACACCATGCAGGTCCCCACCGAGGACCGTTTCCTGATGAGCAAAAGCGAGCTTGAAAACAAGATCGCCACCCTGCTCGGCGGCCGCGCGGCCGAGGAGCTCGTGATCGGCGACATCTCCACCGGAGCGCACAACGACCTCTCGCGGGCGACCGACATCGCCCGCAGCATGGTCAAGGAATACGGCATGGGCTCGATCGGTCAGGTCTACTACGCCTCCAACCGCCGCCCTCAGTTCCTCAACGCGCTCCCTGAGCCCCGCGGGGAGTACAGCGAGGCGACCGCCGAGCAGATCGACCGCGAGGTGAACGAGATCATCGGCCGCCAATACGAGCGCGCCCTCGAGATCCTGCGGCGCAAGCGGCCCATCCTGGAGCGCTCGGTGGACCTCCTGCTCGAAAAGGAAACGATCGCCGGCGAGGAGCTGAAAGCCCTCTTGGAAGAGGTCGGCGCCGGATCGGCACCTCCGGAGGCCCCGGAGGCAGACCCGCAAACCGCCCCGGCCCCGGCGGAGAGGCCGACGTAGGCGCCATGCGGACCTTTCCCCGGTGGTGGCGGGCGGAGCGGCGCCGTTCGGTGCTGGAAGAGCCACCCGGCGGCGGGGGCGAGGCCTACTTCGGCTTCGAGCCCGTCGCCGTCGCGGAGAAGACCGCGCGCATGATCCGGCACTTCGAGGCCGTCGCTCCCGTCTACGACCGAATGAACACCCTGTTGAGCTTCGGCATCCACCACGCCTGGAAACGGCAGGCGGTACGGCTGCTCGGATTGCGGCCCGGGATGCGGGTGCTCGATGTCTGCGGCGGTACAGGCGATCTGTCGTTGCTTGCGGCACGCCGTGTGGGCCCGCGGGGGCGGGTGCTCCTCTACGATCTCAACCGCCGCATGATCTGGGCGGGTCTGCCCAAACTGCGCCGCAGGGCGGAGGGCGCTTTCGTCCGGCCCGTGCAGGGAAACGCCGAGGAGATCGCCTGCCGCGACGGCTCCGTCGACGCCGCGATGGTCGGCTTCGGCATCCGCAACGTGACCCGCATGCGGCGCGCCTTCGCCGAGATGTACCGCGTGCTCCGGCCGGCCGGTCGGCTGCTCTGCCTGGAATTTTCGCGTCCGACCTCGGCCGGGTTCCGCCTCCTCTACGATTTCTACTCCTTCCGCGTCATGCCCTTGCTCGGCGAGTGGATCGCCGGAAACCGCCGGGCCTATACCCACTTGCCGGAATCGATCCGCACCTTTCCTCTTCCCGAGGAGCTGGCGCAGCTGCTCCGCGGGGTCGGCTTCCGCGAGGTCCGTTGGCGAGCGTTCACCAACGGGATCGCCGTCGCG
>CAZQUP010000002.1:34116-38064 GCA_964596545.1 uncultured Desulfatibacillum sp. | reverse complement strand
CCCCGCTCGCCGGGCGATGCAAGCGGCCGTGTTGGGCTGGATGCGTCGCGCGGCCCCCGGGATCCCGGGCGGACGGATGCTCGAGATCGGCTGCGGCGGCGGAGCCGGCGGCCGCGGCATCCTTCGGCGGTTTGCGCCGCGAAGGCTGGTCTTGAGCGACCTGGACCCGCAGATGGCCTGGGCCGCCGCGCGGGCGCTCGCCGCGGAGACCGCGGCGGTGCGGGTTTGCACCGCCGATGCCGCGCGGCTTCCCTTTCGGGCGGAAGTCTTCGACGCCGTCATCGGCTGCGGGGTGTTGCATCACATCCCCGACTGGCGTGCGGCGCTCGCCGAGATCGCCCGGGTGCTGCGCCCGGGGGGCTTCTACCTGCTCGAGGAGTACTATCCGCGCCTCTACGCCAACACGCTCGCCCGCAGGCTCGTCGTCCATCCGCCCCACGACCGCTTTCGGGGTCCCGATCTGCGGCGAGCCCTTCAGGGGGCGGGGCTGGTTTGCGGAAGGCGGATCGAGTTCTTCGGCTGCGGGGTGCTCGCGGTCTGTCGTCGCCGGTCGCCGACCGATCAGTCTTTTCAGTCTTTTTCCACCGGAAAGGTCATCGCCGCGCCGTTCCAGCCGATCACGGTGACGAGCACGGCAAGCGAGAGGACGAGCAGGATGTAAGCCAGGCCGAGTCCGCTCAGGGAATCGAGGATGCCCGGGACTCTCCAGCGCCAGACGAAGAGCACCACCGAAATCCCCCAAAGGAGGATCGTGAGCGGGATCTTGATGCGGACCGGGCGCAGCGGGCGGGCGAGGTAGTTCAGCCACCAGGTGTAGAAACCGGTGGCGATGCCGAGGGCGTTGAAGAACACCCCGGCCCCGAGGCAGTGAAACGCGGTCGTTTCGAAGGATTTCTCGTCCGTCAGGAGGTAGAGCAGGCTGAAGGCGGTCGCGGAAAACATGAAAACGATCGGGAAATGCACCGTCATGGGGTGCGGGTGGCGGCGCAGGAAAGGAAAGGTCTTGAGCAGGGCGGCCAGAGGGGCGGGCAGGCGTTCCTCGAGCGGATCCGTCGCTTTCTCCAGCACGCCGACCTGCGGAAACCGCGCCAGGGTCTCCGGGCCGTGGGGGGCGCCTCCGATCTCGGCGCTGAGATCGGCGCCGGCACGGTGCCGTTTCATGTGCAGACCGTTTTTCCAGAAGCGGCTTTCCGTAACGTCGTAGACCCTGCCTTCGTGGGCGACATAGACCGGTTTGCCGGCCTCGCCGTTGAGCGCGGAAAGTTCTTCGGGCGTGAAAACTTTCATGAGCGGTCTTTTCTCCGTTCGCGCGGGTCCTCCGGGGTCAGGGGATCCAGTGGTTCCACAGAATCGCCGCGGCCACCACCGCCAGCTGGAGCGGGGGATAGAGGCTTGCGCGGTTGAAGAGGGCCAGCGCCGCCCCGCGGTCCGGGCGGCGTTTCAGGCGCCCCACGGGTCGCCACCAGAGGTAGCACGAGCCAGCAAAGGAAAGCAAGGCGAACCCCCCGGGGAAGGGCCTGCGGCCGAGGAAGAAGGCGGCAGCGGTCAGGGCGGCCGCCGCGGAGAGAAGAAAGCGGGCGAGCCGGGCCGCCCCGCGGGCGCCGAGGGCGACCGGCAGGGTGCGCGCGCCCATCCGCCGGTCTTCCTCCAGGTCGGCGATGTCGTTGGGGATGTTCTGGCCGCCGATCTCCCAGGCGAACACCGCCGCAAAAAGGACGAAGAGAAAGAACCCCGAGGGAGCGGGATCCACGGCGAACACGGCGGCGACGGCCCCCGTGGTCTTGACCGCGCCGCTGACGAGCGCGCGCAAGGGGGTCACCCGGAACAGCCGGCAATAGAGCGCCTCGAAGAGACAGCCGCCGAGAAAGATCGCCACACAAACCGGGTTGAGCAGGAAAGCCCCCCCCAGGGCGACGAGCGACCAGAAAACGGTCCAGGCGAGGCCCTGAGCCCAAGAGAGCAGCCCCTGGGCCAGCGGGTGGCGGACGATGCGGCCGTCGAGGTCGCCGGCGTCTTGGGCGAAGCCTCCGGCATGCTGCGCCTTTTCGCGGTCGAGACGGAAGTCGACCAGGTCGTTCAGCGCGTAGACGGCCGTGTATCCGGCGAAGGTGGTGACGAGGCCGATCCCGGCCACCGCCGCCGAAGGCGCTTCCCCCAGCCACAGGAGTGCGGCGAAGGGCGGCGTGCACATGTCGAGCAGGCCGTGAGGGGTGCGCGAGAGGGCCCAGAAAAGTTTCAGGCGGGATGCGCCGCGAAAAGCGGCCTGCGGGGAGGAAGGGTCCATGGAAGGTGTCGAGGGCCTGGAAGCGTCGAGGCCGAGGTCTGAACGCGGTCTCAGTCTATCACGGCCCGGACGCGGGCGTCAACCCGCGGCCGGGCCGTCCGGCTTGAGGGGAAGGGAGGTTCGTCGTGCGGATTGATCTTGCCGCGGTGTTCATTCTGGGGCTCCTGGCGACGCCGCACTGCCTGGGGATGTGCGGACCGCTGGTGATCGCCTTTCCGGCCGCGAGCGGGCGCAGGCTCGCCCATCTCGCTTACCATGCGGGACGTGTTCTCTGTTACATGACGGTCGGCGCGGCGCTGGGCGGAATCGGAGAGCTCTTCGGGGGGGGCGAAACGGATCCGCAGAGCGCCGGCTTTCGCGGGGCGCAAGGGCTTCTCTCCGCCGTGGCGGCGGCGGCCCTTTTTCTTTTGGGGTTGAACCGAGTGGGATGGATCCGGGAGCCGCGCTTTCTGGTCGACATTTCTCTTGCCCGGCTGCCGGGCGTCGACGGCCGACTCGAAGAATCTCGTCCTGCGCGAAGGTCACTCGCCGCGTTTTTGCTCCTCGGGGCGCTCTTCGGTCTTTTGCCCTGCGGCATGTCCTGGGCGGTCTTCGCCCTCGCGCTGGGAACCGCCGACTTGGCCACCGGTCTGACGGCGGCGTTCTGGTTCGGCTTGGGGACGGTCCCCGGCCTTCTTCTCCTCGGCACCGTCGCTTCGGCCTTTTTCCAACGCTACCGCCGGGCCTGCCAAACCTTGGCCGGGCTGCTCATGGTCTGGATGGGCTGCCGGATGACCTACCGCGCGATCCAGGCCGCGCTGGCCTTGTGAGCCGCCGCTATCGTTTCAGGCGGCACTCGGCGTCCCACTCCGGGCAGGCTTCCGCGGCCGGAGCGGAAAACCGGGCCAGGCACTCGCCGCATTCGAGATCGAAATTGGGCACATGGCCGTAGCGTTTCTCGAGCTCTTCGGCGGTCAGCACCGTTGCTGCGGTGCAGCCGCATTGCGGACAGGCGGTTTTGACCGTGTAACGCTTCTTGCGACTCATGGGGGACCTCCCGGGGATGGTTCGGCTCGGGGAAGGAGGCGCTCGATCTCCTCCTCCGGAAGAAGCCGCTCCGCTCGCAGCACCTCGCGCACCGTGCGTCCCGTTTCCCAGGCCGTTCGGGCCACGGCCGCCGCGCGGTCGTAGCCCAGCCGCGGCACGAGGAACGTGGCCAGAGCGAGGCTGCGCTCGATCATCCGCGCGCAGGTTTCGCGGTCGGCTTCGATGCCCTCGACGCAGCGCTCGGCGAAGACGCCGGCGGCGTCCGCGAGCAGGCCGATCGCGAGCAGGAGATTCCAGGCGAGCACCGGCATCATCGTGTTCAGCTCGAAGTTCCCACCGCGCCCGGCCCAGGCGATCGCGGCGTCGCAGCCGATCACCTGGGCGGCGACCTGGAGCACGGCTTCGGGGACGACGGGGTTCACCTTGCCCGGCATGATCGAGGAGCCGGGCTGGAGGGCGGGGAGCCGGATTTCCCCCAGCCCGCCGCGCGGCCCGGAGGCCAGCCAACGCACATCGTCGGCGATCTTGGAGAGACTCAAGGCGATCGTCCGCAGGACGCCGCCCGCTTCGACCGCGGCGTCGCGCGCGGCCTGGGCTTCGAAGGCGTTCTGCGCCCGTCGGAAAGGAATGCCGGTCTC
>CAZQUP010000002.1:24522-33981 GCA_964596545.1 uncultured Desulfatibacillum sp. | reverse complement strand
CCTCCTGCCCGAGAGTCATGGGCACGGCGTCCTGCAGGTGCGTGCGGCCGATCTTGCGCACGGAGGCGAAGGCGGCGCTCTTGCGCGCGAGGGCATGCTCGAGCTTGTCGAGCGCGGGATCCAGACGGCCGCGGATCGCCTCCAAGGCGGCGATGTGGATCGCCGTGGGGATGACGTCGTTGCTCGACTGGCCGAGGTTCACGTGGTCGTTCGGGTGCACGGGGTGTTTCCCGCCGCGGCGGCCGGTCAGGATCTGGTTGGCCCGTGCGGCGATCACCTCGTTGGCGTTCATGTTGGTGGAGGTGCCCGAGCCGGTCTGAAAGACCCCCACCACGAACTGATCGTCGAAGCGTCCGTCGAGCACCTCGCCGGCCGCCTGAGCGATCGCGCGGGCGGTCTCGGGGGCGAGCAGGCCGAGATCCCCGTTTACCTCCGCCGCCGCGCGCTTGATGCGGGCGATCGCGCGCACAAGCGCAATCGGCACGGCAAGCTCCCCGATCGGAAGGTTCCGGACCGCGCGGGCGGTCTGGGCCCCCCAGTAGGCTTGCGCCGGGACCCGGACCGTGCCGAGGCTGTCGCGTTCCTCGCGCTCCGCGCCGGGGGCCGCGGTCAGGCTTCCTTCATCCGCTCGATGTTCGCCCGCAGCTGGGCGATCTCGATCCCCAGGCTCACGCACTGGCGGCCCATCAGGCATTGTTCGGCGTCCTTTTCTTCGAGGTAGGTCTTCAGCCGGTAGCTGCCGCGGCTCAGATGCACGACCCAGGACTTCTGCGCCTCGTCCCATTCGGCATCGACCTCGATGCCGCAGGCGCCCACGTCGGGATAAAGGGAGCGGATCTTCTCACAGAGTTCGCGCTTGTCGATCATGAAGAGGGCCTTTCGTTGGGGAAGACGCATCCGGCTTCAACATAATCCCGCGCCGCGCAAAAGCAATCGCGGAGGGCGGAGAGGAGGCGTTTTCAGCTTCGCGGGGCCGGTTTTTCCCGCAACGCGCCGAGCAGGAGTGCGGGGATGACAAAGATCGTGAACACGGTCGAAACCGCAAGTCCTCCCAGGACGACGCTTCCCAGCCCGCGGTAGAACTCCGAGCCCGGACCGGGGATGAGAACGAGCGGAATCATGGCGAAGAGGCTGGTGAGGGCCGACATGAAGATCGGCCGCAGCCGCGTGCGCGTGGACTCGAGGACGGCCTGCCGCGGCTCCATTCCGTAGAGGCGGAGGTTGTTCAGGGACTGGTGGACGATCAGGATGGCGTTGTTGACGACCACGCCGATCAGGATGATGAAGCCCAGCATGGTGAGAATGTCGAGCGGCTGCGCGGCGAGGAAGCGGTTTACGAGGGCGAGTCCGAAAAGCCCCCCGAAGGTGGCGAGCGGCACGGTGAAAAGCACGATCAGGGGATAGAGGAAATGCTCGAAGAGCGCGGCCATCAGGAGGTAGCAGATCACGGCCGCGAGGAGAAAATCCCACTGCAGGGCCCGACGGGCCTGGGTCAGCTTGTCGGCCGTGCCGCTCTGCTCGATCTCGACGCCGGCGAGCGCGCCGTTCGCCTTCAGCTCGGGGACGATGCGGGTGGCGATCGTCTCCATGGCCGCCTCCAGAGGCACGGCGGCGGGCGGGGTCACCTGCAGGGTGATCGTCCGCTGCCGCTCCAGATGTCGGATCTGGGTGACGCCCGTCGTGCGTTCCAGGGCGGCAAGCGACGAAAGCGGGACCACGCGGCCGCCGGGGACGGCGACGAGCGCCTCGTAGAGCGCCTCGGGGGTCGCGATATCGACGGCGGAGGCCTTGAGCACGAGATCGATCTTCTTTTGCCCCTCCTGCTTGAAGTCGCCGATGTCGCGGCCGTCCATAAGCACATCGACGAGCAACCCGAAGTCGTGCGCGGTCATGCCCACCGCCCGCAGGCGGTCGCGGTCGGGGAGGAGCCGGATTTCGGGGAAGAGCAGTTCCAGGGAAGGCACCGGCCGGATCTGGGCGCCGGGGATCGTCTGCTGGATCGCGGCGAACAGGCGGCCCGCGGCGGCGACCGATCGCTCGAGATCCTCGCCGATCACGTCGACGTCGATCGTACGGCCGCGGCCGAGGCTCGTCTGGAACACCCCGGCCTGCAAGCTCACCCCCAGCATGCCGGGGATGGAGGCGATGGTCCGGCGGAAGAGAGGAATCAGCTCCGCGGCGCGCTGCTCATGCAGGCTGATCGCCCCGAAGAGCATGATCTGCTCGGAGCCTACGTAGAACATGTTGCGGATGCCGGGCAGCCCTTGGTGATCCCGGCCGATGTGGTCGCGGACGGAGGCGAAGATCTGCTCCCCGATCGCCTTGCGTTCGGCGAAAGAGAGCCCGGGGGGCGGAACGAGGAGGTTCAGAACGAGGTTGCGGTTGCCCTGCGGCAGATACTCCATCTTGGGGAAAAGAAGCACGACGCCGAAGAGCGCGGACGCCGTGAAGCCCGTCACCGTCACCGCCCGCGAAAGCGACGAGCGCACGGCGAGGCGGATCAAGGCGAACAGCCCGGCCGAGCACCCGGCTCCGAGACGGCCCACGGCCCGGGCGGTCGCCCGGAGCGCGGCCTCGTCACGGATCAGGCGGTAGAGCAGCCGCGAGAGCATGGGGATCACGAGGACCGACACCAGCAGGCTGAGCGAAATGGCGCAGGTGATCGCAATCGCGATGTCGCGGAAGAGCTGACCCGCCTCCTCCTCCAGAAAGACCACGGGGAGAAAAACGGCCAGCGTCGTCAACGTCGAGGCGAGCAGCGCCCCCCAGACCTCACGCACGCCGTCGTAGGACGCCTGGAAGGGGGATTTGCCCATCTTGCGGTGGCGGTCGATGTTCTCCAGAGAGACGATCGCGTTGTCGACGAGCATCCCGGCCGCGAAGGCGATCCCGGCGAGGCTGACCGCGTTCAGGGAACGGCCGAAGAGGTTCATGAACAGGAAGGTGCCGACGATGCTGATCGGGATGGCGATCGCCACGACCAGCGTCGAGGCGAGGCTGCGCAGAAAGACGAACAGGACGATCACGGCGAGCGCCGAGCCGAGAAGGATGTTCTGGCTCACCAAGGCGATCGCCCCGCGGATGTAGGGGCGCTGATCGTAGACCCAGTGCAGCCGGACCCCTGCGGGAAGAAGCTTCTCTTCGTTCAGCTTCCGCACCACCTCTTCGAGGCGGTCGGTCAGCTCGAGGACGTTCGCTTCGGGCTCGGGCTTGACTCCCACGGCGATGCTCTCGGTGCCCAGATGCAGGGTCGCCGCCGTAGGGGTTTCGTAGCCGATCCGTACACGGGCGACCTCGGAGAGTTTCACGCGCTGGCCGCCGTCGGAGACGAGCACCAGTTCCTCCAGATCCTCCAGGCGCTGGAATTCGCCGACCGAGCGGATACGGTAGTCGCGTCGCCCCACTCCCAGGGTGCCCGCGGCGACGTTCGTGTTCTCCGCGCGCAAAAGCTCGATCAACCCCGGGAGGGTCAGCCGGTGGGCGGCCAAGCGGTGCGGGTCGACTTCGACCTGGAGCTCCTTTTCGGTCCCCCCGCCCACGAAGAGATCGGCGACCCCGGGCACGCGCTCGAGATGCTGGCGGATGTGGTTTTCGAAGAACGTGCGGTAGGTGTAGACCGAGACGGGGTTTCCCGGCTCGGTCTTGAGGACCATCCAGACGATGGGCGAGGTGGCCGCCCCGGTGGCGGTGATCACGGGCTTTTCGACCGTCTCGGGGTAGGAGCGCACCTCGTTCAACTTGTTCGAGACGCGCAGCAGCGCGTCGTTGACATTGGTGCCGATCGCGAATTTGAGCGTGACCGTCCCTTGCGCGTTCGAAGAGGTGCTCTCCATCTCGATCAGCCCGGGGATGCCCTTGAGCACCTTTTCCTGCTCCTCGATGATGTCGCGCTCGACCTCGTACGGGGTCGCCCCGGGCCAGAGGGTCGTAACCGTGATTTCGGGCTCGATCACCGTGGGGCTGAGCTGGTAGGGCATACGGAGCAGCCCGATCGTGCCGAAGAGGACGACGAGGATGATGCCGACGAAGACGCTGACCCGTTTTTCGATGCTGGCGCGCAGGAGATCCATGAGTCCGTTGGCGGGCGTTCCCGATCGCAGGAGTCAGGAGCCCGGGTTGACGGGCTGGCCGTCCCGCAGGCGCTCGTTGCCTTTGACGACGACCGGCAGGCCGGGGACGAGACCCGGGCCGGTAACCGCCGCTTTGTCCTCGAGGTAGGCCGTGACCGTGACCGGAACGGCGCGCGAGCGGCCGGCGTCCACCACGAAGAGCATCGTCCGCCCGCCGACCGTGAGGATCGCATCGCGCGGCACGAGAAGCGCCTCCTCTTGCGGGCGGTCGGCGGGCAGCCGCACCGTGGCCGACAGGCCTTCGATGAAGCCGCGGCGGTTTCCGACCCGGATCTTGACCGGCACGGTGCGGGTGGAGATGTCGGCGCGGGGGATGACGGCGTGTACACGGCCTTCAAGCTCTTCTTCCCCGATGCGCACGCGAACCGCCCCCTCAGGCTTCACCCGGGGGAGCAACCGTTCGGGCAGGTCGACCCGGATGTCGATCCAGGCGTCGCGGCCGATTTCGACCACGGTCTTCCCCACGTCGACCCACTCGCCGCGCTCGACCCCCCGGCGGATCACGACCCCGTCGAAGGGAGCCCGGATGCGCGTTTTCTGAATTTCGAGTTCCAGGCGCTCCTGCTCGGCGGCGAGCGCCTCGGCGCGACGCTCGAGGGCGAGCACGCGGTAGCGGTTTTCGTCGTAGGTCTGCTCGGCAATCGAGCCCTTTTCGAAGAGCCGGCTTCGCCGCGTGTATTCGATTCGCGCGATGTCGAGCTCGGCCGAGACCTGCGCGCGCGCGGCGCGCGCCGAAGCGAGCCGCTTCTGCAGAAGATCGGTGCCGAGTTCCACGATCACCTGCCCCGCTCTGACGCGTTCGCCCTCTTCCACGGCGACACGCTCGACGAGGCCGGCCACTTCGGTCGCCGTCCGCGACACCTCGCTGAAGAAAACACTGCCGATGAATTCGGCTTCGGGGACGACCCGGCCGCTCGTGATCGGCTGGGTGACGACAAGCGGCGGAGGGGCGGCCGGGGGGGCCTGCGCCAGAGCCGGGATCGCCGCACGTCCCGGCGGCAACACGAGCAGGACGAAAAGAACAAGACCCCACACCCGGGCGGGACGCACGTTGGGCGCTCGAAGAATCATCTGTAATCCCGAATTCCGCAATGCACCGCGCAACGGCGCCGCCGACCCCCGGGGCCCGCGCGCTTTCCATCGGTCGAATCATGTAATGCATCCTCCTGGGGAAAGCAATCCGGCGGGGTCCCGCGGCGTTGACATTCCTGCCCCCTCCCGGTAGCTTGCGGTACGTTTCCGACGATCGCCCCTCATCCCGGAGGGCAGGGCCGCCGTCTCGTTCCACAAGCGGCCTTTTCCGGTCATGCACACCGTTCAACGCGAAGGAGGAGAACCATGAAAAGGAGCAAGGGGTTCGTCGTCGTCCTGCTGGCCGTTCTGCTGGCCCTCGGCGGCCAGGGGGTGGATCTCGCGCATGCCGCCAAGAAGTTCGTCTCCATCGCCTCCGGCTGGGTGGTAGGCGTCTACTACCCGCTGGCCGGGGCCATTTCCAACATCGCCCACAAGAACCTGCCCGACATCAAAATCACCGTCGAGTCCTCCGGCGCCTCGGTGGCGAACGCCAAGCTGATCGCCTCCGGCGACGCCGACATGGCCATCCTGCAGAACGACATCGCCTATTACGCCCTGCAGGGGGTGAAGCCCATGTTCGACAAGCCGGTCACGAACATCCGCGGCATCACCGCTCTCTACCAGGAGCACTGTCAGATTCAGGCGCGAAAAGACGCGAAGATCGCCTCGGTGACCGACCTCAAGGGCAAGCGCGTCTGCGTGGGGCCCCTCGGTTCGGGTACCGAGCAGAACGCGATGCAGATCCTCGAGGCTTACGGCATGAAGTTCGAGGACTTCGCCAAGGTGGAGCGGCTGACGGCGACGGAGTCGGCCGACTACCTGAAGGACGGCCGCATCGACGCCGCCTTCTATTCCGTGGGCGTGGGGGCCGCGGGGCTCGTGGACACGGCGATGACCGTTGATTGTGTGATCGTGCCGATCGACGGCGCCCCGCGGGAGGCGCTGATGAAGAAGTACCCCTTCTTCACCCCGGCCGTCGTTCCCCAGGGGGCTTACAAAGGCGTCGAGCAGGACATCCCCACGGTCGCGGTGATGGCGATCCTTACGGCGCGCGCGGAGATGGATGCGGACACGGCTTACCGCATCACGAAAGTCATCTTCGACAATTTGAAAGACATCGAGCGGGCGCATGCCAAAGGACGGGAGCTGACGCTTGCGACCGCGCTCACCGGCATGTCCATCCCGCTCCATCCCGGAGCGGAAAAATTCTTCAAGGAAAAAGGGGTCCTGAAATAGCGGCTCCTCCTGGAGGCCTCCCCCCGCCGGAGGGAACCCGGCGGGGGGATTCGCGCCGCGCCGGGGCGCTTTTCGTTTGGGCCTGCCTGCTTGCCGCTCTGGCCGGGGGGGCGGGTTTTTTGCTTCTCCCCAGGCCGGTGCTCGAGGTCCGCGGGGTGCGGACCGAGCGGGTCGCCCTCCGTGCCCCCGTCGCGGCGGGCGATGAATTTCGCCTGCGCTACATCCATTCCGTGGAACGGATGCCGGTCGAGGCCGTCTTCCTCGTCGAGGCCGAGGGGGAACTCCGCCTGCTCGCCACGCGCTTTTCCTCCCACGGGCCGGGTCTGCCCGCCACCGGGCTCACCCGGGAGGGGGAAGGAGGAACGTTCGTGTCCGCGGCCGCCGCCCGGATGGAAGCGTTGCGCTTTTACGTCTCCCCGGTCAATGAAACCGAGCTTTCGATCGGGGGCGAAAGCTTTGCGCTTCCCCTTCTTTTTCCCGAAGGGGAAATCGCCGAGATCGCCGTCCGCCGCCGGGCTCGGCTTCCGCTCTGGCTGGAGGACCTCACTAATTTTCCGGCGGCGGCCGAACCCGCAACCCGCTGAAGACGGACACGACCTATGGAACCCTTGATGGCGCGCGACGAGACGCTGGCGAAAAAAGCCGCGGAGATCGTCGAAACCCAGGAATACGGGGGGCGAAGGCTGACCGGCTGGGCCCATCGCCTCGCCTTCGGAATCGCCCTCGGCTTTTCCTTTTTCCAGCTCTACACCGCCTTTTTCGGCGTGCTCACCTCGACGCTGCAGCGCTCGATCCATCTCACCTTCGCCATTGCCCTCTGTTTTCTTTTCTACCCGGTTTCGCGGCGTGCGGCGCGGAAGGGCATTTCGCCCCTGGATCTGCTGCTCGCCCTGGTCGCGGCCGGGGCGGTCGCTTACGTAAGTCTGTTTTATGAAGAGCTGGTGCGCCGGATCGGAGATCCCACGACGCTCGACCTCGTGATGGGGGTTCTCGCGATCGGGCTCGTGCTGGAGGCTTCGCGCCGCGCCGTGGGCTGGCCGCTCGTCGTCATCACGGGCTTCTTCGTCCTCTACGGGCTGTTCGGGCCCTACTTCCCCGGCATTTTCGCCCACCGCGGCTACTCCTTCCGCCGCATCGTGGATCACCTCTACCTCACGAGCGAAGGCATTTTCGGGATCCCGCTCTGGGTCTCCTCGACCTTCGTCTTCGCCTTCGTCCTCTTCGGGGCGATCTTCGAGCGCTCGGGTGCGGGCGAGTACCTCATGCGGCTGGCCATGTCGCTGGTCGGCCACACGCGCGGCGGGCCGGCCAAGGTCTCGGTCGTGGCGAGCGCCTTCATGGGGACGATCTCCGGCTCGGGGGTCGCCAACACGGCGACCATCGGCACGCTCACCATCCCGCTCATGAAGAAAGTGGGCTTCAAGCCCGAGATCGCCGGCGGGATCGACACCGCGGCCGGCGGCAACGGCCAGATCATGCCGCCGGTCATGGGGGCGGCGGCCTTCGTCATGGCCGAGTTTCTGGGAGTTCCCTACCTCGAGGTGTGCATCGCGGCCGCGCTGCCGGCGGTGATCGACCAGCTCGCGCTGCTGGGGGCGGTGCATCTGCTGGCGACGAAGTACGGCTTCCGCGGGGTGCCCCGGGAAATGCTGCCGCGCTTCTTGCCCACACTTCTCTCGGGGCTGCACTACCTCGTCCCGATCGGGGTGCTCCTCTACGCCCTGATCGTCGCCCGCCTGACGCCGCTCACCGCGGCGGCGATGACCATCGGCTGCGCGGTGACGATTTTCCTCGTGCGGGCGCTTATGATTTCGGCCGGCCTGCTGGCCGCGGAACCGGCGGCGGAAGAGCCGGCCGCGCGCCCGCGCTCCTGGAAGCCGTTTCGCGAGGCCCTCCTGCGGATGATCGACGCCCTCTACAACGCGGCGCGTTCCATGGCGGCGATCGGGGTCACTTGCGCCTGCGCCGGCATGGTCGTGGGCATGGTCAGCCTGACCGGCGCCGGGCTCAACATGACCAATATCCTGGTCGAACTCTCCTTCGGAAACGTCTACCTCGCCATGGGGCTGACGATGATCGCCTGTTTGATCCTCGGCATGGGGGTTCCCACGACCCCCAACTACGTCATCATGGCGACGATCATGGCGCCCGCCCTGATCGCGATGAAACCCGACACCCCGCTCATCGCCGCCCACCTCTTCGTCTTCTACTTCGGGATTCTGGCCGACGGCACCCCGCCCGTGTGTCTGGCGGCCTACGCCGCGGCGGGCATCGCCGGGGCGGACCCCTTCAAGACGGGGGTCGAGGCCTTCAAGCTCGACATGCGGACCTTCCTTCTGCCTTACATGTTCATCACCGCGCCGCAGATGCTCCTGATCGGCCTCGCTCCGGGGCTCGCCGGTGTGCTCGAGGCCTGCTGGATCTTCATCACCTCCTCGATCGGGATGTATGCGCTCGCGGCCGGGATGCAGGGGTTCCTCGTGGACGACGACACCTGGATCGAGCGGATCCTCTTGCTCGCCGTGGCCCTCTGCCTCGTCAAGCCCGGCTTCTACACCGATCTGGCGGGGCTGGCCGGCTTCGCCGGCGTCTATTTCCTGCAGAAGCGGCGGGTGGCGGCGCGGCGCGCGCCGGCCTGAAAGCGAGGCGGCCGGACGTTTCGTCTCTCTCCCCAGCGACATCCGCGGGCTGTGCGGCCGCTTTCGAAGCGGAGAGCGTTCGCCGTGTCGTTCAGAGCGGCTCGAAGCGGGCCGTGAAGTGTCGCAGCAGGGGGGGCGCAGAGACGATGCGCAACCCGCGCAGCTCCCGGCGGCGGTCGAAGACCGCGGCGATCGCCTCGATCACGTAATCCATGTGGCTTTGCGTGTAGACGCGCCGCGGCACGGCCAGGCGCACCTGCTCGAGGGGCGCGGGGCGGAAGGCGAACGTTTCGGGATCGGTTTTCCCGAACATGACCGAGCCGATCTCGCAGGAGCGGATGCCGCCCTCGAGGTAGAGGGCACAGGCGAGCGCTTGCCCC
>CAZQUP010000002.1:0-24512 GCA_964596545.1 uncultured Desulfatibacillum sp. | reverse complement strand
AAACTCCGGCGGCGGGATGTGGGGGAGAAAGGCCGCCGCGTCGAGGTAGACGGCATGGCCGCCCGCCGGCTTGTAGACGGGGATGCCCAAGGCGTCCAGCTTTTCGACCACGTAGGCGATCGAGCGGATGCGGTAGCGCAGGTAGTCCTCCTCGAGCACCTCTTCCAGGCCCTGGGCGAAGGCCTCCAGGTCGCGGCCGGCGAGCCCGCCGTAGGTCGGAAAGCCCTCGGTGACGATCAGGATGTTCCGCGCCTGCTGGGCGAGTTGCTCGTCGTTCAGAGCGAGAAACCCGCCGATGTTGACCAGGCCGTCCTTTTTGCCGCTCATCGTGCAGCCGTCGGCGAGCGCGAACATCTCGCGGGCGATCTCGCGCGGGGATCTCGCGCGGCAGCCGGGCTCACGCGTCTTGATGAACCAGGCGTTCTCGGCGAAGCGGCAGGCGTCGAGAAAGAAGGGAATCCCGTAGGAGCGGCAGAGCTCGGAGACCCGGCGGATGCAGCCCAGCGAGACGGGCTGGCCGGCGCAGGCGTTGTTGGTCACGGTGATGAGGACCAGAGGAACGCGCTCCCGGCCCTGCTGCTTGAGCAGCCGCTCGAGGGCGGCGAGGTTCATGTTCCCCTTGAAGTCGCGCACCAGCGCCGGGGCGAGCCCCTCCTCCGTCGGCAGATCCACGGCCTCGGCTCCGCTCACCTCGATGTTCGCCCGCGTCGTGTCGAAGTGGCTGTTGTTGGGGATGATCTTCCCCGGACCGCCGAGGATCGAAAAGAGAATGCGTTCGGCCGCGCGGCCTTGGTGCGTGGGGATCACGTGCCGGTAGCCGGTCAGCTCCCGCACCGTCTTTTCGAAGCGGTAGAAGCTCCGCGCGCCGGCGTAGGCCTCGTCCCCGTCGAGCATGCCGGCCCACTGGCGCGAGCTCATGGCCGAGGTGCCCGAGTCGGTGAGGAGATCGATCAGGACCTCCTCGGCGGGCACACAGAAGAGGTTCCAGCCGGCCCGCGCCAGGACCTCCTCGCGCCGGGAGCGGGTCGTGAAATGCAGAGGCTCGACGGTTTTGATTTTGAAGGGTTCGATGACGGTCTTCATGGGTCTCCGTGCGGGGCGAAGGGGACGGGGGTTCCCCTATCATCGGCGCCGTCGGCAAGTCAATCGGAAGCGGAGAGGCAAGGCTCCCGCCGGTTGACTCGGGCCTCTTTCTATGGAAAGGAAAGTGACATTTCGCAATCGGCGCGTCGCCCCGCGGCGGGGCGGTCCGCCGGTTCGACCAGGAGGGATAGCCATGGCCGGAATCAACAAGGTGATCCTCGTCGGGCGCCTCGGAAACGACCCCGAAGTCCGCTACACCCCGGGCGGATCGGCGTTCGTGCGCTTCAGTGTGGCCACCTCCGAGGAATGGCGGGACAAGACCACCGGAGAAAAAAAGGAACGCACCGAGTGGCACCGGGTCGTCGCTTGGGACAAGCTGGGCGAGCGATGCGCCGAGTACCTCGCCAAAGGCCGCCAGGTCTACGTGGAGGGCCGGTTGCAGACCCGCTCTTACGAGGACAAGGAAGGCGTCAAGCGCTACAGCACCGAGATCGTGGCCAACGATGTGCAGTTCCTGGGCGGCCGGGAAGGCCAGCCCGGAAAGGCGGACGCCGCTCTCCCCGCCTCCCGGGGAGCCGCCGGAGGGGTGCACGAACCGTCTTCCCCGACCGACGACGACATCCCCTTTTGAATCCTCCCGCCGCAAAGGCCTCCCGGAGGGCGCGGGCGGCGGGAGAGCCTTTGCCGTGCAGGGGCTTTCCCTTCCATCCGAATTCCCCGAATCCCGCGCCGTCGTTGGCATGACACCTCTTTTCTGATACCCTGTTCCACCATGGCTGGGATAGACGGTCCCTCGGGACCGCAACCGGTTGAGGGGCGAGGAGCCCTTTCTCTTTGCGGGGGAGGCAGATGGGCAACGGTTTTTCGGATTACAACGCGGCCGACCTCGAGGTCTTGCGGGGTTTGGACCCCGTAAGGCGCCGCCCCGGGATGTACACCGATACGACGCGGCCCAATCATCTCGCCCACGAGGTGATCGACAACGCCGTGGACGAGGCGATCGCCGGGTTCGCCCGCACCATCGAGGTCGTCCTGTTCCGCGACGGCTCCCTCCAGGTCAAGGACGACGGACGCGGTATGCCGGTCGACACCCACCCCGAGGAAAAGGTCTCCGGCGTCGAGGTCATTCTGACCCGGCTGCACGCGGGGGCGAAATTCGACGGCAAAAACTATCGCTTCTCCGGCGGCCTTCACGGGGTCGGGGTCTCGGTCGTCAACGCCCTTTCACGGCGCCTTGAGGTCGAGGTCCGTCGCGGCGGCCGCATCCACCGCATGGCGTTCGAAGGGGGGGAGCCCCTTGCCCCGCTGAAGGAAACGGGCAAGGCCGCCCGCGGCGAGACCGGGACCACGGTGCGCTTTTGGCCCGACCCCGCTTACTTCGAGACGGTGCGCTTCTCGGTCGGCCGTCTGCGGCATACGCTGCGCGCCAAGGCCGTGCTCTGTCCCCGGCTGAAGGTTTCGTTCCACGACGAGGCGAGCGGCCGGACCGACAGCTGGTACTACGAGGACGGGCTGCGGGACTATCTCCTCGAGAGCGTCCAGGACCTCGTGCGGCTGCCGGAGACGCCCTTCAGCGGTCAGGCCGAAGGCGCCGGGGAAGCCGTGAGCTGGGCCGTCCTCTGGCTTCCGGAGGGCGGCGAGGGGATCGCCGAGAGCTATGCGAATCTGATTCCGACCCCGCTCGGCGGCACCCATGTTCTCGGATTCCGCCAGGGGCTTCTCGCCGCCCTGCGCGACATCGGCGAGTTCCGCGGCTGGATCCCCCGCGGGGTGAGGCTTGCGGCCGAGGATCTCTGGGAACGCGCCGCCTACGTGCTTTCGGCGCGTCTGAGCGATCTGCAGTTCACCGGACAGACCAAGGAGCGGCTGGCGACGCGGGAGTGCACGGCCTTCATCGCCAGTGTCGTTCAGGACGCCTTCGCGCGCTTTCTGAACCAGGACCCGGCCGTGGCCCAGCGGCTCTGCGAAATGGCCGTGGAGAACGCCCGGCGCAGGCTCAAGGAAGCGGCGCGCGTCGTGCGCCGCCGCCTCGGGGCGGGACCCGCGCTCCCGGGAAAGCTGACCGACTGCATCTCCCAGGACATCGAGCAGGCCGAGCTCTTCCTCGTCGAGGGCGACTCCGCCGGCGGCTCCGCCAAGCAGGCGCGCGACAAGCGCTTTCAGGCCGTGCTGCCGCTTCGCGGCAAGATTCTGAACGCTTGGGAAGAGGACCCCGAAGCGATCCTCGCCTCGCGCGAGATCCACGACATCGCCGTCGCCGTCGGGGTGGATCCCCACTCGAGCGACCTCTCGGGACTGCGCTACGGCAAGGTGATCATCCTCGCCGACGCCGACTCCGACGGCCTGCACATCGCCACGCTCCTGTGCGGGCTCTTTCTCAAGCATTTCCGGCCGCTCGTCGAGGCCGGCCGCGTCCATGTCGCCATGCCGCCGCTCTACCGTATCGACCAGGGAAGCCGGGTGTTCTACGCCGTGGACGAGCGGGAAAAACAGGCAGCGCTCGAGCGGTTGCAGGCCGAGGCCGGCGGCGGGAAAATCCAGGTGCAGCGGTTCAAAGGGCTGGGGGAGATGAACCCCCTGCAGCTGCGCGAGACGACCATGCACCCGCAGACGCGGCGTCTGGTCCAGCTCACGCTGCCCGACCGCGACCGGGGCGACGAGGTCATGGATCTTTTGCTTTCCAAGAAGCGCGTGAAGGACCGCAAGCAATGGCTCGAGGAGGAGGGGGACCGGGCTGCGGCCGACCTCCTCTGAGATTTTCGGAGAATGGATACGATGACCCGATCGAAACCCGTCGCCCGTCCGGCCGTCGAGCGCCTGCCGCTCGTCGAGTTCGTGCGGCCGGCCTATCTGAACTACGCGATGTACGTGGTCATGGACCGGGCGTTGCCCTTCCTGGGCGACGGCCTGAAACCCGTGCAGCGGCGCATCGTCTACGCCATGAGCGAGCTCGGCCTGCGCGCGGCGGCGAAGCCCAAAAAATCCGCCCGTACCGTGGGGGATGTGCTCGGCAAGTACCACCCCCACGGCGACAGCGCCTGCTACGAGGCGATGGTGCTGCTCGCCCAGCCCTTCACCACGCGCTATCCCCTGATCGAGGGGCAGGGCAACTGGGGCTCGGTCGACAACCCCAAAGATTTCGCCGCCATGCGCTACACCGAGGCGCGGCTCTCGGCTTACGCCGATGTGCTTTTGCGCGAGCTCGAGATGGGGACGACGACCTGGGTTCCCAACTTCGACGGCACCCTGCGCGAGCCGGCGACCCTCCCGGCGCGGCTGCCCAACGTGCTTTTAAACGGCGCCACCGGCATCGCCGTCGGCATGACGACCGACATCCCCCCCCACAACCTGCGGGAGGTGGTCGAGGCCTGCATTCACCTGCTCGACCACCCGGGGGCCGGAGCCGAGGAGCTCTGCCGCTTCATCCACGGCCCCGACTTTCCGACCGGTGGCGAGCTCATCACTCCCCGGCACGAGCTGCTCGAGGCTTACCGCAGCGGCCAGGGGGCGATTCGCCTGCGGGCGACCTACGAGTTCGACAACGGCGACATCGTCGTGACGGCGCTTCCCTACCAAGTCTCGACCGGACGGGTGATCGAGCAGATCGCCGCCCAGATGACGGCCAAGAAGCTCCCTCTGGTGGCCGACGTGCGCGACGAGTCCGATCACGAGGAACCCGTGCGCCTGCGGATCGTGCCGCGCTCGAGCCGTGTCGACCGCGAGGCGCTGATGGGGCATCTGCTCGCCACGACCGACCTCGAGAAGAGCTTCCGCCTGAACTTCACGGTGATCGGCCTGAACCGCCGTCCCCAGACGCTCGGGCTGCCCGAGCTCCTGGGACAATGGCTCGCCTTCCGGAAAGAAACCGTCGTCCGCCGGCTGCAGCACCGCCGCGAGCGGATCGCCGAGCGCCTCCATCTCCTCGAAGGACTCCTGGTCGTCTTCGCGCACCTCGACGAGGTGATCCGCATCATCCGCAAAAGCGATGAGCCGCGCTCCGAGCTCATGCGGCGCTTCGGCCTGAGCGAGGCGCAGGCGGAGGCGATTCTCCAGATCCGGCTGCGCCAGCTCGCCCGCCTCGAGGAGCTGCGCCTGAAGAAAGAGAAGGCCGAGCTCGAGGCCGAAGCGCAAGCGATCGCGGCCACCCTCTCCTCGGAGCGGCGGTTGAAGTCCCTCCTGCAGCAGGAGCTGCGCGCGGAGGCGGCCGCCCACGGAGACTCCCGCCGGACGCGGATCGTCGAGCGGCCGGAGGCGCAGGCGCTGCGCGAGCAGGACCTCGCCCCCGCCGAGCCGGTGACCGTCGTGCTTTCGGTGAACGGCTGGGTCCGCGCGGCGAAGGGGCACGAACTCGACCCCACCGGCCTCGCCTTCAAGCCGGGCGACGGTTTTCTCGGCGCGGCCCGCGGCCGCTCGAACCAACCGGTTCTTTTTCTGGATTCCTCCGGCCGCACTTACAGCCTGGAGGCCCACCGCCTGCCCTCGGCCCGCGGTTTCGGCGAGCCGCTGGCGGCACGCTTTCCGCTCCCCGCGGGCGCGCGCTTCGTCTCGGTGGCGATCGGGGGGGAGGAGACGCGCCTCGTGCTGGCGAGCGACTTCGGCTACGGCTTCGTCGCCGCCTTTTCCGAACTGCTCGCCCGCAACCAGAAGGGACGGGCGGTCCTGAAACTCCCGGAGGGTGCAAGCGCCCTTCCGGCGGCGGTTCTCGAGGACTCCGAGGAGGGGCAGCTCGCCGCGGTGACCGATGCGGGTCTGCTGCTCGTCCTGGCGGCGCGTGAGCTTCCCGTGCTCGCCCGGGGCAAGGGGAACAAGATCATCCACATTCCACGCGTCCGGCTCACCTCCGGCGAGGAGCGGCTGGCGCACCTCGTCGCTTTCCGACCCGGCGAGGCGCTGCGGCTCCATGCCGGCAAGCGCTCCCTGCGCCTCGGCCCGGAGACGCTCGAAGCCTACCGCGGGGAACGCGGCCGGCGGGGGCGCATGCTGCCGCGCGGATTCCGCCGGGTGGAGAGGATCGAGCGCGAGCCCGCTGTCGCCCGGCAGGATCGTCCGCCGCAGCAGGGACAATTCGCGGAGTTCTGAAGCGTCTCAGATCGGGCCCGTCTCTTCGAGAAGCCGCAGCAGGCGGATCAGCCGACGGTCGCGGGCGCGGAAGATCTCCTCGGGGGATCGCCCGCCGTAGTCGTAGAAGCCGGCCCCCGTTTTTACCCCCAACCTTCCCCGGGCCACCCGCGCATCGACCGAGGAGGCGCGCTCGATCGGGGCGGGGGGCGCGTAGCGGCGGTTCTTCAGGATCGCCTGCTGGAGGTCGAGCCCGGCGAAGTCGAGCCGCTGAATGACCCCGAGAAACGGCGTGCGCAAGGCGAAGCTTTGCTTCACCGCCTCGTCGAGTTCCTCCGCCGTGGCGTAGCCGTTTTCGAGCAAAAAGAGCGCTTCCTGAGTGAGGGCGGCCTGCAGACGGTTGGCGAGAAATCCCGGCAGGAACCGGCGCAGGACGAGCGGTTTCTTGCCCAGGGCGGAAAGCAGTTCGCGGACGGCGGCGATCGTCGCCGCGGAGGTCTGCGGGCCGCCCACGACCTCGACCAGGGGGATGAGGTGCGGCGGGGAAAACCAATGGGTGATGAGGACCTTTGCGGGCCGGCCGGTTTCGACGAAGGAAAAGAGATCGAGATGCGAGGTATTGCTGGCGAGGATCGCGTGCGGCGGGGCGAGCCGGTCGAGGTCGGCGAAGAGGCGGCGCTTCACCTCGACCTGCTCGACCACGGCCTCGAGGATGAAATCGGCCTCGGCGCAGGCCTCTTCGAGCCGCGTCGTCGTGTGGATGCGGGAAAGAACGGCGGGGATCTCTTCCGGAGCGGTCATCCCTTCGGCGGCGAGGGTTTCGAGGGCGGCGGCGATGCGGTGCTTGGCCGTCTGGAGAACCGCCTCATCGAGGTCGGCCAGCCGGGTCGGCAGACCGTTTCGGGCGAAGACCAGGGCCAACCCATGGCCCATGGTGCCGGCGCCGATCACGGCCGTGCGGTGGATTGCGGTCATGGCGGTCTCTCCCAAACCCGAAGGGGCGGCCGGGATGCTGCCCGGCCGCCCCTTCACTGCGGAAACCCCGATGCGGGCTCGGAACGCCCGGTTTGTGTTTCAGGATTTCTTGGATTCGTCGATCTTCTCCGGGGATTTCTTCTCCTTCCCGTCCTCTTCGGCGGCGCCTTTGAAATTGCGGATCGCCTTGCCGATCCCGGAGCCGATCTCGGGGAGTTTTCCCGCGCCGAAGATGATCAGGATGATCACCAGGATGATGATCAACTCGGGCATGCCGATTCCGAACATGGGGCCTCCTAAACCTCCGGTCCGGGCGGCTCGAACTCCCGGAGGAGCCGGACGAATTCCCGGGATTTGAGATAACGGTCGAGACTGCCCTGGTAGTCGATCCACTTGCGCCAGGTGTCGAGCCAGGCCTCGTTGTGCCAGTAGCAGTCCGGGTCGCCGCGCCCCTGAAGCCGTTCGAGGTAGTCGGTGTACTCCTCTTCGCAGGCCTCGCAGAAGCGGTAGGGCAGCCGGCGCCCGAGCGATGCACCCGCCCGCGGCTCGACCTGCGCGCCGCATTTCTCGCACTTGTGCGCGCAGCCCGTGCACTGCATGGCCCGCCGCACCGCCAGCGCCTTCTGCCGCCGCTTGAGGCCCGCTTTCTTTTCGCGGCTGGACTCGAGCTTGTCGTCGAGGGAGATGATGTCGGCCATCGCTGGTCCTTGTTTTCGGCCGCCTCCCGATCCGACGGACGACCGCCGCCTCCTCCTTACCACCCCCCCGAAACCCTGTCAATTCACGGGCAAGGCCGCTTTCCGGCGCACCGCGCGCGTTTGACAGCGCTCGGGGAATCCCCTATAGGACCTGCGAGGCCCGGGGCCGACCGAGAGGTGTCCGCCCCGCGCCGCATCCTCTTCCGCGCAGGCGGACATGAAGTCTCCCCGCTTCGAAGGCCACGCGCTTCCCTGCCAGATCGGCAGCCTGCCCCTCACCGATTACCGCGAGGCGGCCGAGTGGGTGGAGCGCTTCACCCCCGAGATCCCGCTCTGGGTGCAGCTGCCGCAGCTTCCCGGCGAGATGATCACCCGGCAGTTCGCGGACGGTCTGCCGGGGTTGCGCGAGGCGGGGGGCCGTGTGTTCGTCGACACCGAGGGGGAAGGCTTTCCCGGCGAGCTCGAGTCCTTCTACGCCGAGGTGCTGGAGATCGAAGAGGGTCTCCGGGATCTCGCGACCTCGCGCTTCGCCCTTCGGCCGGAGGCGGCGGGGGGCTTTTTCGAGCTCGAACGGCGCGCTTCTTCCTGGAAGGCCCCCCCCTGGGCCGTGAAAGGGCAGATCATCGGCCCGGTCAGCTTCGGCATGAGCTTCACCGACGGAGGCGGCCGCCCGATTTTTTACGAGCCCTCCCTGCGCGAGGCCCTGCTGCAGCTGCTCGCGCTTCGGGCGCGCTGGCAGGTGCGAAGGCTCTCCGCCATCGCCCCCCGGGTGCTTCTTTTTTTCGACGACCCGGCGATCACGGCCTTCGGCTCTTCCCAGCACATCGGGCTTGCCCGCGAGGACATCGTCCAGGGGCTCGCCGCCGTGATCGAAGCCGTGCATCGGGAAGGGGCGTTTGCCGGCGTGCACATCTGCGCCAATGCCGACTGGACGCTCGTTTTCGACTCCGAGGCCGATATCGTCAGTTTCGATGCCTCCTGCTTTTTCGACCGTTTTGTGATCTACGCCGACCCCATCCGCCGCTTCCTCGCCCGGGGGGGCGTGATCGCCTGGGGCATGGTGCCGACCCTCCACCCCGAGGATCTCGCGCGCGCGACGCTCGACGGCCTCGAGGCGCGCTTCCGGGATCAGGCCGGCCGGGTCTGCGCCCTGGGCGTTTCCGCCCCGCAGCTCTACGCCCAGTCGCTCATCACGCCCGCCTGCGGCTTGGGAACCCTTCCCCGGGAGCTTGCCTGGAGGGGGCTTGAGCTCACGCGCGGTCTCTCCGCGCGCATCCGCGGAATGGAAGGCAAAGAGAAGCCGATCGGGGAGGTGCCCGCATGAACGAGGCTAGGGTCCGGTTCCGCGGAGCGTCCCGTTATGTGATCGACGAGGAACTGGCACGCATCGTAAACGTTTCGATCGCCCTCGAGATGCCGCTGCTGCTGAAAGGCGAACCGGGGACGGGCAAGACCATGCTCGCCCACGCGATCGCCGAGGCGCTCGAGATGCCGCTCCTGGTCCTCAACGTGAAGTCGAGCATGAAGCTGGTGGACGCCCTCTACCAGTACGACACCCTGACCCGGCTGAACGACAGCCGCTTCGGGGACTCGCGGCGGGACGTGAGCCGTATCGAGGACTACATCCGCATGGGCAAAATCGGCCAGGCCTTCACCGCCGATCGGCGCACCGTGTTGTTGATCGACGAGATCGACAAGGCCGACACCGACTTCCAGGACGACATGCTCGACGTCCTCGACCAGATGTCTTTCGACATCATCGAAATCGACAAGACGATCCGCGCGCGCCACCGGCCGGTGATCCTGATCACGAGCAACGCGAAAAAGGACCTCTCGGATCCCTTCCTCGGCCGCTGCAACTTCCACCACATCGCTTTTCCCGACCCCGAGATGATGCGGCGCATCGTCGCCGTGCACTTCCCGGATCTCGACCGCCGGCTCCTCGAGCAGGCGGTCGCGGCGTTCTACCGCCTGCGCCGCATCGAGGGCGTCGAAAAGCGGCCCGCGACCCGCGAGCTGTTGAACTGGATCCGCGCGCTGCAGGCGGATCCCGACTTCCGGCCGCAGGATCTCGAACGCGGCGAGCCGCCCTACCTCGGGGTGCTCTTCAAGAAAAGCCAGGATTTCCTGCGCGCGCGCGAGGCGACCGCCGGCAGGCGCTCCTGAGGGACCGGCGCGGGCTCAACGCGGTAGCGGGAGGCGGGGGTGTTCATCTCCTTCTTTTACCGGTTGCGGGAGGCGGGGATCCCCGTCAGCCCGACCGCTTTTCTGACGCTCCACCGGGCGCTCGCGGCGGGGCTGGTCTCCTCGCTCGAGGATTTCTACGGCGCGGCGCGGAGCATCCTCGTGAAGAGCGAGCGCTGGTTCGACCGCTTCGACCAGGTCTTCGCCCACACCTTCCACGGGGCCGAGCTTCCCGAGCCGCGCGGTCCGGAGATCGATGCGCTCGCGCGCGCGCTCCTCGAATCGTGGCTGCAGGACCCCGGCGAACTCGCCCGCGCGCTCGGGCTCGAGCCCGAAAGCCTGACGGGTCTTTCGCCGGATGCGCTCCTCGAGCTCTTTCGGCAGCGCCTGCGGGAGCAAACCGAAGCCCACCACGGCGGCAACCGCTGGATCGGAACGCGGGGCACCTCCCCCTTCGGTCACGCGGGCGTGCATCCCGGCGGGATGCGGGTCGGCGGCGTCTCCCGCAACCGCTCCGCCGTGCGCGTCGCCCTCGAGCGGCGCTACCGGGACTATTCCCAGGAGGGGCCGCTCACCCAGGCGCTCGTCGGCGAGGCGCTCAAGCGGTTGCGGCACCTCGTCCCCGCCGGGCCCCGCGACCGGGTGGACGTCGCGGCGACGATCCGGCGCACGGTGCGCAACGCGGGCGAGATCGAGATCGTCTTCGCGCACGCGCTCCGCGACCGGCTGCAGGTGATTCTCGCGATCGACAACGGCGGCTGGTCCATGGACCCCTACATCCCCGTCGTCCAGACGCTGTTCGATTACGCCCGCTCCCAGTTCAAGGATCTCAAGACCTACTTCTTCCACAACACGATCTATGCGACCCTTTGGGAGGACCCGGCGCGGTGGCGCAAGCCGCAGCCGATTGCGGACTTCGCCCGCCTCGACCCGGCGACTCGCCTGATCGTCGTGGGCGATGCGAGCATGGCGCCCTGGGAGCTCTATGCAACCGACGGGGCGATCGCGCTCGAGGAGCGAAGCGGCAAGCCTTCGATTGCTTGCCTGGAGTTCCTGGCCGAGACCTTCCGGCACCGCGTCTGGCTGAACCCGCGGCCGGCGGACCGCTGGGCCGATACGCGCACGATCGGGGCGATCCGCGGCTTCTTTCCCATGTTCGAGCTCACCCTGGACGGCCTGGAGCAGGCGGTCGCGCAGCTGTTGACCCCGTGAGGCGGGCCGACCTCCGGGATCGCCGAAGCGCCGGTGGGGCGGAAAGCGTTCAGGGCGCCGGCGGACCCGAGAGCGGTGATGACCGTGGGCAGTCCCACCGGGCGGGGAAACCATTTCGCGCGGAGTCGGCCGGGCGAAAAAGCCATGAACCGGAGGACCTCAAGGGGAGGGGTTTCCGGAAGCCGCCTTTGAGGCGGGAAGTGCTGCGATGCTCGGAGAGCCCCGATGCCGCGCGGCTCAGGGAAAGGGCGCCTCCGGATCGACCGGACGGCAGATGCCGGTCTCCGCCGCGGCGTGGACCTCGACGGGGAAGATGCCGGCCGAGACGTGGGCGAAGCGCCCGGCCGTCTTGTCGACCACGAAGGTGTCGACGCTGCCGCTCACCGCGGCGACGAGCTGCAGCACGAGGATCTCCTCGGAATCGAAGATGCGGCTCAGCGCGGCGCGGATGTGGTTTTCGAAGACCGCCTTCGGGGCGGGGGAATCGAGACCGGCGAGGAGCATGCGCTTGCCGGCGCCCCCGGGAACGCTCGAACGCTCCACCGTGCACAGAAGCGCCTCCCCCAAGCGGAAGGGTTCGCCTGCGGCCGCGGCGGAAGCCAGGGCCGGAAGGAGCAGGAGCGCCAAGCGGGCGATGATCCGATTCATTCGCTGCGGAACTTCGCGGTGTAGCTGAGCTTCACCTCTTTTCCCGGCGCCACGGAAAGGCGGAATTCGGCCTCACCGGCGGTCAACTTCCGGTGCGGGTGTGAGGCGGAAACGATCATCCCCTCGCCGGGGATTGACTCGATGACGCGAAGCGAAGCCTCCTCCCGGCGCTCGTTGCGCAAGACGATCTCCCAGCCGGTCTCATAGGTGTCCGCGGTAAGCTTTTTCCATAGGGTTTGACGCCGTTCGGCGATGAGGTCGAAGGCGCGTCCGGTCGTCAACCGCACGCTTTCACCGCGCGAGGCCGCTTTCAGACGGTCTTCTCCCGCGAACTGGAGCGCCCCCTGGGCGTCCGAACGGTAGACACGCACGATGCCGTGCGGCAGGGGAATCCCCAGGCGGTTCTCCTTGCGGTTTTCAATCTCGAGCACGACGTAGGCGTTCTCGCGGGAAACCCCTTCCTGCCGGCGGTCAGAGCGATGGCGCCCAGGGAACACGAACAGGAACTCCCGTTTGACGGCGAGACCCTCGGCGCCGAGAAAGCGCAGCTGGGTCACCCGGCCCTGGCGGATCGTGGTCGGACGCTCCGGCCGAAACAGGTGCACTTCGCCGAATTCCTCCCGCGGCGTTTCCTCCATGGGGCGGTACGCCAGGATAGGCTCTCCCGGGGGTTCGATGCGCCTCTTCTTCCAGCGGAATCCCGTCTGCGGCAGCATGGGCACATCGCCGGCGACGAGGGTCACGACCGCCGCAGGGTAGGAAACCCCGCTTTCGTTTTCGATCGTCGCCCATCCCGTGAGCTCCGCGCGGTCTTCGCGCTCGGAGAGGACGAGCACGTAGTCCGCCTGCCAGCTCAGGCCGTGGACGAGGTAGGCCGCCTCGATCCGTTGCGGCCGGGAAGCGGCGTTTTCCACGATGAAGGCGAGCGCCGGGCGACTGACCAGGCCCTCGGGGACTTTGGGGAAAATGACGCGGCCGGGGTGGTTGTAGGTGACCTCGTTGTCGATCAAAAAGACCGCTCCGCCCTCGATCGAGAGCAGCGTCGCCGGGATCTCATCTTGGCGCTCGCTGAAAGGGTTTTCGAAGAAAAGCTTGACCGTTTTACCGACATGGCGCTCAAGCAGGCGCTGGGGGCTGATCAGGTCGGCTTCGTGGCGCTGCTCGAGGATCCGCAGCGGGGTCTCGCCCACGGCGTGCAGGCGGACGCTCTCCGGGAGGATTGTCGCGGGAATCTCCAGGAACTGGAACTCGACCGTGCCGAGGGGCAGGCTGACGCGGCGTTGGTCGCGCACGAGGCTGAAGCCGCCTTGATAGAGGGTGAGGAACAATGCCGCACGCTCCTCGACGCCGACGGCGATCGGGCGGGCGTCGTCTTTTTTCTCCTTGGGCGCGGCGAGCGTGGGCGGCGCCGCTCTTGGGCCGAGGAAGAGAAGCGCGAGGGCGGCCAGGCAAAGCAAAATCCGTGCGATCATCGGGATCGGCTCCGCTGGGGGAAATCGGGGACTTCGGGGGTGGGGTCCCGATCGGAATCGAATTTAGCCGAAAGGGTCCGGGTCGGCAAGGCTGTCGATCCCGAAGAGGCGGCAGGCGTTTTCCGTCACCCGACGGGCCAGTTCCGCGGGGTCCTCGTCTCTTGCGGCGGCAAGCCGCAGAAGCACCGCTGCGACCCGCGCCGGTTCGTTCCGCGGCTGCCTTTTCCGTTCGGGGTCGGGGGTGAGCCAGGGGGCGTCGGTTTCGACGAGCAACCTGTCCGGCGGAATCCGCCGCACGAGTTCCCGCAGGGCGGCCCCGCGCCCGGGAAAGGTGATCATCCCCGTGATGCCGATCCGAAAACCGAGTTCCAAATAGCCCTCGAGCTCGTCAGCCGTTCCGCTGAAGCAGTGCACCACCGCCCCCGCGGGCGGGGGGGCGGTGCGCACGATGGAGAGGAGGCGGCCGCCGCTTGCGCGCTCGTGGAAGATGACCGGCAGCTTGCGCTCCGCCGCCGCCGCGAGCTGTCGGGTGAGCCATCTCTCCTGGAGATCCCGCGGCGAGTGCAGGTAGTGGAAGTCGAGGCCGATCTCGCCCCAGGCACGCACTCGGGGGTGAAAGGCGAGGTCTCGGAGCTCCTTCAGGGCCGCCTCCGAGGCGAGCCGCGCGTCGTGGGGGTGAATCCCCACGGCGGCGAAGACCCCCGGTTCGGCCGCGGCGATCGCCACCGCGCGGCGCGAGGATTCCACGTCCGTGCCGACGGTCATCATGCCGCGCACGCCGGCCGCCCGGGCGCGGGCGATCACCGTCCCGCGGTCGGCGTCGAAAGCCGCATCCTCCAGATGACAGTGACTGTCGAAGAGCGGCACGGGGGCCGGAGAAGGGTTGATTTGTTGCATCAACTTTGAAATTATGACCTCTTGCTTCGTTTGTCAGCGGTCTTCTTGCGGCCCCACCACATTCCCGCCAGGGAGGAGGATCATGTTCAAGATCGTCAAGCGCGAAGAGATGTCTCAGGGAACCGTGATTCTCAACGAAATCGAGGCTCCGCTCATCGCCCGCAAAGCCAAGCCCGGCCAGTTCGTCATCCTCAAGGCCAACGAGACCGGGGAACGGATCCCGCTCACGATGGCCTACACCGATCCCGAACGCGGCGTAATCGCGGTCATCTACCAGGTCGTGGGCAAGTCGACCGCGCTCTTCAAGACCCTTCAGGTGGGCGACGGCTACCAGGACGTGATCGGCCCGCTCGGCAAGCCGACCCACATCGAGAAGCTCGGCCAGGTGGTCTGCGTGGGAGGAGGCACGGGGGTCGCCGTGCTGCACCCGATCACGCGCGCGATGAAGGAGGCCGGAAACCACGTGATCGCGATCATCGGGGCGCGCACCCGGGACCTGCTCATCCTGGAGGACTTCATGCGGCGCGCTTCCCACGAGCTCCACGTCTGCACCGACGACGGCTCTTACGGCCGTAAGGGGTTCGTGACGCATGCCCTCCAAGACGTTCTTGACCGCGAAAAGATCGACCAGGTCGTCGCCATCGGCCCGGTGCCGATGATGAAGTTCGTCTCCCAGCTGACCCGGCGGTACGGCGTGCCCACCCTCGTCAGCCTCAACCCCATCATGGTCGACGGCACGGGGATGTGCGGCGGCTGCCGCGTCACGGTGGGCGGCGAGACGCGCTTCGCCTGCGTCGACGGACCCGAGTTCGACGGCCACCAGGTCGATTTCGACGAGCTGATGCTGCGGCTGCAGGCCTACTGCGAGGAGGAAAAAGCCTGCTTTCAGGAATTCTGCATGATGGAAGAGTCCTGGCACCGCAAGTGACCCGTTCCCGAGTGCGCAACCGGAAATCCGTGGGGAGGAGATCGCATGGCTGAAGAGGCGACGGTCAAGGAGAAAAAAACCAAGAAGAGCCGGGTCCCCATGCCCGAGCAGGATCCGAAAGAGCGGGCGCGCAACTTTCGCGAGGTTCCCCTGGGATACGACCCCGAGATGGCGCGGGAGGAAGCCTCGCGCTGCCTGCAATGCAAAAACCCGGGCTGCGTCGAGGGCTGCCCGGTGGGGATCGACATCCCCGGCTTCATCCGCCTGATTGCCTCCGGGGAATTTACGGCGTCGATCCGCCACGTTTGGAAACAGAACAGCCTGCCCGCGGTCTGCGGCCGGGTTTGTCCGCAGGAAATCCAATGCGAGGGGAAATGCGTGCTGGCGAAAAAAGGCGAGCCGGTCGCGATCGGAAACCTCGAGCGCTTCGTCGCCGACTGGGAGCGGGCCCACGGGACGGGGGCGCTTCCCCCGAAGGCGGCGCCCACGGGCAAACGGGTCGCCGTGGTGGGCTCGGGACCGGCCGGGCTCACCGTCGCCGGCGACCTCATCCAGAAGGGGCACGAGGTCACGATCTTCGAGGCCTTCCACAAGCCGGGCGGGGTGCTGCTCTACGGGATTCCCGAGTTCCGCCTGCCCAAGGAGATCGTCGCTCAGGAGGTGAACTTCCTCGAGCGCCTGGGAGTGAGGGTGGAGTGCAACGTGGTCGTCGGCCGCACGGTCACGCTCGATGAGCTCTTCGCCGAAGGCTATCAGGCGGTATTCCTCGGGCTCGGAGCGGGCCTGCCCAAGTTCATGAACATCCCGGGCGAAAACCTGGTCGGCATCCTCTCGGCGAACGAATACCTGACGCGGGCCAATCTGATGAAAGCCTATCTTTTCCCTCAGGTCGACACTCCGATCCCGCGCGGCAAGGACGTCGTCGTGCTGGGCGGCGGCAACGTGGCCATGGACGCCGCGCGCACCGCCTTGCGTCTCGGCGCCGACCGCGTGCGGCTCGTCTATCGGCGCTCGCGCGAGGAGATGCCCGCCCGGGCCGCCGAAGCCCACCACGCGGAAGAGGAGGGGATCGAGTTTTTCCTCCTGACCAATCCCGTGCGCTACCTCGGAAACGAAAAAGGTCGTCTCGTCGGCATGGAGTGCATCCGCATGGAGCTGGGCGAGCCCGACGCCTCCGGCCGCCGACGTCCGATCCCCGTGAAGGGCTCCGAGTTCACCCTCGAATGCGACCTGTGCATCGTGGCCGTGGGCACGGGCGCCAACCCGCTGCTCACGAGCTCGACCCCGGATCTCAAGGTGAACAAATGGGGCTACATTGAGGCCGACCCCTGCAGCGGAAAGACCCTGAAAAAGGGGGTCTGGGCGGGCGGCGACATCGTGACCGGGGCGGCGACAGTGATTCTCGCCATGGGGGCGGGCCGGCTCGCCGCCAATTCCATCCACGACTACCTGATGCGCGGCTGGTGATCGGGCGGGGCAGGCGGCCGGGCGGCAAGAGCCGCCCGGCCGCTTACCCGAAACGCGCCTGCCAAGCGAGAAAACGTGCAACCGGCTCCTCCCCGAAGCGCCGCAAGCCGGCGAGCACCTGGTCCAAGGGTTTCTCGACCGACCGCTCGCCCCCCGTTTTGGAGTAGAACTTGTCCGCCCAGCAGAGGATCTCCTCTTCGAGCGATACCGGCAGCATGTCGCGCTCGGGGAGCGGAAGCCCCCGTCTTCGAATCTCTTCCGCGGTGATTCCCGCCCCGACATGACGCTCGCAGGCGAGCGCATGCCGCGGCAGACCCTCGCGCTCGAGGATCCCGCGACCGAGCACCCCGTGGCAGATGTAGGGCGCCCGACCGTGGCAACCGATGTGCGGGCTGTCGGTGAGAACGATCCCGATGTCGTGCAGGACGGCCGCCTCCTGGAGGAAGGTGCGGTCGGGGTTCAGGGCTCGGAGCTTTTCGGCTGCGGCGAGCGCCCGAGCGGCCACCTGCTCGCCGTGCTGCAGCACGATCCGGAGAGCGGGCGTACCCGGGGGGAAGATGCGGGCGAGGATGGCGCGCGGGTCCATCGCCGCCGGCTCAGGCCGCTTTCGAGGCCCGGGTCCCGCGCGCGAGGAGCACCCCCTCGATGAAGGGGTCGATCCCCCCGTCGAGCACCTCGTTCACGTTGCCGACCTCGAGTCCGATGCGGTGGTCCTTCACCATCTGGTAGGGCTGCAGAATGTAAGAACGGATCTGGTTGCCCCAGGCGATTTCCTCTTTGCTCTCGTGGATCTCGCGCAGCTTTTCCTCCTGTTTTTGCTTCTCCAGCTGGTAGAGCCGCGCGCGCAGCACCTTCATCGCCAGGTCCCGGTTGCGGTGCTGGGACTTCTCCTGCTGGCACTGCACCACGATCCCCGTGGGCAGGTGCGTGATGCGTACGGCGCTGCTCGTCTTGTTCACGTGCTGTCCGCCGGCGCCGCTGGCGCGGAAGACGTCGATGCGCAGATCCTTCTCATCGATGTCGACGACGATCTCGTTTTCGAGCTCGGGGTAGACGAAGACCGAGGCGAAAGAGGTGTGTCGCTTGCCGCTCGCGTTGAAGGGGGAGATGCGCACCAGACGGTGGACCCCGACTTCGGTCTTGAGGTAGCCGTAGGCGTTTTCTCCGGCGGCGGTGAAGGTGGCGCTCTTGATCCCCGCCTCTTCGCCCGGCTGCAGGTCGATCAGCTCGAGGCGGTAGCCTCTGCGCTCGATCCAGCGGCTGTACATGCGCAAGAGCATCTCGGCCCAGTCCTGGGCCTCGGTTCCCCCGGCCCCGGCGTTGATGGAGACGATCGCGTTTTTGGCGTCGTCCTCGCCGTCGAGCATCAGTTCCAGCGTAAAGCGTTCGATTTGGCGCGCAAGGGCGTTCGCCTGGGCATGAAGGTCGGCGAGGGTGGCCTCGTCCTCCTCCGAGGCGGCGAGTTCGTAGAGCTCCTCGGCGTCGCGCAGCTCGGACTCCAGCCGCCGGAAGCGCTCGAGGCGCTGATGGAGGGCCGTGCGTTCCTTGAGCACGCCCCGGGCCTCCTCGGGCCGGTTCCAGAAGCCTTCCCGGGAGAGCTCGGTTTCGATTTCCTGCAACCGCCTTTCGATACCGGCCGGGTCAAAGACAACCTCGAATCTTCTCGAGTCGGGACCGGGCTTCGCGCAGGGCCTGCTTGACTTCGTAGCTCATGGGTCGGGCTCTCCTTTCCAAAGGTTTTCCGCGTTGGGCTTGTTCAAACCGATCATACCACGAATCGGGCCGGCGGGGTCAGTTCTTTTTTGCGCTCCCGCCGCCAGCGCCGCAGACCGATCAGCGAAAGCACGAGCGAGATCCCCAGCGCCGAGGCCGGCGCCAGGTCGCCCGCGGCGGCGTAGACCGTCTTCTCGGTGAGGAGGGGAAGCTCACGCACGGCGACCGCCTCGACCTCGAGCGGGGTCGCCTCCTGCACGCGGCCCACCGGGTCGATGAAGGCGCTGATCCCGGTGTTGGCGGCGCGGGCGAGGGCCCGGCGGGTCTCGACCGCCCGAAGCACGGCGAGGGCGAAATGCTGGTAGGGCCCGGCGCTCTTCCCGTACCAGGCGTCGTTGGTGATCGTGATCAAAAGCTCGGCGCCGTTTTCGACGAGCGCCCGCGAAAGGGCGGGGAAGATGATCTCGTAGCAGATCTGGATGCCGAGCGTTCTTCCGGCCATGGCGAGAGTTCGGCCCTCGGGCCCGGGCGTGAAATCGCCCACGTGTTCAACCATTTTGCCCAGAAACGGCAGGTACTCCTTGAAGGGCACATACTCGCCGTAGGGGACAAGATGGGCCTTGTCGTAGCGGCCCAGCACCCGCGCTTCCGCCGGGGTGAGGAGAAAGGCGCTGTTGAAGTAATCGGCGGCCCCGCCGGGACGGAGCTCGAAGGCGGGGGCGCCGATGAGAAAGTGGGCGTGGGAGTCGGCAAGGCCCTCGAGCAGCCGGCGTGTCGGCGGGATTTCGGCCAGAAAATAGAAGGGCGCCGCCGACTCGGGCCAGACGATGAGTTCGGGGCTCTGGAGCTCCGCCGTCCGGGAAAGGCGGACATAGGTGTCGATCGTGGCGGCCTGGAAGGTCGGATCCCATTTCAGGGACTGGGGGATGTTGCCCTGGATGACGGCGACCCTCAGGCGGGGCGCGTCGGCCGCGCGGCGGTCGATTTCCGCGATGCGGAAAGACCCGTAGCCCCAGACCGAAACGGCAAGGCCGGCGGCGGCCAGGGCGCAGGCGGCCGCCGCCGGGCGGGAAACTCCGGATCCCTGCCAGCGCTGTCCCGCGGCGGAGAGCAGCAGCAGGAAAACCGCGGCGTTTGCCGCCGCGAGCACGGCGGTGATGCCGTAAGGCCCGGCGAGATCGGCGATCTGGATGAAGGGCAGCCAACCGATCGGGGCGGTGCCGAGAAGACCCCAGGGAAATCCCGTGAAAAGAAACGAGCGTAGGTATTCGAAGCCCGCCCAGAAGAGCGGAAGCGCCCAAAGCAGATGCACCGGCCGACGCACGAAGACGGCGAGGCCGGCCGCCGCCGGGGCGACAAAGAGCAGGCTCAGCACGGCGGCGAAAAGAAAAAGGATTCCGGCCGCGAGCGGCGGGGTGAGACCTCCGTAGCGGACCATGGTGGGGAGGAGCCAGTAGAGGAGCGAGACGAAATGGGCGATCCCGAAGAACATCGCCCGACGGAAGGCTTCGCCGGGTGCCGCATCCCGGATCGTCCAGAGCAGCGGCACGAGGGCGATCGCCGCCGCCGCGGCAAGCCCGATTTTCGGAAAGGCGGCCGTGAGCAACAAACCGCCGCCGGCCGCAAGGCCGCCCCGGCGGATTTCGTCGAGAGGAAGCGGGGCCATCGAACTCCGGAGCGAAGGGAGATTTCGCGGCTTAGGGGGAGCCATCCGCCCGCGGCCGCGCATTCTCACGGAAAAGAAGAGATCCGTCAACCCGGCGCTTCGCAGATCCGGCTTGACACCCGGCGGGCCGCGGCGCTATCGCAGAATCTCAAGACCCCGGGCTCCGGGAAACGCCTGCTGCGGTTCCGGGGGGCCGCGGAAAACGGTGAGCCGGAGAGTTACGTCATGCCCACACCCATTCGGATCGAGATCGGGGCCCTTGTCTTGCGCGGCGTCTTCAACGACACGGCCGCCGGCCGGGCCATGGCCGCCGGATTGCCCCTCGAATGCGATTGGTCACGCTGGGGCGAGGAATACTACGGTACGACCCGCCCGCGATTCGGAGCCTACCCCGGAGAGACGGTCGAGGTGCTCGAAGTGGGCGATCTCGCCTACCACGCGCCCAGCGGGTGGTTCTGCCTGTTCTTCGGGCCGACCCCGGCCAGTCGCGGTTCCGAGCCTCGGGCGGCTGCGCCGGTGTTGAAAGTCGGCCGCGTCCAGGGCGATTTTGAGGCCCTCCGGGCGCTGGGCGCGCAGGTGAAGGCCTGGGTGCGGCCGGATGGTCCGTAAACCGAAGCGCTCCCGACGGCGTCTAAACGGCTTGAATGGGGCTGGCGGAGGATGCCGTAGACCTCGGGGAAAGCGCTTCTGGAGAACGGAGGCCCTTCACGGCGGGGATTTGTCAAATGCGGGTCCTTCGTTTAAAATCGACTCCCCGTGAGCGCGCCCGACCCCAAGGCCCGGCTTTCCGGGGTGAGCCCCGGCTCCGCCGGCGCGACACACCCTTGCGCGACGGCTCCCGTGGAACGGCCTTCCGCCGCGGTCGATCCGGTGGAGACGGATGCCGTCCTGGTCGACCGCGCCCGCGGGGGTGACCCGCGTGCGGCCGATCAACTGATCCGGCGTTACCAAAACCGGGTGCATCGGATCGTCTTTCCGCTCTGCGGATTCGATGCCGAAGAGGCCCGGGATGTCGTCCAGGATGTCTTTCTGCAGGTATTTCGGAGCCTCCCGGCCTTCAAGGGGCGCTCCCGGTTTTCCACCTGGCTCTATCGTATCGCCGTGAACGCCGCTCACGACGCCCGCAGGCGCAGGCGGCGCTGGCGCGACATCTTCTTCGGCGGACGGCGCGGCGGGGAAAAGGACGATGCGGATGAGCTCGATGACCCGATTGTGGCGGCGATGGCCCCTCAGGAGGAAACCGACCCCGTCTTCCGCATTGCGGCGGGCGAGCTGGAACACGAGGTGCGGCGCGCCGTGGGGCGACTCTCCCGGCATCAACGGACGGTTTTCACCCTGAAGGTATTCCAGGAGATGAGCCTTGCCGAAATCGCGGAGCTGACCGGGATGGCCGAGGGCACCGTCAAATCCCATTTGTTCCGGGCGACGCGCAGTCTGCGCGGGCAACTCGGATCGCTCCTGGATCGGCGCGTCCCCGGGGGGGGAGGTTCTTCATGACGGAGTCGCTTTGCCTGCAACTCGAGGAGGAGCTGCTGCTGCAGGTATCGGGGGAGCCGCCCGGCGATCCCGCCCGCCGCCGGCTTTTGGATGCCCACCTGCGGCAGTGCGCGCCCTGCCGTGCGGAGAAGGAACGGCTGACCCGGCTTTTCGCCGCCGCACGGTGCGCGGCAGCCCCTCCGGAGCTCTTGCCGGCCCAGGTTGACCGGCTCTCCGCTGCGGTCCGAAGGATTCTGGAAAAGAAAACCTCTCGGGGGGGCTGGAGGCCGTGGCTGGTCGGAGGGTTCCCGCGACCGCTTCCGGCCCTCGCCCTCGCTCTTGTGCTCGTTGTCGCCGCAGGCGGGGGCCTTCGGTATTTCCTGGATCGGCCGGAGGCGCCCGGCGCGGCGGAAAGGATATCCGAATGGAGCCCCCGCGATATCGAAGTGATCCGCCACCTCGAACTTCTGCGGGATCTGGAAACGATCGAAAAGATCGTTCACGTGGTCGATCTCTCCGACTCCCCGCCGGGGGCTCCCGAGGGGCCGGAAGATGAAGGGCCGAAGGACGGGGATGACCTGCGCACTGACAAAACGGCCTGAGGCCGGGCGTCCGGGCGTGCGGGCGGCAAGGGGCCTTCTTCTGACCGCGTTTTTCGTACTCCGTGTGGGGACGGCCGTTTTCGCCGCGAATTCCTTTCCCGAGGTCGCGGCTCCTGCCCCGGCGGCGGCTGCCGTGTCCGAAGACGGCGCATGGCTTTCGCAGCGCCCAGGTCGTTCCCGCTCCCTTCTCGATCAGTTTCCCCCCGAGGAGCGGCCGCGCATGGAAGAGCGCTATCGTCAATTCCAGCAACTTCCGCCCGACCAGCGTGAGCAGCTGCGGCAGCGTTACGAGGAATGGAACCGCATGTCGCCGGGCGAGCGCGATCGCTACGAGCAGCGCCACCGCCAGTGGCAACAGATCCCGCCCGAGGAACGGCGGCGCATGGAAGACCAGCTGCAACGCTGGGACCGACTCTCGCCTCAGGAGCGCGATTCGATCCGTAGGCGTTTCCGGGACTGACTGCCGGATCGATTTTCCCCCGCCTTGTCCTCTTTTCGCAATTTTCGAGCAAGCGCTTCCCGAATCCTTCCCCGAGTGTTTCTCCCGTTGCCCCGCGCTGAGAACCCGCGGCGGATGCGGGATCGCGATGTCCGCCGCCTACGGCCCGGTCGGTTTCCCGTCGGGCAGATCCAAACCCCTTAATTTTCTGAATGCACGCTCTGCCAGAATAGATTCCCTTTTCGGACCACCATATCTGGTGTTGCAATTCTGCTTGACACGGACGACCGCTCGGTTATAAACGGGGACAACCACATAGGTCGACATAAAAAAACAAGTTTCCCGGACCGGAAGACCTCAAGGCGGGAATAGGGAGAAATTCGTGGGTGAACGTTAACTTCGTAGGGAAGCACCTGCGGATTTTTTTGCTCTTCGATCTCGATTCCGCATGGACCCCGGCGGAGCGGGCCGAGGTCTTCGAGGCCCAGGATCGGCTCTCCTCGCGGCTGGCGGAAGAGGGTTATCGGATCGAGCCCTTTCCGGTGGAGGACCGCCGTTTCACGGCGCGCCTCGGGGAGATCGACCCGGAACGCGCGCTTTTCTTCAACTGGTGCGAAGGCATCCCCGGAATCCGGCACAGCGAATGGATCGTCGTCCGCGCCCTCGAGGACCGCGGGCTGGTCTTCACCGGGTCGGGATCCCAAACGCTCGCGCTGAGCTATCAAAAGCACCGCGTCAAAAGCTTGCTCGCCGCGCAAGGCCTTCCCACTCCGCCGTGGCGGATCTTCGACCGGCCGCCCGCCCCGGGCGAGTGGGAGCGCTTTCCGGCCATCGTCAAGCCCGCCGTCGGCCATTGCAGCGACTGGGTGACCTCGGAGTCGGTGGTGATGGATGCGGGCGAGCTTTGCGAGCGGGTCGAAACCCTGCTCGCCTGCTCCGGTATCGCCGCGCTGGTCGAGGAATTCATCGACGGCCGCGAATTTCACGTCTCGCTCTGGGGCAACGGCACGATCCGCATGCTGCCGCCGGCGGAAATGGACTTTTCGCGTTTGAACGACGTCCGCGAGCGGCTTTGCACCTACGACGCCAAGTTCACCCCCGGGTCGATCCCCTACGAAAAGATCCGCACGCTGCTCCCCGCTCCCCTGGAGGATGCCGAACGCGCCGCTCTCGAGCGCATCTGTCGCCTGGCCTACCGCGCGGTGGGTTGCCGGGATTACGGGCGGCTCGACGTGCGGCTGCGGGACGGCGTTTTCTACGTCCTCGACGTGAATCCCAACCCCGACATCAGCGAGGATGCCAGCATGGCGAGTGCGGCCGAGGTCGAAGGGTTCTCCCACGCCGCGATGGCCGAGACCCTCATCCGGCTCGCCTGCCTGCGGCACCCGGCGCAGGCAGACCCCGCCTCGGTCACGGGGCACTGAACCCCTTCTGCGGCGACGTCCTACCAGACCGGCAGATCAAACTTCGGCCGCCGCCGAGAGTCGAACAGACCCCAGTGGGGGCCGACCCCCCCCCGTTCCCTTTCCTTCCAGGGCTCGTCGAACATTTCAAACACCAGCACCCCCAAACCGCGCTCTCGGGCGTAGCGGGAGAGGTCGTGCACGAAGCGCCGTTGCGCCGCGACTCCGGGTTGCGCCGGGCCGTTCGGCGTCCCGGCGCTCGGCCAGCCGGTCTCGCCGATGAAGACAGGCTTTCCCAACCCGCGGAAGCCTTCCTCCAGGCGCCGGATCGAGGCTTCCAGGTTCTCGTAGACGGCCCGTTCGACGGCGACGGGGGCGAAAAAGGGATGCACGTTGACGAGCAGGAAATCCACATGCGGCGCAACCCGCATCGCCTCCGCCCTTCCCGCGCCGACGGCGGCGGTCATCGACAGCGCGACCGTCACCGGAAGCTCCCTTCCCGCCTGCCGGAGCTGCCGGCGCAATGCGGCGGCGCCGGCGACCCACTCCTCGGCGCGCACCGGCTCGGCGCAGGCCTCCGGCTCCCCGGGG
>CAZQUP010000001.1:141491-145943 GCA_964596545.1 uncultured Desulfatibacillum sp. | reverse complement strand
AGTCCGCCAAGAAGTTCCTGGTGGACCTCGGGATCGACGCCAAGCGCATCTCCACGATCAGCTACGGCGAGGAGCGGCCGATCGATCCCCGTTCCAACGAGGAAGCCTGGGCGAAGAACCGCAACTGCGGCTTCGTGATCAGCTGGTAAGGTGCGGGGTCGCGGACGCCGTCAAACGGCGCTTCCGGACATCGAAGGACGGCAAACGCACGCGGGTGGCGTCGTTTGCCGTCCTTTTCACGGCCCCCGGGCGGCGGGGCCGGGCGGAGTCGAGGTGCATGCGATGAGGACGCTGGGAGTTTTCTTCACGGCCGTGGCGGTCGCCTTTCTGGCGGCCGGTTGTGCGACCCGCCGGGACGTGGTGACGATCGACACCCGGCTCTCCGAGATCGAAATGCGCGAGAGCGAGGAGCGCCGCCGGCGCGAGGAATTCGCCAAAGCCCGGGAAGCCAACGAAGCGGCGATCCGGCAGATGGCGGCCTCGCTTCGGGCCCAGATGGACGAACTGCGGGATGAACTGCGCGGGCTCCGGGGACGGATCGAAGAGCTCGAATTCGCGCGTCAGCAGGCGAAAGCCTCCTCCGGCGGCGAGGGGGCAGGCTCGCCTCGGGAGGATCGCTGGCAACGGGTCGAGGAATCGGCGCAGCAGCTTTCCCAGCGGATCGCGCGGATCGAGGAACATCTGAAACTGGATACCCCCACCACGGCGGCGGCCCGGCCCGAGACGTCGCGCATCCGCCCCGAATCGGCGGGCGCGCCGAGCGAGCAGGAACTCTACAGCCGCGCGAAGCAGTTTTTCGACCAGGGCAACATGCCTCAGGCCCGACGCTCCTTTGAAGAGCTCCTGCAGCGCTACCCTCGCTCCGAGAACGCCGACAACGCCCAATTCTGGGTCGCGGAGACGTTTTACCGCGAGAAAGCCTACGAAAAGGCGATCCTGGAATACCAAAAAGTGATCGAGAAATACCCGAAGGGCAACAAGGTTCCCGCCGCATTGCTCAAGCAGGGACACGCCTTTCTCGCCCTCGGGGACAAGGTCAATTCGCGGCTTCTCTTTGAAGAGGTGATCCGCAAGCATCCCCAAACGGCGGAAGCGCGGGCCGCGGCCGAGAAGCTGAAGGAAATCCGCTGATGAGGGCGAGCAACTCCGGCCCGCCGCCGCGCGGATCTTCTCTCCCCGGGCCGGGGAACATCGCCGGGCCGGGGCGGCCATGGAGACCATCGTAGGCATCGATCCGGGGCTCGCCGCCACCGGCGTGGGCGTGGTGAGGGGCGAGGGCGCACGGGTTACGGGTTATGCGTTCGGCTGCATCCGAACGCCCGCCGAAGCTGCCGCCGCGAGCCGGCTGCACCTCATTTTCTCCCGGCTCGAGACGCTCTTCGCGCAAGAGGCGCCGGACGCCGTCGTGCTCGAAGACGTCTATTCGCTTCCCGAGTATCCCCGTTCGGCCATCACGCTCGGCCAGGTCACGGGCATCGTCATGCTCGCCGCCGCCCGCGCCGGCCTTCCCTGCCTGCCGGTGGCCGTGCGGGAAGCGAAACTGGCGCTCACCGGAAACGGCGGGGCTTCCAAGGCCCAGTTCGCCGAAGCCGTGCGGTCACGGCTCGCCCACCCCGAGCCGATCCGGCCTTCCCACGCCGCCGACGCTCTGGGACTGGCGCTGATCGGGCTGCTGCGGGGTCCGCGTGCGCTCGGACGGACCGCGCCGAACTCCCGTAGAGGGGCGGGGCGGACCGCTGTCCCCAGGCCCCCGGGGGCTTCTTTTCTTTGAGAGATGATCGGCTATCTTTCAGGACGGATTCTGAAGAAAGCGGAGGATCGGATTCTCCTGCTGGCCGGCGCCGTCGGCTACGAGGTGCTTTTGCCTCCCGTGGTGATGGATTCGCTCGCCGCCAAGCAGGTGGGGGATGAAATCTCTCTGCACATTGTCTACCAGCAATCCGAACGGCAACCCCGCCCCTTGCTGATCGGCTTCAACCACGACATCGAGAAAGAGTTTTTCCAGCATTTCATCTCCGTGGAGGACATCGGACCGCAGAAAGCGCTCAAGGCGATGACCCTCCCGATCGGCGAGATCGCCCGGGCGATCGAGTCGCGCGACGTCGCCGCGCTTTCGCGGCTCAAGGGGATCGGCGGACGCACGGCCCAGAAAATCGTGGCCACCCTCCAGGGGCGCATGGGCAAGTTCGCCCTGCTGCGGGCAGCCCCGGCCGCCCCGGCGCCGCCGCCCGCCGATGTGATGCAACAGGTGCTCGAGGTCATGGTCGCCCAGCTGGGTCATCGCCGCGCCGATGCGATGCGCATGATCGCCGCGGCCCTAAAGCGCCGGCCCGATGTCGCCGCCCCGGAGGATCTCTTTGAGGAAGTCTACCGGGGTGAGCAGGCTCGCCGGCCGGAGGAGCAACCCGAGCGATGAGCGACGAAGTGCTTTCCTATTCCTCCCCCCAACGCGGCGGCATTCTCTGTCCCGCGGCGGGTGAAGAGGAGCAGGAGCCGGAGATGATCAGCCTCCGGCCGCGCCGCCTGGAGGAATACGTGGGCCAGGCCGACGTGGTGGAGACCCTGCGGATTGCGATTGAGGCGGCCCGACAGCGGAGGGAGCCGATCGATCATGTGCTGCTCCACGGCCCTCCGGGTCTCGGCAAAACCACCCTCGCCCACATCATCGCCAACGAGACCGGCGCACGGCTCACCCTTTCCTCCGGGCCGGCGCTCGAAAAGGGCGGCGATCTGATCGGCATCCTCACCCATCTCGAGACCGGGGACATCCTGTTCATCGACGAAATCCACCGGCTGCCCAAACCGGTCGAGGAGCTTCTCTACCCGGCGATGGAGGACTTCGCCATCGACTTCGTCTTCGACAAGGGGGTTCATGCCCGCAGTCACCGCTTCCGTCTGCCGCGCTTCACCCTCGTGGGGGCGACCACCCGGGTGGGTCTGCTCTCCGCCCCGCTGCGCGACCGTTTCGGCATCTTTCGCAGCCTCGATTTCTACTCGCTCGAAGACCTCGTGCGGATCACCCTCCGCTCGGCCGCCCTGCTCGGCGTTCCGCTGGGGGAAGAGGCGGCGCGCGAGCTCGCCCGGCGCTCGCGGGGCACCCCGCGGATCGCCAACCGTCTGCTCAAGCGCGTGCGGGACTACGGGCAGGTGAAGACGGGCGGAGTGATCGACGGGGCCGCGGTTCAGGCGGCCCTCGAGCTCGAAGGCGTGGACGCCCAAGGTCTGACGGAACTCGACCGCCGCTATCTCGAAACGGTCATCCGGTTCTATCACGGCGGCCCCGTAGGGATCGAAGCCATCGCCGCGACCCTACAGGAAGAGTCCGACACGCTGGTCGACATCATCGAACCCTACCTGTTGAAGATCGGCTTTCTTCTGCGGACCTCCGCCGGACGCAAGGCATCCGAAGCGGCCTACCGCCATCTCGGCTTCAGCGTGCAGCGGAAATTTTTTTCCTGACATGGGACTCATCGGGCTGATCACGGATTTCGGCGATTGCGACGAGTATGCCGGCGTGATGAAAGCCGTCATTCTCGGAGTCGATCCCCGCGCGGTGATCATCGACATCACCCATGCGATCGAGCCGCAGGATGTCCGTCAGGCGGCTTTTGTCCTGCGCAGCGCGTACCGGTTTTTCCCGCCCGACAGCTTGCTCGTAGTCGTGGTCGACCCGGGGGTCGGAACCGATCGGGCGATCCTCTGCGTCGAGTCCGAGGGCCGGCGGTTCCTGGCGCCCGACAACGGCGTTCTCTCCTTGTTGATCGAACCGTCGTTTTCCCCACGCTGCCGGGTCATCGATCCGGCCGCCGTAGCCCGGGGACCCGTATCGGCCACCTTTCATGGACGCGACCTCTTCGCTCCGGCCGCCGGAAGACTCTCCCGTGGGGAGGCCCCGTCGGCGCTCGGGCCGGAGATCCCCGCGCAGCGGCTCAGACGCCTTGAGGGGCTCAAGGCCGAAAAGACGCCGGAAGGCGGACTTCTCGGGCGGGTCGTCCATGTGGATCGCTTCGGAAACCTGATCACGAACATCGAAGGCGAAGCCCTCGAGAGGGCCGGCGGAGGGATGCGGATTCACGCGGGGGGATTCCGCATCGAGGGGCTGTGCCGAACTTACGCCGACGCGGCCCCGGGGAGCTTGCTCGCTCTGATCGGCAGCCGGGGGATGCTCGAAATCGCCGTCTGCGGCGATGATGCCGCCCGGCGGACGGGGATCGCCAGGGGAGAGGCGGTCCGGGTGGAGTTTCTCGATGGAGAATGACCGTCCTGATCCCCGCGGTTCGTCCCGGACCGGGAAGGCCTCCCTTTCGCGGGATCGCTGGACCGTGCTCCTCGTCAGCAGCCATGGGCGGGTGATCACCCTGCAGCGCTTGCGGATGCTGCTCGGGATCGCCGCTGCGCTTTTAACGCTGACCTTTCTTTCCGCCGCCGTTTTCGCTCTGATCGCCTTCAAGG
>CAZQUP010000001.1:56733-141449 GCA_964596545.1 uncultured Desulfatibacillum sp. | reverse complement strand
GGCGGCGCGGGGCCGGATGGAGACGCTGGCCCGCGACCGGGAGCGCCTGGCGGCGGAACTCGTGCTTGCCGAGGCGCGACTGCGCGAGATCGCAGCCTCTCCCAGCCCGGGCGCCGCCGCCAAGGCAGCCGCCGGGGAAACGGAGGCGGCTCGGGCGGAACGTCCGCCGCCGGAGGCGTCCCCGGATGCCGGTGCGGCGGTTCCGCTCGCGGCGGAGCCGCCGCCTCCCATCCGGCCGGCCGTGACCGTTCAGGTCGAATCTTTCGCCGCTCGTTTTGATGCCGCGGCATCGGCCCTGGAGATCCGCTACCGGCTCGCCGTCTCCGGTTCCGCCCGCCGGCCCGTGGAAGGCCACGTTGTCGTCGTGTTCAAGGGCGAAGACCCCGATCCGGGATCCTGGATCAGCATGCCCTCCGTGCCGCTTCCCCGCGGGCGGCCGAGCGGCACCGATAGGGGCTATCGCTTCGCCATCGGACAGGCCAAGGAGTTCACCCAGCGGGTACGCCTCTCCTCCTCGCCGGAGGGGATCGCCCAGGCGCTTGTGTATGTTTTCGCCGCCGACGGGCAATTGTTGACCGCCCGACAGTACGAAGTGCGACTTTGATTTTTTATTGTTGACAATTCTTCAAGATTCCAGTAATTCTTTTCAATTCGATTTCAGGAGTGGACACCGTGAAGAAGACCACACGCAGCGCAAAAGCCGGGGAAGTTTCCGGCAAGTGGTATGTCGTAGACGCCAGCGGCGCCGTTTTAGGCCGGCTGGCGAGCCGAGTGGCAACCCGACTGCGGGGAAAACACGAAGTGCTTTTCACCCCGCACGTGGACACCGGGGATTTCGTGATCGTGGTCAACGCCGGGAAGATCCGGCTGACCGGAAAGAAATGGACCCAGAAACTCTACCACCGGCACACGGGATACATCGGCGGGCTGAAAACCACAAGCGCACGGGAGCTCCTGCAGAAACGACCTGAGGAGCTCATTCGGCGGGCGGTGAAAGGGATGCTTCCCAAGAATCGGCTGGGAAGCCGGCTCTACGGAAAGCTCAAGGTTTACGCCGGCCCCGATCATCCGCATCAAGCCCAGCAGCCGGAGCCTTGGACGATCTGAATTCCACTCCCCCGAGGAAGGCATGGAAAAGCAGAATTCTTTTTACTACGCTACGGGCAAACGAAAATCGGCGATCGCCCGCACCTGGCTCAAGCCCGGATCGGGACAGGTGCGCGTCAATGACCGACCTTTCGAGGAGTACTTCCCACTGGAGTCGACACGACTCGAGCTGCTGCAGCCACTCAAGCTGACCAACACGCTTGGCGCCTGGGATGTCCGCGCCCAGGTCCAGGGAGGCGGGCCGAGCGGCCAGGCGGCCGCCGTCCGCCATGGCATCACCCGGGCGCTCATCCTTGCCAACCCCGACTTCCGTGCCGCCCTCAAAAAAGCGGGTTTCGTCAAACGGGATCCGCGGGTCAAGGAGCGCAAGAAATACGGGCAGCGTTCCGCACGGGCACGCTTCCAATTCTCCAAGCGGTAAAGACTCCGCGGCGGAAGGCGACGGCCGCGGAAAGCGGGCGGGCTCCTTGCCCGCCCGCTTTTTTTGCGCTACATAGACACCCCGGCCGCTGGAAAAGTTCCGAGACCCTGATATCCCGGAAAGCGCTATTCTTCGCGGGAAGGAGGGCCCATCCGATGTCCGCCGGAAGCATCGATCTTAATGCCGATGTCGGCGAAAGTTTCGGCGCCTATACCCTGGGCATGGATGCCGAGCTGATCCCGCTGATCAGCTCGGCCAACATCGCCTGCGGCTTTCATGCCGGGGATCCCTCCGTCATGAGGACCACCGTGGAGCGCGCCCGCCGCGCCGGCACGGCGGCCGGCGCTCATCCGGGACTGCCGGATCTCGTCGGTTTCGGCCGCCGGGCGATGGAGATCGGGCTGCAGGAGATCCGCGACCTCACGGCCTACCAGATCGGTGCGCTCCAGGCCGTCTGTGCTCTCCAAAAGGAGCGGCTGCAGCACGTGAAACCCCATGGCGCGCTCTACAACATGGCAGTCAAAAAGCCCGAAATCTGGGATGCGATCGCCGAGGTGACGGCCGGAATCGACGACCGCCTGATTCTCTTTGCGCTCGCGGGACCGGATCGCGCGACGATCGAGGAAATCGGGCGAAGGCGGGGCATCCGCATCGCCTTCGAATTTTTCGCCGACCGGGCCTATGAAAAAGACGGCTCGCTTGTTCCCCGCAGCCGCCCCGGGGCGGTGATCCAGGACCCCGGGGCCGTCGCCGGCAAGGTGCTGCGTTTCGTCCGCGAGGGCCGGGTGGCGACGATCGACGGCGGAGAAATCGAACTACGGGCGGAGACGATCTGCGTGCACGGGGACAACCCCGAGGCTTTGGCTTTAGTGAAGACCATCCGCGAAAGTCTCCTTCAGGCCGGAGTCGAGATCCGGCGGCCTGCAGAATTTCTGTAACGCGCCAAGGGGCGGACCGGGCGGCAGAGGAGGCGATCATCATGAACGAAGCGGCGGAAGGGCTCCGCTTTCGTTTCATGGGCGAGCGCAGCGTGCTCGTCGAACTGGGCGACCGGATCGATCCCGAGACGAACCGCCGGGTTCACCGCCTGATGCGGCTCTTGGAGCAGGAAAACTGGCCCGGCCTCCGCGAGCTTTCCCCGGGATACCGCTCGCTTCTCGTCGTCTTCGATCCGCTCAAGCTGGATCCGGCCGAGCTGACCCGCCGGATTCAGCAGCGGGCGAGCCGCCCCGCCGCGGGGGAGATTCCCCCCGCCCGCCGAATCGTCCTCCCGGTCTTCTACGGCGGGGAACACGGCCCGGATCTCTCTGAAGTCGCCCACCGCTTGGGGATGACGGAACAGGCGGTGATCCGTCTGCACACCTCGCTCGTCTACCGGGTTTACATGATCGGCTTCACACCGGGCTTTCCCTATCTGGGTGAGCTTCCCGAGGAGCTTTCCCTGCCGCGACGCAGCACGCCGCGCACCCGGGTGCCGAAAGGGTCGGTCGCCATCGCGCAGCGGCAGACCGGCATCTATCCCGTGGAAAGCCCGGGCGGATGGCATCTGCTCGGCTGGACCCCGGTCGAGCTGTTTCACCCCGGCCGCCGTCCGGCCTGCCTGCTCGAAACGGGCGACGAGGTCCGTTTCGCGGCCGTCGAGGAGGTGGAGGAGTAAGCCATGGCGGGTGCGCCCACTCTCGAAGTGCTGAGTCCCGGCATTCTGACCACGGTCCAGGATCTCGGGCGTGGGGGATACACTCGCTGGGGGGTGGCGCCTAGCGGCGCGGTGGATACGCTCGCCGCACGGGCGGCGAACCGCCTCGTCGGCAACCCCGAGGGAAGCGCGGTGCTCGAGACGACCCTTCTGGGTCTTCGGCTGCGGCTGCTCCGGGACACGCGCCTGGCCGTCTGCGGGGCCGATCTCCAAGCGAATCTCGACGGGCAGGCCCTTCCGCTGTGGAAGGCCGTCTCCGTGTCGTCCGGCCAGATCCTGTCTTTCACCGGGCCGCGCTGGGGCCTGCGGGCCTGCATCGCCGTGGCCGGAGGAATCGATGTGCCCCAAGTGCTCGGCAGCCGGAGCACCAATCTCGCCTCCGGTTTCGGCGGCTTCCAGGGCCGCGCCCTGCGCAAAGGAGACGTGCTCGCCGCCGGCGAGCCGTCGCCGACGGAGATCGAGCGCGAGTTCGAACCCACGGCCGCGGGCTACGACGGTCCCCCCTGGTGCTTGCGCATCCTCTGGGGTCCCCAAGACGAGTTCCTCGGCGAGGAGGGGCGGGAGCGGTTTCTCACGACGGCCTTCACCGTTTCCCCGGATTCCGACCGTACCGGCATTCGCCTGGAGGGAACGGCCGTCCCCGTGCAGGCCGGAACCCCCGATTCCATCATCTCCGAAGGGATCATCTCCGGTGCAATCCAGCTCCCCGCGGACGGCCGACCCCTCATCGTCCTGGCGGAGACGGCTTCGGGCGGCTACCGCAAGCCGGCGACGCTGATCGCCGCCGACCTTCACCGGCTGGGGCAGATCATGCCCGGCGACGAGGTGCGCTTCGCCGCGGTCACTCTGGAGGAGGCCGTCGCACTTCTCCGGCGGCGCGAAGAGGCCTTCCGCGCCGCCTTCCGCCCGCCGCTCGGCGACTGAACCGGCCTCTCCCCTTCATTTCCCCTTCATCAAGCTCGGCAGGTAGAGGACAATCTGGGGCCAGACCGTGATCATCACCACGACGAGACACATCATCAAAAAAAAGGGGAGGGCGGCCCTGGCGATGCGCAAAATGTCGTCGTTGTTCAGTCCGCTGATGACGAAAAGATTGAAGCCGACCGGCGGGGTGATCTGGGCGAGTTCGATCATCAGCACGAGATAGATGCCGAACCACACCGGGTCGAACCCGGCCGCCTGCACCATCGGCAGAACGACCGGGGTCGTCATCACGATCATCGAGAAGCCGTCGATCAGGCATCCCAGGCCGATGTAGAGAAGCGAGAGGATCGCGATCAGCATGTAAGGGGAAAGCCCCATCTCGGTCACGGCGGTGGTGAGTTTGCGCGTGATGCCGAGATAGCCCACCACGACGGAGAGGTAGGCCGCCCCCATGACGATCAGCATGATCATGCTGGTCGTCTTGATCCCGCCGAAGAGGCTCTCCCGGAAGGCTTGCCGGCTGAAACCTCCGGTGGCGAGCGCAAAGACGAGCGCGCCGGCCACCCCCACGGCGCCCGCCTCGGTCGGTGTCGCCCAGCCCGCGTATATGCTTCCCAGCACGACCAGAATCAGGATCCCCACGGGAAGGATCTGCGGTACCGCCTGGAGACGCTGCGCCCAACTGTAGCGATCCTCGCCGCGCGGCGCGAGTCCCGGGCGGAAGAGGCAGAGCAGGAAAACGTACGCGCTGAAGAGGCCCGCGATCAGAAAGCCCGGAAGGAACCCGGCGATGAAAAGCTTGCCGATGCTCACGTCCCCGATGATCCCGTAGACGAGCATCATCATGCTGGGCGGGATCATGAACCCTAAGGTTCCCGCCCCGGCGAGCGAGCCCGTGGCGAGCATGCGGTTGTAGCCGCGTTTCTGCAGCTCCGGGACCGTGATTTTCCCGACCGTGGCCGTGGTCGCGGCCGAGGATCCGCTCACGGCCGCGAAAAAGGTGCAGGCGAGGATGTTCACGTGCACCAGGCGCCCGGGGATTCCGTCCATCCAGGGGGCGAGCCCGGCGAAAAGATTCGAAGAGATGCGGCTGCGGAAAAGGACCTCGCCCATCCACACGAAGAAGGGCAGCGCCATCATCGCCGAGCCGCTCGTGTTGTTCCAGGCGATGTTGGCGAGAATGCGGCCGAAGGGAAGATCGGTGAAGAAGACAAAGCCCCCCACTCCGGCCAGGAACAGGGCGATTCCGATCCAGATCGACCCCCCCAGGAAGATGACGAGCAGAACGGCCAAGGCGAGCGTGACGACGGTGAAATCCATGTTGTTTCCCCTTCCGCCGACGGATTTGCCCCCTTCAGCCTAACGGCCGAGGTCTTGCTCCTCGACGGCCGGCTCGGCCGCCGCGGCACCGCTCAGCAGGAGAAGATCCTGGAGAGTCTCGCCCAAGAATTGAAGGGTGAGCAGAAGGGCGCCCAGGGGCATGAAAAACTGGGGAATGGCGAGATAGGTCTCCGAGACCTGCATCGACTGGCTGCCGCTCACCACCGAGTCCCAGAAAAAGTCGAAACAGTAAGCGGTGAAGCCGATGCCGAAGAGAAAGCCGACCGCGTGGCAGACGAGGTTCAATCGCCAGCGACCCGCCCGGGAGAGGGCCCGCAGCAGAAAAACCATGCGGATATGCCCCTTTTCCCGCAAGGTGTAAGCGAGCGAGCAGAAGGTGAGCACGCACATGAGGTAGCCCGAATACTCCTCGGTCACATACAGCGTACGATTGAACAGGCTGCGGCCGAAGATTTCCGCGAGCACAAGCAGCAGGGCCGAGACCATGGCGCAAACGGCGATCCACCCGCCCAAGGCGGAGAGCCGTTGCGCCAAGCGTATCATCGCCGTCATCACGGCGTTTCCTCCTCAGGGGACCTGAGGGGAGACGGCGGATCCGTCTCCCCTCTCGGGATGCGGGATGCCCGCCGGATCCGGATTCGCGATTCCCCGGGCTCGGAGACGGCGGTCAGCGCCCGACTTTCCTGCGGTACTCGTCGTAGAGTTTTTTCGCTTCGGGCGGTGCGGTGTTATACCATTCCGCGCGAATGTTCTCCGTGACTTTGATCAGGTCGGCCATAAACTCCTTGGAGGGGGATACGGTCTGAATGCCGTTTTTGTTGCAAAGTTCCACCATCTCTTGGTCGAGCTTGGCGACCATGTCCCACATCCGCTTTTCCATTTCCCTGCCGGCCTTCACCAACTCGTCCTGGACGTTCTTGGGCAGCTTCTTGAAGCTGTTCAGGTTCACGTTGACCATGTTGGTGGCGATCGTGATGTTGATCGGCTGGAAAAAGGAAAGGACTTCCCAGAACTTGGCGTCGACCGCCGTGGGCGAGGAGGTGAGCACGGAGTCGATGACTCCGGTCTGGAGCGAGGAATAAACCTCGCTGAAAGGCAGGGCGAAGGGAGTCGCGCCCGCCGCTTCCATGACCAGCGCCCCGTTTTTGTCGTAGGTGCGGGTCTTCAACCCTTTCATGTCGGCCAGCGAAGTGACCTTTTTCTTGGTCCAGATTCCGGCCCCGGGCCAGGGGGCGATGTAGAGGATTTTCTGCCCCCACTTCTCGGCGGTTTTTTCGAAGGTGGGATAGCAGACGTCGATCAGCGTGCGCAGCTCCTGGAAATCCAGGGTGAGGAAAGGAAGGGTCACGATCTGGAACACCTTTTCGTCCCCGGCCACCCCGCTGATCAGCATGTCGGAAAGCGGCAGCAAGCCGTCGCGCACGGCCTTGAGGAGCTCGGGGCCCTTGTAGCCCAAAGCACCGCCGGTTTCGACCACGATCTCGAGCTCGCCGTTCGTATTCTTTTTCACCGCTTCGGCAAACTCCGCCAGCCCGACGCTGTGATGGTTCTTGGGCGGCCAGACGGAGTTTGCTTTCCAGCTCGTCTTGGCGAAGACCGGGGCGGCTGTGAGGACCGATGCCAGAAAGAGCGAAAGCGTGAGCATCCACCAGCTTCTTTTCATTGCGGTTCCTCCTCGGTTGATCGGTTGATGGGATGATGGAAACGGGGCGCTTTCCCAAAGACGGGTTCTCTCCGGTCCGAAGAGCTTTCAGGTTTATCGAAACCCCTGAAGACTGTCAAGGGCGGCCGCCGTGGCGATCGGTGCTCAGACGACCGTGATCTCATCCGGGTAGCGACCGAAAGGCTCAAGTCCCGTCGCCGTCACGCGGTGGGTGTTTTCGACCCCGACCACGCCGACGCCGGGAAAGATGAGCTTGGGCTCGAGGGCGACGACCATGTTTTCGGCGAGTGTCAAGCTTTGCCCGGCGTTCAGGAAGGGGAATTCGTCCAGCTCGAGCCCCACGCCGTGTCCGACGAAGCGGATGCGCTCCGGCCCGAAGCCCATGAAATGCTCCCCGTAACCTTCCGCTTCCGCCTGCTGCAGGGCGAAAGCGTAAACCTCGCCCGAGGCGACGCCGGGGCGCGCGAATTCTCGGAGGCGGTGCTGCAGGTCGATCATCGCCCGATGGGCGCGCTCGAGATCCGGGGCGAGAGGACCTAAAGAAAAGATCCGTGCATGGTCCGAGATGTACCCCGAACGGACAAAGACGTAATCGACGAGGATCGGCTCGTTGCGCCCGATGCGGCGAAAACCGGCGCTCTGGGCGACGGCGGGGTCGACCCCGCTGCCGCCGGTCGGCGAGGAGAGGTAGCTCGGCACCGCGCCGGAAGGGCCCGAGAGGAGATGCCCGTAGAAGAGCTCGCTGCCCCACAGGCGCATGCGGACGATTCCCGGGTGTCCCAGGCGGCGGGCCTCGGCTTCCACTCGGCCGGCGAGCTCGACCTCGGTCATCCCCTCGCGCAGAAGCTCGGGCACACAGGCGGCAACCCGGTCGGAAAGGGCGGCCGCCTCGCGGATCCGCTCCATCTCCCAGGGGGACTTTACCGCCCGCAGCAGCCGGATGTCGGTCGAGACGTCCACGATCTCGGCTTCCGGAAAGAGCCCGCGGTAGGAAAAGTAGAGGTTGGCCGGCAGAACATCCAGTTCGAGGCCGATGCGCCGCGGCGCGGGAAGCCCGGCCTCGGCGATCCGTCGGGGAAGATCGCGCGTGCTCCCCAGGGGAAAGACCGCTTGGAGGGGGGTTTCCCCGCGGGCCCGGTCGAGCGACTTGTTGACGAGCAGCAGCGCCCGGCCCTCGGCCGGCACGACCAGGACCGCCTGTTGGATCGTACCGCTGAAATAGAAAAGATCGGTTTTCTGGATCACCAGCGCGAGGTCGATTTCGCGGCGGCATAGCACCTGCTGCAGGGCGGCGAGGCGGCGGTCGATTTCCTCCTGGGGTGTGCGGCGGTCGGCGGTCTCCATGAGCGATTTTCCTTGTAAGGGTCTTAGCTCTGCAGGCACCGGACATAGTGCCCTCCCCCCGCATCCGTCAAGTCGCCCGCCCAGGCCCGGCATGCGGAGGCGGCCTCGGGGCAGGCCGGATAGGCGATGCAGGCGTGCGGCGAAGCCGACGAAGCCGCTTGGGCCCGAGCCGAGGCAACTGCGTGCGCAACCGACCGCAGCGGGTCGGCCGCCGCCGCAAGCAGCTGCCGCGTGTAGGGGTGGAGGGGATTGTCAAAGAGGGTCTCGGCGGGGGCTTCCTCCACAATGCGGCCGTGGACCATGACGGCGATCCGGCGACAGAAGTAACCCACGACGTTCAAGTCGTGGGAGATGAAGAGGCAGCTCAAGCTCAGGTCCTCCCGGAGATCGCCCAAGAGATTCAGGATCTGCGCTTGGATCGAGACGTCGAGGGCCGAGACCGGCTCGTCGCAGACGAGGATTTCGGGCTCGACGGACAGGGCGCGGGCGATGCCGATCCGCTGGCGCTGTCCGCCGCTGAATTCGTGCGGATAGCGGTCCGCCGCCGAGGCGGGAAGCCCGACCCGTTCGAGCAAGGTGGCGATCCTGTGTCGGACCGCCCCGCGGCCGGTGATCCCGGCCAGGCGCAGCCCGTCCCGGAGGGCTTGGCCGATGGTCAGCCGGGGATTGAGCGAGCCGTAGGGGTCTTGAAAGACGATCTGGATCCTGCGGCGCAGCGGCCGCATCTCGGCCTCGGAGAGAGGCACGAGATCCACCCCGCGATAGAGGATCTTTCCTTCGTCGGCGGGCAAAAGCTTGAGAAGCATGCGGGCGAGGGTGGTCTTGCCGCAACCGGACTCCCCGACGAGGCCGAGGGTTTCCCCGCATGCCAGTTCGAAGGAAACCCCGGACACGGCCTCGATCCCGTCGGCGGGCTGCGAGCGGAACCTTTCCCGCCCCCGGGGATAGCGTTTGACGAGGTTCCGGGCGGCGAGAATCGGCGTGTCGCCCGGGCATGTGCTTCGGTTCATCGTCCGGCATCCTCCCCGCCGAGCGTACCGGCGGTCACGGGACAACGGACGGCCCGCGCGCTCGTCACCGGGATCAGCCTCGGTCGCTGCCGGCGGCAGGCGGGTTCTACCCGCGGGCAGCGCGGATGAAACGCGCACCCCGGCGGCCGCGCGGCGGGATGCGGGACTGCCCCCGGGATGGCGGCGAGGCGCCGGCCGCGTTTGCCGCGCCCGGGAAGCGCATCGAGCAACGCCGCCGTGTAGGGGTGCAGCGGGTGCCGCAGGATTTCGCCTGCCGGCCCCGTCTCGACCCCTTCGCCGGCATACATCACGGCCACCCGCTCGGCGATCCGGGCTACGACCCCGAGGTCGTGGGTGATGTAGAGCATCGAAAGATCGCGGTTTTCCTGGAGCGCCCGGAGAAGTCGCAAAATCTGCGCTTGCACGGTCACATCGAGCGCCGTCGTCGGCTCATCGGCGATCAAGAGCTCCGGATCGCAGGCGAGGGCGGTCGCGATCATGACCCGTTGGCGCTCACCGCCGCTCAAGCGGTGCGGATAATCGGAAAGCCTCTGTTCCGGTCGCGAAAGCCCCACTTCGGCGAGCAGCTCCCGCGCACGCTCGCGCGCCCGCCGCGCGGAGAGCCGACGGTGGAACAAAAGCCCCTCGGAGATCTGATCGCCGATCGAAAGAACCGGGTTGAGCGAGGTGAGCGGCTCCTGGAAGACCATCGCCAGGCGTCGGCCGCGGATGCCTGGCGGGTAGTCCGGCGCTCCGGCCGCGAGGTCGATCCCGTCGAAGCGGATCCGGCCGGTGGCGATTTCCGCAACCGGCCGGGGAAGAAGGCCCATCACGGAAAGCGCGGTCACGGTTTTGCCGCAGCCGGACTCGCCCACGAGGCAGACGGTTTCCCCCCGCCGGACGGAGAGATCCAATCCTTCGACGGCGTGGAAGCTTTCCTCCTGCCGCCGGAAGCGGACGGTCAGTCCCTCGACGGAGAGAAGGACGCCGGGATTGGCCGACTCCACGGCTTCACCTCCCCTCGCGCGCCTGGGGGTTGAGGAGATCGCGCAGGCCTTCGCCGAAGAGATTGAAAGCGAGGACCACAACCAGAATCGCCAACCCCGGGGCGAGCGTGAGCCAGGGGGCATCGAAGAGAAAACGTCTTCCGTCGGCGAGAAGGTTGCCCCAGATGGCGTGCGGCGGGGGGACCCCGAAACCCAGGAAACTCAGACCGGATTCGGTAAGGATGGCCGAGGCGACCCCGAGGGTCGCCGAGACGAAGACCGGACCCAGGGCGTTCGGCAGCATGTGACGGAAGAGGATGCCCGGATCGCCGACCCCCAGGGCGCGCGCGGCGTCGACGAATTCCCGTTCGCGGAGCGAGAGAAACTCCGCGCGGACGAACCGGGCCGTCCCTTCCCAGCTCGTCAGGCCGATCACGGCCATGATCGTGATCATGCTGGGAGGGAGCAGCGCGACCACGGTCAGGATGAGAAAGAAGCTGGGAAAGCAGAGCAGGATGTCGACGATGCGCATGATGAAGGTGTCGATGTCGATGAGCGGGCGATCGAGGAGCCCCGGACGTTGCGAACGGTCCCTTTTCCGAAGCCGCCGACGCGCTCCGAGAGAGGCCCAGAGCGTCGCGGCGAGAAGGAGCAGTCCCGCCGGAAGATGTCCGCTCGCCCCCAGAATCGCGCCCGCGGCGAGGGTGAGGGCGACCGCCGCATGCCGCAGGCGGATCAGGCGACGGCCGTAATGGCCGGCGGCACCCCCGGCGAGGATGCCGACGGCGACCGAGATGCCGACGGCGATGAAGCCTACCGTGAGCGACACCCAGGCGCCCTGGAGCATCCGGGCGAAGAGGTCCCGCCCCAGCTCGTCGGTCCCGAGGAGGTAGATCCCGAGAAACGGGGGATTCTCGTCGTCCCGGGCCGGGCTGAGGGGAGGGCGGAGTCTTTCTTCGAGGCGCACACGGGCGGGATCGAGGAGCGGGTCGCGGCCGGAGGTCGCCCCGGCCCCGATCGCGGCGAGAACCAGGAAGGCGCAGAAGAGCACGAGCCCGGTCAGGGCCGGGCGGTTGCGGCGGAAGGAGCGCCAGAGGTGCCCGCGCTTTTGCACCGTGCCGGCGCCGTCCGCTTCCGCAAGAGCCGCTGCGTCCATCATTCGAGCCGGATGCGTGGGTCGGCCGCGGCGTAGAGCAGGTCGGAGAGCAGGGTGCCGAGCAGCACGAGGACCGCGGCGATGAAGTTGAGCGTCAGGATCACCGGATAATCACGGGCGAGGATCGCCTCGTAGGCCAGGCGTCCCAGACCCGGCCAGGAGAAGATCGATTCGATGATCACCGAGCCGCCGACCAAGCCGGGAAGGAGGAGCCCGAACATGGTCAGGAAAGGGAGCAGGGCGTTGCGCAGGGCATGCTTGTAGAGAACCGTCTCTTCGGGCAGACCCTTGGCCCGGGCGGTGCGGACGTAGTCCTGATGGATCACCTCGAGCATCTGGCTGCGGACGTAGCGCGAAAGTACGGCGATCCCCGTCGCCGAGCCGAGCCCCGCGGGCAGCAGCAGGTGCCAGAGCCGGTCGTTGAGGCGGTGGAGGAAGGGAGCGTCCTCGAAACCGTAGGTCTGCATGCCGAGTACGGGCACCGCCAGGGTGTTCACCACGAGGAGGATCAGCAGGTAAGCGAAGAAAAATCCGGGAAGAGAGATCAACACGTAAGCGAAAAAGGCCGTTCCGCGGTCGAAGAACCCGCCGCGGCGCACGACGGCGTGGATGCCGAGCGGGAAAGCGAGCGTCCAGGTGAGAAGGGTTCCTACGGCGAACAGCGGCAGGCTGTTCAGGAAGCGCTCGCCGATCTTTTCGAGGACCGGCCGGCTGTCCTTCCAGGAGACGCTCCGGCCCGTGAAAAGGTCGCGGTAGAAGAGGACGTACTGGATCGGAAGCGGCCGGTCGAGATGAAAGGCGCGCCGGAAGCGCTCCACCATTTCGGGGGTGAACTTCGGGTCGAGCGGATCGACCTGGGCGGGCTCGCCGGGGGCGAGGTGGATGATGAGAAAGGAGACCACGGTCACCCACCAGAGCGTGACCAGTTTCCGTTTCAGGCTGCGGGCGAGAAAGGCGGTCATGTTCCGTCCTCGGCGCCGGTGCGGTTCATAGCCCGGTGAACACCGGGCGCTCGGAGAGCTTCACCCAGCGATTGAAGTGGTAGCGGTAATTGCCCGTCGCCGTGGGTTCGATCGGGCGGTGGCGGATTTCGCCTCCCTGTCGCTCGCGGATCACGATCCGCCGGTCGAGCACGGCCGTCCACTTGCCGGCGTAGAGGAAGTTGATCGGCTGATCGGCGGCGATCCGGGCATGCAGTTTGCGGCACAGGACGACCTGACGCTCGGGATCGTACTCCTCGCGGATCCGCGTGATCAGCGCGTCGGCCTCGGGGTGGCGGTAGCCGACGAAATTGAGCTGGTGCGGGCCGGTTTGGCTCGAGTGCCAGATCGGGTAGAGGTCGGGTTCGACGCTCATCGACCAGCCGAGCACCACGGCGTCGAAATCGAGGCGGTGGATCCGCTCGCGGATGAAGACGGACCACTCGACGAGATCGGTGCGCACCTCGATGCCCAGACGTTTCCAGGCGTCCTGGACGATCGTCAGGATGGATTTGCGGATGTCGTTGCCGCTGTTGGTGATCAGGGTGAAACGCAGGCGTCGGCCGCCTTTCTCGAGCAGACCGTCCGGGCCGGGCCGCCAACCGGCTTCCTCGAGCAGGCGCCTGGCAGTCTCCGGGTCATGAGGAAGCGGTTCGACCTGCGGGTTGTAGAAGGGCGTCTGCCGCAGAAACGGACCGCTCGTGCGTTCGGCCTGACCGTAGAGCACGGTCTCGATGATCCGCTCGACCGGGACGGCAAGGCCCAGGGCCCGCCGCACGCGGGGGTCGTCGAAGGGCGGGCGGCGGAGGTTGTAGCCGATGTAGGTGTAGGCGAAGGAGGTGCCGGAGAAATGCTGGAAGCGCGGATCGCCGGCGAGGCGTGCCGCCTGATGCGGCTGGACGGCATAGGCGTCGATCGTCCCGGCGTAGAACTCCATTTCCTGAGTCAATAGATCCGGGATCACCCGGAAGGAGAACCGGCGGTACTCGGGCGGCCCCTCGAAGTATCCCGCGAAGCGCTCGAGACGGATGTGGCGATCGGATTTCCACTCGCGAAAGACGAAAGGCCCGCAGCCGACGGGTTGGCGGTTGAAGCGGCTTTGGCGGATCCCGAAGGAGGCGGGGTCTTTTCCGGAGGCGAGCGCTTCGGCCTGCAAGGCGTTTTCGTCGAGGCGGTGCCGGGGCAGAATCCCCAGCGTCCAGCTCGCCAGCGCCGGCGCATGGAGGCGCTTGTAGACCACCACCGCCGTCCGCGGATCGGGGATGCGCACCTCCTTCACGGGTTCAAAATCGGAGGCCCGCGGCGAGAGGTTCCGCGGGTCCATCACGGCCTGCCAGGTAAAGCGCACGTCTTCGGCGGTGAGAGGATGTCCGTCGTGAAAGGTGAGACCCGGTCGGAGGCGGAACTCGATGACGGGGTTGTGCTCGACGGGGGGGAGCAGTTCCGCCGCGATCCGGCTTGTTTCCTCCGCGTCAAGGGAAGGGGCGGCCTCGAGGTGCAGCTCGGGGCGGAAGCGAAGGAAATAGCCTTCCCCCAGGAGGACCTCGAGCCGGGAGAAAAGATCGGGATCGACCCGCGCGAGCAGAAGGCGGATGCGGGGCGGGATCGAAAGCGTCAGGTGCAGGGTTTCTCCAGAGGATCCGACGATTTCGCGCTTCTCGCGGCGGGGAGGCTCGATGGCGATTTCATCGAGGTTCGCCAGGGTCGTCTGCACCTCGGAGGGAAGCCCGTCGGGGTGCGCGCGGCGGTCGCGCAAAAGGGCGGCGATCCGCTCGGCCTCTTCCGTCTCCTGTCCCTCCCCGGCCGGAACATGAAAGAACGCCTCCTCACGGACGGACCAGGACTCGGCCAGCTTGCCGCGCAACCGCAGGTGCTCGTCCCGGTCGAGCAGCCCCTCGAAGACGAGCTGCTCGATTTCCGCACTCGCGGCATCGGTGGAAAGGATGGGGTTGAGGACGGCGGCGTCGCCGATCGATGCCTGGATGAACTCCTCGAGCCGGCCGGGGTTGCCGCGCGCCTGCTCCTCGTAGGTCGGAATCCAGAGGACGGATTGCAGCAGCAGGGTGCTGACCGCCAGCGGGAGTCCGAGCAGAATGCGGCGTGTGCCCACGAGCGCTCCTTTTGCAGTTCGGTGCGGATCCGCCTATAATGAACCTAATAGACCCTAATAGAAGATTTGCGGCACCCTGGCAAACCCGACCCGCAAACCCCATGAAGAAGCCCATGCGCCGTCTTCCCTCCCCCCGGAAGCACGAAAGGCCCTCCGCCTGGAGCTCCCCGCCCGGCGTGCGCCTGCTGACGGTGCTGAGCCGCTACGAGGCGCTTGCGGTGGCCTTTTCCGGCGGGGTGGACAGCACGCTGCTTCTCTTTGCCGCCCGGCGCGCGCTCGAGGGCCGGGTCATCGCGGTGACGGCGGATACCCCTCTGCAGCGCCGGCGGGAAATCGCCTTCGCGGTCGAGACCGCGCGCCGGCTTGCGGTTCCCCACCTGCGGCTGCGGGTGCCGATCCTCGACCAGGCGGGGGTGTGGCGCAACGGTCCCGCCCGCTGCTATTTCTGCAAGCGAAGGCTCTTGCGGGAAATCCGGACGGCGGCCGAGCGGCGGGGTTTCGCCGTGGTGGCCCACGGGGCGAACCTCGACGACCTCAAGGATTTCCGGCCCGGCCTGCGCGCCGCCCGGGAGATGGGGGTCGCCGCGCCCCTGATCGAAGCGGGGCTGGACAAGGCCGAGATCCGGCGCCTCTCGCGGCGTCTGGGACTTCCCACGTGGGACCGCCCGGCCATGGCCTGTCTCGCCTCGCGCATCCCCTACGGACGGGAACTCACGCGACGGGAGCTGGCGGCGGTCGAACGGGCGGAGGAATTCTTAGAGGACCAGGGTTTTTCCGGTGTCCGCGTGCGCCATCACGGTCAGGTCGCTCGCATCGAAGCCCGACCGGAAGATTTCGCCCGCCTCGCGGCTCCCTCTTTGCGGCACAAGATCGAGCAGGCCTTCCACGGCCTCGGCTTTCTTTACGCCACCCTCGATCTCGGCGGCTACATCGCCGGGAGCTTGAACCGCGCCGTCGCGCCAGCCCGCCGGCGAACGGGGGAGGGGCGATGAGCCGGGAGGCGGTCGTGATGCTGTTTCTGCTCCTTTTCGGCTTCCCGGGATCGGCCGCGGCCGAATTCTACCGCTACACCGACCGCTTCGGCCGGACCCATTTCGTGGACGAGCTCTGGAAAATCCCGGAGGAATACCGACCGCAGGCCGGGCGGTATCTCGAGAAATACGACCATCTCCCCGAGGAAGTGCGCATCCTGCAGCGCGAGGCCGACCGCAGCCGCGAAGAGGAACTCGAGGCGGAGCGTCGGCGGGAGACGGAACGGCACCTGGAGGAACTGCGCCAGGAGGAGGAACGGCTGCGGGCCCGCCGGGCCGCGGAGGAGGAGCGGAAGCGGCGGAAGGCCGAAGAGACGGAGGTCGAGATCGTCGGCAACCGGATTCTCGTTCCGGTGAAGCTCGGCAACCACGGTCTCGAGGCCGGGGTGCGGCTTGTCCTCGACACGGGGGCGAGCCATACGGTCATCTACCGACCGGTCGCCGAGCGGCTGCGGGTGCTGACGTTGGCCAAGGCCCAGTCCCGCCTGGCCGGCGGGCGCACGGTTCATTCCGAGGTCGGACGCCTGGAGACGCTCCAGGTCGGCCCGATCGCGATGCGGGATTTCCCCGTAGTGATCCTGCCCCTCGAGGGCGAGGACCTGCAGCACGACGGCTTGCTGGGGATGGACTTCCTGCAGCGCGTCGATTACGCCGTCCAGTACGAGACCTCGACCATCCGCTGGTCGCCGCGCAACCGCTGAGCGCAGGTTTCCCGGCCGGCCTGCGAGGCTTGACCGCGTTTTTCCCGCTTTGTTAAAATACCGGAGCTTGGGTTGGAGTGCACGAAGAACGCCGAAAGGAGGGTGACGCGATGCCGACGTACGAGTTCTACTGCGAAGCGTGCAAGAAACCGTTTGCTCTCTTTTTGAGCCTTTCGGACGCCGAAAAGAAGAAGATCACCTGCCCCGAGTGCAAGTCCAGGAAAGTCAAGCGTCAGATCTCGACCTTTCAGACCGTCACTTCCAAGAAAAGCTGATCCGCTGCAACTCCACCGCGACGGCCGCAAAAGACGAGTGGGGGGGGGCGCCGTCAGGATCCCCACAGCGGCACGATGCGGATCACGACGCGCCGGTTGCGGTTGCGGCCCTCGAGGGTCTCGTTGGTGTCGACCGGCCGCTCGGCGCCGAAGGCGGAGATCCTCAGCCGCCCGGGGTCGAGCCCTAAAGCGAGAAGCTGATTGCGGACCGCCATCGCCCGCTTGCCCGAAAGGTACATGTTGTAGGCCGGGTCGCCCAGGCCGTCGGAGTGCCCCTCCACGAGCGCCGCCGTCCCGGGACTGGCGCGGAGCAGGCCCCCTGCCGTGGCGAGGATTTCGCGCGCCCGAGGGGTGAGATCGACGGAGTTCGGCTCGAAGAGGACGGTGAATTCCTGCAGCACAAAGGCCGGGGAGGACGGCGGGGGTCCTTCCGGCGCGCTGCGGCGTTCTTCGCCTGTCCTCTCGGGCGCCGCTTGCGGCGCCGACGGCTCCAGGGCGGCGGCGGGAAGGCGGGCGGGGGGCTCGGTCGCCGCCGGGGCGGAGGGTTCGGCTTCCGCCTGTGGCCCGGGCAAAGCGGTTTCCACCGGAAGCGCCGGCGCCGCCTGCAGGGCGGCGCTGCGGTCTTTTCCGCCGGGAAGGGAGCCGGCGGCCGGCTCTTTTCCCCTTCCCCAGAGCGCAAGCTGTTGGGATACCGCCTCCCCCCAGAAATACCACCCGCCGAAGAGAGCGAGCAAAACCAGGGCGAAAAAGAGGGCGGGTCGGCTCCAGGAGGCGGAGGTCCGGGATCCTTTCCGGGCGGGGAGGTGGTTTTTCCCCGCCGGAGCCGCCGGTTTGCCCTCTGCGGCGTCGTGTTTCCGGCGGCGGCCGGGTTCCTCTCCGATCGTGATTCCCAGTTCCCGTCCGCATTCGCGCACGATGTCGGCGTCGATGGTCTTCACGCCGCGGATGTAGGCCGTCATCATCGCATGATCGCAGACGATGTTGATCAACCGCGGCAGGCCCTTGGAAAACTCCTGCACGGCGCGGACGGCGGCCGGCGTGAAAATCTCCCCGCGGGCCCCGGCCACACGCAGCCGGTGCTGGATGTACTGGCCGGTCTCGGCTTCCTCGAGCGCCGGCAAGTGGTAGCTCACCGTAATCCGCTGCCGCACGGCGCGGTTTTCCTCGCGGGCGAGAATGTCGCGGAACTCGCTTTGCCCGACGAAAAAGATGTTGATCAGCACCTTGCCCTCGAGGTCGATGTTGGACAGCAACCGGATCTCCTCGAGCAGCTCGTGGTTCAGCCGTTGGGATTCGTCGATGATCAGCAACACGCGGCGGTAGCCCGAGAAGTGTTCGAGCATCAGCCGCTTGAAGCGGGCGAGGAATTCCCCCTTGTTGCGGAAATCGCGCTGGATGTTCAGCTCCGAGGCCAGAAACTGGTAGAAATCCATCAGCCCCATCCCGGGGTCCGGGATGGTGACGATGATCGCACGGGCCTTGACCTCTTTTTCGATGGCGCGGATCAGAGCCGTCTTGCCCGTTCCGACCTCGCCGGTGATGAGCAGAAACCCCTTGTTCTCCAGGATGCCGTACTTGAGCACGGCGAGCCCTTCGCGGTGCTTTTCGCCGAGCCAGAGAAATTCCGGATCGGGGCTGATCTCAAAGGGCTTCTTCGTCAGACCGAAGTGATTGCGATACATGGATCCGTCCTTCCCGGGGGAAGAGATCGCTACGCGATCGAATCCCTCAAGCATAGCACCGATCGTCGCCGAAATCCATGAGCGCCGGCTTGACAGAAAGAGCGGAAAACCATAGATCGAGTCCCATTTCCGCCGCGCAAGGAGCTTGGTCCCCATGCCGATGTCCCCGGAATTCGAAAAACGCCTCTTTCCCGTTCTCGAACGCATTGCGGGCCATTTCGGGACTCCATTTCACATCTACGACGAGGCCGGGATCCGCTCGACCGGCGAGGCGGTAAAGGACGCCTTCCGCGGGATCCCCGAGGGCTTTCGCGAGTATTTCGCGGTCAAGGCCCTTCCCAACCCGCGCGTGCTCCGGTTGATGCGCGAGATGGACTTCGGCTTCGATTGCAGCTCGGTCCCCGAACTGTTGCTGTGCCGTTCGATCGGCGCGCGCGGCGAGGATCTGATGTTTACCTCCAACAACACCGCGGTTCACGAATTCGAGGCCGCCCTCGCCGACGGCGGCTCGATCCTCAATCTGGATGACATACGGCTTGTGCCCAAGGTCCCGCGTTTCCCCGAACTCATCTCGTTTCGTTACAACCCCGGACCCCGGCGCACGGGAAACGAGATCATCGGCAACCCGGTCGAGGCGAAGTACGGGGTCGCCCATGACCAGATGGTCGAAGCTTACCGCCGGGCGATCGCGCGCGGCGCGCGGCGCTTCGGGCTGCACACCATGGTCGTCTCCAACGAGCGCAATTGCCGCTTCATGGCCCAGACCGTGGCCATGCTGCTCGAGCTGATGGCCTGGATCACCGGCGAGCTCTCGATCCGCTTCGAATTCATCAACATGGGGGGCGGCCTGGGAATCCCCTACCGGCCGGAGGACGAGCCGCTCGATCTCGCCGCTTTGGGCGAAGAGGCGACGGCGCTCTTCGACCGTTTCCGCAGCCGCCACGGCTGGGCCCCTCGGCTCTTGATGGAAAGCGGCCGTTACATGACCGGCCCCCACGGGGTGCTCGTGACCCGCGTGATCAACCGCAAGGAAATCTACCGCACCTACATCGGGGTGGATGCCTGCATGTCGGCCTTGATGCGGCCCGGAATGTACGGCGCTTACCACCACATCAGCGTTCCCGGGAAACAGGACCTCCCGCCCGCCGCTCCGGTGGACGTGGTCGGCTCGCTCTGCGAGAACAACGACAAGTTCGCCATCCAGCGCGAATTGCCGCCGCTCGAGGAAGGCGATCTCCTCGTCATCCACGACACCGGCGCCCACGGCCACGCCATGGGCTTCAATTACAACGGACGGCTGCGCCCCAAGGAGTTGCTGCTGCGCACCGATGGTGCGGTCGAGCTGATCCGCCGGGAGGAGACCGTCGAAGACCATTTCGCCACCCTCCGCTTCCCGCCCGATGTCTGGAAGCCCTAAGGTGCGCATGCCCGGGGGATCCGCATCCGGCCCGGCCGCAGCCGGGGCGGACGCCTCGGAGAGCCGTCCCGGACCGCGGGGCGGGGTCTTGCCGCGCGTGCTCCTCCCCTTCGCTCTCGCCTATTTTCTCTCCTACCTTTTCCGCGTGGTCAATGCAATCATCGCGCCGGATCTGGTCATGGATCTGGGGATCGGACCCGCCGATCTGGGGTTGCTCACCGCCGCCTATTTCATCTCCTTTGCGGCCTTCCAGATTCCGCTCGGGATCCTCCTCGACCGTTTCGGCCCGCGGCGCGTCGAGGGACTGCTCCTTCTGCTCGCCGCCGGAGGAGCCGTGGTTTTCGCCCGGGCCGAGGGGCTGTGGGGACTGGTCCTCGGCCGCGCCGGGATCGGCCTGGGGGTCGCGGCGGGCTACATGGCGGCGATCAAGGCCTACACCCTCTGGTTCCCTCCGGCTTCCTGGCCGCGGATCAACGGCCTGCATCTCGCCGCGGGTGGGCTGGGGGCGCTGTCGGCGACCGTGCCGGTCGAGGCGGCGCTTCGCGTCGCCGACTGGCGGGGCGTTTTTTTAGGCCTTTCGGTCCTGAGCCTCGCCGTGGCCGCCGTCATCTGGAGGGCGGTCCCCGAGAAGCGGCCCCCCTCGGCGCCGGAGGCGCTCTCCCGGCCGTGGCGCGGCATCCGGGAGGTCTTTTGCAGTCCACAATTCTGGCGCATCGCTCCGCTAACCGTCGCCTCGCAGGTCGCCTTCATGGCGGTGCACGGGCTGTGGTCGGGTCCGTGGCTGCGGGACGTGGCCGGCCTGGACCGCCCGGCGGCGGCCACGGTGCTCTTCTGGACGGCGGCCGCGATGACGGCCGGCTATGTGGGCATCGGATGGGTGACGGAGCGCCTGGGACGCGCCGGAGTCGCCCCGCTCACCACCGGAGCCTGGGGGATGGCCCTCTTTATGGTCGTGCAGGGGCTTCTCATCCTCGCCCCCCGGGGCTGGGCGACCATCCTCTGGGCGCTCTTCGGCTTCATCGGCACGGCGGGGGTGATCCCTTACCCGGCGCTGGCGATGCACTTTGCGCCGGCGCTCGCCGGCCGGGTGAGCACCGGGCTCAATGTGCTCGTTTTCGTCGCCACCTTCGCCGCGCAATGGGGAATCGGAGCGGTGATCGCGCTTTTCCCGCCGGATACGCCCGGCAGGTATGCTCCCGCCGGCTATCGGGCGAGTCTGCTGCTGCTCCTTTTTCTGCAGATCCTGGGGCTTCTGTGGTATGCCTTCTCCCCCGCCGGCCGGGCAGACGAAAGAGGAAAAAGGCGATAGTTCTCCTCAGCGGTTCGAGGATGCGCCGAAGTCGCCGAAGAGATTTCTGCGGGTGGAGAAGACGTTCTGAGGCTCGAAGAAGATCTGGACCCCCGCTCCCACCATCCATTCCGTCCAGTCGCCGCTTGCGCCGAAGGAAAAGAGGCCTCCCAGGGCCGCGTAGCGGGTGAGCTGTTTCATACCCTGGATCCGGACGGAGGCGCCGATGAGATGATCGGTGTCGTCGTTGTAGGTTCCGTTCACCCGAAGATCGTCATCGAGGGGGTAGCGGCGGCTTTGATGCAATCGCTGGTGGAGCCAGCCGGCGGAAAGCTGAAGATCCAGCCAGAAATCGCGGCAGGCGGCGGTGCGCAAGCGGGCGAAGGGGCCGGCAATGGAAAAGAACTGCGGGCTGTAGTATCCGCCGTGGCCGAAGGTGTAAAAATCGCTGTTACGGCGGAAATGGGCGAGGCTGAGAAAGGCCCCGTAGCTCCACTCGTCGCCCTCCACGAGATGGGTGCGGCCTGCGGCGATTCCGCCGCGCAGGGCCTGGTTATCGATCACATTTTGCCCGTCGTAGTGATCGAAGCCGGCGTTTAGGGCCCACCAGCCGATGGCCCCCACGGGGAAGCTCCGGCCCGCTTCCGCCCCCGTGCGCGTCAGCCGGCCCCAGGAGGTTCGGCTGTAGGGATCCTTCTGCCCCACCCAGGAAAGGATCGAGTCGCGCACGCTGAGCCGGTGGACCTCGAGGAATCCCGCTTCGGAGCCGAGGCGGGCGGAGAAGGTCGGCCCGGGGGAGACGGGCCCGCCGAGCGGGGTCGTTCCCAGGTGCAGCGCTACGGGAAAACGGCCCTCGAGCTCCAGCCCGGCGTCGGGCTGGACCACGAGGAGATCGTCCTGCCAGCGTTCCCGCCGGGGAGATCCGCGCAGGTAGTCGCGCCCCACGGGGGGTTGATCTTGCGCCGGGTTTCCCCGCAGCAGGCGCGGGGTGAGGGTGAGTGAGGCGGTGCGCCCGCGTCCCACGGCATGGAAAGCGGAAAGCGGAAAGGAAGTTTCCTCGAGGTCGCCGTAACGGCCGCGGGTGTCGCGGCTGCGATGCAGGCCGAAGGCTTCGGCGCGCGGCGAGAAGGCGTTGCGGTAGCAGCGGGTCTCGTCGGCATCGAGCTGCGAGGCGGTGACGGGAAGCCCCTGGGCGAAAAAGAAGGGCGCCGCCGCGGCGGCGACCGCCGGGTCGGAGCTGCGGGCGGCGCGGCAGGCGAGATCCCAGGCGGGATCCTCCAGCCCCGCTTCACGGTAGTGATCGAGCAGTCCGGAGACGAGAGACGGCGAGGGGGCGGTTTGAACCCGTCCTTCCAGGCGCTTGAGCTCCTCGACCGCCGGTCCTCCACGGAGCAGCGCGCGTGTGAGTTCGTCTGCGGCGTTGGGGTCCTGCGGATCGATTTGCAGAAGCGCCTCGTAGGCGGCGGCTGCATCCCGCCAGCGGCTCTCGGCCATCGCCCGGTCCGCCTGACGCCGCAGCACCGCCCGTCGGAGGGCACGGATCCCTTCGTCCTCGGGGATCGCCCCGGAAGCAAACGGTGCGAGCGCCTCGTCCACGCGCCCGGATTGCAGGCGCGCCCAGCCCGCTCCCAGGGCCGCGTCGCGGTTTTGTGGGTCGGATTCCCGCAAGCGGAGAAAGAGCCGCTCGGCCGTTTCCGCCTCGCCGCGGCGGAGGTGTTCCCAGGCGAGAACGGCGAGCGCCTCCGGGTCGTCCGGCCGTCGGGCGAGGATTTCCGTCGCCGTTTCCGCCCGCGCCGCGGAGCCTTCGGGCAGACGGGCGAGCCTTTGCCGGAGAAGGGCGACTTCGAGGTCTTCGAGCTGCCGGGCGATCAGCGGATCAAGCGGAGCGAGAAACGTACGCTGGGAAACGAGGAGGGAAAGGGCCTCTTCCTCCGGGCCGGAAGCGGCGAGTCCGGCGAGGATGCCCAGTCGCAGCGACGGGGCGATAGGACAGGCGAGCAGACGGCGATCGAGCTCCGCCGCCGCCCCCGCATCGCCGGCTCGGGCGAAGAGGCGGGCGAGCCCATGAAACAGATCGGGTCGGATGCAGCGCGCGAGGGCCTCCTGCTCGCTGGAAAGGATTTCCTTGAGTTTGGGCAGGGGCGGGTCGGCGGGAAGAGAGCGGAGCCGATCCGCAAAACGGACTTCGAGGAACCTTCGCAGCGCGGCTTCGCGCTCGCGGACCGGCAGGCGATCGATTTCCGCACGCGCGGCCGGGTAGCGGCCTTCGGCCATGAGCAGATCGATCAGGGCTCGACGCACTTCCGGCCCTCGATGGCCCTCGCGCAAGAGTCGCTCGAGGTGCGGCAGCGCCTCCCGCCGTCGGCCCTGGCGGAGAAGGCTGTAGGCGAGTCCCAGGCGGGCCTCCCGGGCCCGGGCGGGCTCGGGCAGCTCGAGCAGGGAGCGAAAAAGCGCCGCCGATTCGGCAAGACGCCCTCGTCGGTACAGGGCCCAGGCCTGCTCGAGCGGGGAAGGCGGGGCGGCGGCGGGCGGAAGCAATTCGCGAGGCGCATCGGGGGGAAAGCCGGAGTCCCAGCCTTTCAACCGCAGCGCATCCTTGGGAGAGGTGTAGAACCAGTCCGGAGGTTCCCACTCGACTTCCATCTCGTGGGGACGGGCTTCCACGCGGCCGGGGGCGACGCGCTGCAGCGTCTCGACGCCGGAAGCGGGGCCATCCCGGCGGACGGCCGAGGGGGCCGCGGGGGCGATCGGCGGCTCGCCGGCCCTGGTCTCCTCGGGGTGAAGCAGGGGAAAAACCGCGCCGAGCAGGCAAAACAGGACGAATCCCGCGACGAACCGGATCATGGCCATCGCACTCCTCTTCGGCCCGGCCCCCCCGTTGCCAAAAGAAAAAGCGCGTTCGAGTAGTAATCGTCCGCCTCGGACGCAATCTTCGCCCGGCCGCGTTCGAGCAGCCTCCGCGCGAGATCCTCCTTTCCCCGCCGCTCCGCCGCAAGCGCAAAGACGGCGTGAAAGCCCGCCGCCGCTTCGCCGGTCGAAACCGTGTGTTCGACGAGGTTTACCCTTACGGGGAGGTAGCCCGAGCGCTCCACCCAGTCGAGAAAAGGACCGAAAAGGGGCAGGGGCTCTGCCAGGCCGGATTCGTAGAGCGGAAGCCGGGCCGCCTCGTAGCCGAAGAAGGGGCCGCGTTCGGCCGAAAGGCGCGGCTGCTCCGGCTCGAGAACGACCCAGTCCGGGGGAAGGGCGAAAGGGTTCGCCGCGGCTTCCCGAAGCAGGCTTCGCGCATCCTCCAGGATCCGGCTCCAGAAGGCCGTCTCCTCGGCGGCGGCGAAAGCGCGGTAGGCCGGGAACACCGCATAGCCGGTGTTGAAAAGGAGTCGTTCCCGGCCGGCGAAGCCGTAATAGCCCGGGGCGATCAGTCGCCGCTTGCCGGCCGCAAAGGCCAGATGCACTCGGATGTCCCGGACCACGGCGAGGGCCTTTTCGCGATACGGCGGATGTTTCCATTCCGCGGCGGCGCGAAGCAAGGCCGAGGCGATCAGCAGATCGCCGTCGCTGGCGTTGTTGTAATCGATGACGTTCCAGGATCCGTTCGGCCTGCGACCCCACGACCAGGCGAACAGCGCGTCTTTGCGCACCTGGAGGTTGTCGACCGTCCAGCGCAGGATGCGGTCGAAGGCCGGTCGGTCGCCGTGGAGCAAGGCCAGCCACAGGCCGTAGCCTTGCCCCTCGGAGTGGCTGGCGTCCTGCTGCCCGGGGTCGATCACCCGGCCGTCGCCGGAAACGAAGCGTTCGAGGAACCGTCCCCAATCGGCGCACTCGGCCGGAGGTCCCCAGAGAAACGCCAGCAAGAGCCAAACGCCCCAAGCGCCCTGAACGGTTGCGGGCGAACCGGCCGGAAGTATGCGCATGGCCTCATTCCGCTTCCCCGGGTTGCAGCCTCCGGCGCCGGTGTCCCCGGATCAGACGGACGAGAAGGATGCACAGGATCAAAAGCAGCGCCAGCAGGATTCCCAAGGCAAGGAGAGGATGCGTGTTGATGAAGTTCTGCAGCGCCGGCATTTTCCCGGGAACCCCGATGAAGTAGGCCGGCCCCAGCGTGAGGGCGAGCGTTTGGGGGCGCGGGGCGTCGAGACGCAGGAGTACGAAATCGCCCTGAACGGCCGCCTGGACGGAGGGTTCCCAGAGGGTGCGTCCCAGCCGGGCGAGACCGGCGGCGTCATCGCTCGCCAGCAGGGTGACGGTGCGGCCGGCGGCGTTCGGGTGCTGGAATTGCATCATCGCCCCGCGGCCGGCGCCCAGAGCCCCGGAGAGGTCGACCTGCGCCGGGTTGTGGGTGGTCACGTCCGAGGGGTGAAAGGGTGCCGAGGCCTGCGGCCGCGGCGGTCGGGACCAGAAGTCGACCGGCTCGGAAATATGGGGTCGGGGTCGGGGTTGCAAGGGGAAGGCGAGCCGCATCGGGTCCAGGCCGCTTAAGGGGGCGGCGGCCAGAAGCGGGCCGGGAATCGAGGAAAGCGGGCCGACGACCAGGAGATCCCGGTCCGCTGGAATCGCATCGGGGGCGATCGCCCAGGCCGCGGCGAAAGGGGGGTAGCCCAATTTCTGGGCACAGATCGCGACGGCGTTCACGGCGGCTTCGGCCGTCTGAGGGTTTTTTTCCGCCAGGAACACGGCGGCTTCTCTCAAGTCGGGCCAGCGTCCGAGCGGAAAGGCGTCCTGGAAGAAGAGATCCAGGCGCGGCATGCGGCTCCAGAAGGGCGCTTCGGGGAGGATGACCGCGGAGTCGTCGAACACGGTCAGCCGCAGATTTTCGGTTTGAATCAGCGTGCACTTGTCGGTGTGCAGCGGGGTCAGCTCCGCCTTGAGGCTCAGACGATTCAGTCCGCTTTTGAAGGAGGAGAAAGGGATGTCGATGCGGTAGCCCTTGAAATAGTCCCCTTTCGGGTTGTCCAGGCGTACGGCGGAGATGAACTTTCCGTTGAGCAGGATGTTGAGCACGGAGTCCGAGCGCATGGCGGCGTCGTAAGCCATGTGCAGGATGACGCTCGCGAAGGCGTTGGCGGCGAGATGCAGGCCGGCGGGCAGCCGCAGCTCGAGATCGAGGGGAGGCGGGGAGATGTGCAGAAACTCCGTGGTGGGTTTTCCAAGGCTGGCGAACGTGTATGTTTTGCCGGGAGAGAGGCCGCGCTGGACGCTATGCTCTTCCACCTCGGGCAGCCGCACGGACTCGATGCGGGTCGAGGCCGTGTCGGGAAGCGGATAGGAAAGCGAGGCGAAGGCTCGGCAGGCGGTCTCGAGCTCCGGGGCGTTTCCCCCGGTCACCAGGACCAGGGCGTGGGCCGGGTCGAAGGCGATGGCCGGCTCCCCCGGCTTCGGCTCCGGCCGGAGCTCCGGGAGGTGCTGCACCCGCATCTCCGCGCCGGAGGGAAAAGCGGCCTTCGCCGCCTGCGGCAACCGCGATGCGAGCTCATCCCGCAGGCCGATCACGATATTGTCGACGCCGGGTCGGAGGCTTGCACCGAGGGAGATCTGCGGTGCGCGGTAAGCGTAGCGCAGGGCGATGCCGGAGGCCACGACCGAAGCCGCCCGGAGGGAGGCGGGGGTGAGTTCGGGCAGCACCAGGTGGACGCGCGTGTCGAAAGCGTTTCGCGGATCAAAGAGAAAATCGGCGATGGCCGATACGCGAAGCGGCACCGGGTTCGGCTCCAACTCGAAGAGGATCTGGGCCTCCTCCAGGTTGAGCCAGGTCCACAGCTCGGGAGCGAAGGGGTCCTCGCATTCCTCTTCGGTGTAGTGCTGCGCCACCCAGAACGTGCATTCGTTGTACCCCGGAAGCAAAAGCTCCGGCGGCAGCGGCACGGTGACCTCCCCTTCCGGGGTGTCGGGGTTGAGGCGGACCTGAGCGAGCGGGCGCTCCTGCAGGGTGAAGACCAAACGCGAGATCCGGGCGATGAGCGCCGAGGAGTTGACATAGGAAAAGCGCAGCACGGCCCGGCGCACTTTCCAGCGCTCGGGGATCGGCAGGCGAAAGGAAAAGCGGTCCGTTGCGCCGCGAAGCTGCGGGTTTTGTACAGGGGCGATCTCCGGTAAGGGCACGCGCACGGTGAGGGCGGCTTCCGCGGAGAAGACCGCCGCCCCGAAGCCGAGAATGGACAACACCACCCCCAGAGCAAGCCGCAATTTCATAAGCTGTGTCGACCGCCTTTCCGAGAACCCGAATTTCCCGATTCCTTTTAAAACCCGCCTGCTACCATAGATTGTCCCCCTCGGACAAGTCCAGAGGAATCGCGTCGGCGGCTCGGAACCGGGCCTTGACAAGTCCGCCCGACGGGTTACTTCTTTGCCGGCATTACGCATCGGACCCCGTCCTCCCAAGCACGCAAGGAGACGCTCATGGCTGAAATTCTCGATCGTATGCCTTCCTCCCCCGAGGCGATCCGCAACGAACAGCAGAAGGCGATCGCCCGCTCGCTGGCGCGCATCCGCCACAAGCTTTTGGTGATGAGCGGCAAGGGCGGAGTCGGAAAAACCAGCACCGCCGTGAACCTGGCCCTCACCCTCGCCGCGCGCGGAAAGCGTATCGGCCTGATGGACGTCGACCTGCACGGCCCGGACGTGCCACGCATGCTCGGCCTCTCCGGAACTCCGGAGGTGAACGCGGAGCGAAAACTCAACCCGCTGCGCGTCTCGGATACCCTGGCCGTGATCTCCATGGAGTCCTTTCTCCCCGGCCGCGACGACGCCGTGATCTGGCGCGGGCCGCTCAAGTTCTCGGCCATCCGCCAGTTCATCGGGGACGTGGAATGGGGCGATCTCGATTTCTTGATCATCGATGCGCCCCCCGGGACGGGGGACGAGCCGCTCACGGTCGCCCAGCAGGTCCCCGATGCGCGCGCCGTCATCGTCACCACGCCCCAGGAAGTGGCCCTCGCCGACGTGCGCAAGTCGATCAATTTCTGCCGCACGGTGAAGATGGAGATCTTGGGGTTGATCGAGAACATGAGCGGCTTCGCCTGTCCGCATTGCGGCAAACCGGTCGATCTCTTCGGATCCGGCGGAGGAGAGCGCACCTGCCGTGAAATGGGGATCACCTTTCTCGGGCGCATCCCGCTCGACCCGCGGATGGTGGACTGCGCCGACCGGGGCCGCTCATTTATCGAAAGCTTCCCGGATTCGCCCCTGAGCCGTGCGCTGGGGGCCGTAGCCGACCGGATTGTCGCCGCAACCGATTCCGGGAACCGATCCCCACATTCCTCCGCCGGTTAGCGGCCTGCCTCGGCGAGCGCCCTTTCCCGTGCGCGGCGGAACCCCTCCCGGGCCGCCAGGATCGTCTTCTCGGGGACGGCGAACGAAAGGCGGAAATGCCCCGGGACGCCGAAAGCGCATCCGGGGCTGGCGAGAATCCTCTCCTCGCGCAGCCATACCGTAAAGCGCCGGTCATCGGCGATCGGGCTGCGGGGAAACACATAGAAGGCGCCCTCGGGGGGGACGAACGCGTAGCCCGCCGCTTCCAACACCTCGCAGATGGACGTCCTTCGTCGCTGGTAGTGCGCGGCATCGACGCGGATTCCTCCGGCGCGGGCGATCGCGCGCTGGAAAAGCGCGGGGGCATGAACCACCATCATGGAGTTGACGGCCGAGGCCGCCTCCACCACGCGCGAAGCGTCCTCGGCCGCGGGGTGAACGGCGAGGTAGCCCAGACGCTCCCCGGCCAGGCCCAGTTCCTTGGAAAAGGAATTGACGAGAATGCTGTGGGCGTAAGCCGGAAACACGGGCGCGACCGCCGCCCCGTAGGTGATCGTGCGGTAGGGTTCGTCGGCGAGGAGATAGAGGCGCCGGCGCAGACGGGAACTGGCTTTTTCGAGTACCGCCCCGAGCGCTTCGAGCTCGGCGGCGGTGTAGACGGCGCCGCTCGGGTTGTTGGGCGAGTTGATGAGGACGGCCCGTGTCTTCGGTCCCAGCAGGGCCTCGATCGTCTTCGGGTCGAGGTGAAAGCGCCGGTCGGTTGCCGCCGCGACCAACCGGGCGCCGGCGAGAAAGGCGTAGTTTTCGTATCCCACGAAGTAGGGCGCGGGGACGACCAACTCGTCTCCGGCTTCGCAGAGCGTGCGCAGGATCACATTCAGAGCTCCCGAGGCACCGGCGGTCATGATCACCGCTTGGGGAGGGACCTCGATTCCCTGCTCGGCCGAAAGCCTTTCGGCCACGGCGGCGCGCGCCTCCGGAAGACCGGACACGGGGGCGTAGCCGTGATCGAGGGCGGGGTCGGCGACCAGCCTGCGGAGAAGCTCGCGGAAGGTTTCCGGCGGCGGGGCGTCGGGGTTGCCGAGAGAAAAGTCGTAGACCCCCTCGGCGCCGAAGCGTTCTTTCATCCGGCGTCCCTCTTCGAACATGTCCCGGATCACCGCAAAGGCGGCGAGCCGGGAGGCGATCGGCGGGGCGATCGGCATCGCTGGAAGGCTCCTTTCAACGGCCGGCGCCCGATCCGGTCAGGGCCGGCGGAGTTTTTCGGGAAGGGCTAACCCAAAACGGCCTTGGGCTCAAGGGGCGCTATTGACAGGGCCCTTCACCCCCCGCTAAACCGTCCGGATCGGGGGATTCGAAATGTCCCCTTCGACGTCCAAAGCCTCCAGGGAGGAAAAGAGCACATGGCCAAGGGAATGACCGGGAAGATCCTGCATGTCGACCTCACGGACCGCCGGATCGAGATCGAGGAGCCGGGCGACCTCTTCTACCGGCGTCTTCTCGGGGGCCGCGGCATCGGCTATCACTACCTGCTGCGCGACATGCCGCCGCGGACGGACGCCTTTTCGCCTGCCAACGTCTTCACTCTGGCGACGGGGGTGATGACCGGGGCCCCGATTGCGGCTTCCTGCCGCTTCGCCGCCGTGGGCAAATCGCCGCTCACCGGGGCGGCGGGGGAGTCCGAAGCGGCCGGGTTTTTCGGCCCCGAATTGAAAAAGGCGGGTTTCGACGCCGTCGTCTTCCGCGGCGCGGCCGAAGCGCCGGTCTACCTGTGGGTGACGCAGGGGCGGGCCGAGATCCGCGACGCGCGGGCGTTGGCCTTCCTCGAGACCCGCGAGGTGGAAGATGCGATCCGCAGCGAACTGGGCAGCGACAAGATCCGCGTCGCCCAGGCCGGACCGGCGGGTATGCGCCGCGTGCGTTTCGCCAACATCACCAACAACCTCGGCCACTTCAACGGCCGAAACGGCTTCGGTGCGGTGATGGGCTCGAAGAACCTCAGGGCCGTCGCCGCGCTCGGCACCTCGGAGATCGAATTCCACGACGCGGAATTCCTGCGGCGGACGGCGACCGATTACGCCAAGACCTTCCGTCGCAATCCGGCGGGGGAGGCGCTCTACACCTACGGAACGACGGTCTTTCCCGAGATTCTCTCCGCTGCGGGCGGGCTTCCGGTGAACCATTTCCGCGAAAGCGCCCTTGAGGATGCTTCCCCGCTCGGCGGTGACCGTTACAACGAGCTGCTGCTCAAACGGCGCAAGGGCTGCCATGCCTGCCCCATCATGTGCAAGCGGGTCATCGCCCTCGAGGACCCGCTCTACGGCGTCGATCCGCGCTACGGCGGACCCGAATACGAGACGATCGCCGCTCTGGGAAGCAACCTGAAAATTCTCGATCTGCGGGCCGTCGCCAAGGGAAACGAAATCTGTAACCGCTACGGCATGGACACGATCACCGCGGGGATGACGATCGCCTTCGCCTGTGAGTGTTTCGAAAAGGGGATCCTCACCTCCGCGGACACGGGCGGTCTCGAACTTCGCTTCGGCGATCCGGCCCTCGTGCTGCGGCTGCTCGAGATGATCGGGCGGCGCGAAGGCTTCGGGGAGGTCCTCGCCGAGGGCTCGGCGAGGCTTGCCCGGCGTCTGAAACTCGAGGACGCGGATTTCTGCCTGTGCGTCAAGGGCCAGGAGCTTGCGCTCCACGACCCGCGGATCAAAGCCGGGGTCGGCATGGGCTATGCGCTTTCGACTTACGGCGCCGACCACATGGACGCGCCCCACGACCCTTCCTTCGTGGACCCCGAATCTTTCTCCTTCCGTTCCGTGGGCGTGCTCGGCATCCACCAGCCCATGCCCGCCACGGCGCTTACCGCCGACAAGGTGCGCGCTTTCGTTCTGCTCGAGCGCTACTGGCGCATGCTCGATTCCCTGGGGCTGTGCGTCTTCGGCTTCGCCCCGCGCGGGGTGATGCCGATCCCCACCCTGGTCGAGTGCATCCGCGCCGTGACGGGCTGGGAGACGAGCCTCCTTGACCTGATGCAGTCGGCCGAACGCGGCTCGCTTCTCGCTCGGGCCTTCAACGTCCGGGAGGGTTTCACCCCGCGCGACGATCGGCTTCCGGGGCGGATCTTCGATCCCAAGCCGAACGGGCCGGGGGCGGGAAAGCAAATCTTCTCCCGCGAGGAATTCGCAAAGGCCCTACAAACCTATTACGCGATCGCGGGCGTCGATCCGGCTACGGGCCGACCCACGGACGCCAAGCTCTTCGAGGCAGGTCTCGAATGGGTGGCGGAGCTGCTCGCACGGGATTCCGAGGCGCCGCGGACGGGCCCCCGTCTTTGAAGAAAGATCGGCCGGGGCGCTCCAGATCGGAGAACGGCCGCAAGGACCCCGTCCGCGTCCTCACCCTGGGCGGCGGCAGCGGGCAATTCGCCCTGCTCGCCGGTCTGCGCGATCTGCCCGGAATCGAGATCACCGCCGTCGTTTCCATGGTCGACAGCGGCGGCAGCACGGGGAGGCTGCGTGACGAGTTCGGAATCCTTCCCCCCGGCGACATCCTCAAGTGCATCGTCGCCCTTTCCCCCCACCGGGAAATGGCCCGCACGCTCCTGCTGAAGCGATTCGTCGAGGACCGACGGTTGAAAGGGCACAACGCCGGCAACATGCTCCTCACCATGCTCAGCCGGTACGCCGGCAGTTTCGCCGCCGGCGTGCAGGCCCTGGCTGAAATCCTCGACGTTCGCGGTCGGATCCTTCCGGTCACGGTCGACCCCGCCACCCTCGTGGCGGAGTTGACCGACGGCAGCCGCGTGTTCGGTGAGAAGGCGATCGATGTCCCGCGCGGTTTGCAGCGCGAAAAGATCCGCGAGGTCTTTCTCGTCCCTCACCACAGCGAGGCCGTCTCGGTCTACCCGCCGGTGATCGACGCCACCTGGTGGGCGGACTACATCCTGATCGGGCCGGGGGACCTTTTCACGAGCATCCTCGCGGCGCTTATCGTCCCCGGCGTCGCCGGGGCCCTGCGCCGCTCCCACGGCCGGATCCTCTACATCCTGAACCTCATGACCAAGTTCGGGGAAACCGACCGCTTCCGAGGCCGGGATTTCGTCGAACGGCTGGAGGCGGCGCTCGGCCGCGCGGTGGACGGCGTCATCGCCAACCGGCGCCGCCCGCCGGAGGCGGTTCTGCGGGCTTACCGCAGACAGAAGGCCGACTTCGTGGAAGTCGACCCCGGCGAGGACTTCTGGAAGGAACGTCGGCTTTACGCCGGCGATCTGCTCGACACCGCGGGCGGGATCGTGCGCCACGATTCGGCGAAGCTGGCGGCGCTGATCGGCGGCATCATCGCCGCGGAGCGGAACGCCGCGGCCTCCCCGCCCGCCGTAAAGAGCGCGGAAAGGAAAACGCGATGCGCATCCGCACGGCGACCCTCGAGACGAACTGCGAAGTGAGCGGCCCGCGGGACGCCCCCGTCGTTCTGCTCAGCCACGCTCTGGGAACCGACCTCAACCTCTGGGATCCGCAACTGGCGGCCCTCGAGTCCCGCTTCCGCGTGGTGCGCTACGACATCCGCGGACACGGGGAAAGCGAAGTCCCCCCCGCGCCGTACTCGCTCTCCGAACTCGCTGCCGATGCGGTCGCCCTGCTCGATGCCCTCGGTGTAACGCAGGCGAGCTTTGCGGGGATCTCCCTGGGAGGCATGATCGGCCAGGTGATCGCGCTGCGGCATCCCGGGCGGATCGTGCGCCTGATCCTCGGAGACACAAGCGCCCGGATCCCGCCCGAAGGGACGCAGGCCCTCCGGGAGCGCATCGCGCTGGCGCGCCGCGGAGGGATGGCCGCGCTGGTCGAGGCGACGCTTGCGCGCTGGTTCACCCCGCGGTTTCTTGCAGCCGAGGGGCCGGGGGTGGCCCTGATCCGGCGTCTGTTCCTGCGGACGCCGGTCGAGGGCTACGTCGGCTGCGCGGAGGCGATCTGCGGCCTCGATCTGCTGGGCGAGCTGCCGCGTATCGGCATTCCTACACTGATCGTGGTCGGCGAGGAGGATCCCGGCACTCCGGTGGCGGCGGCGCAGGCGATCCACGAGCGGATCGCGGGATCGCGTCTGGTGATCCTTCCCTCGGCCTCCCATCTGGCCAACGTCGAGCAGGCGGAGCGTTTCAACCGGCTGCTGCTCGAGTTTCTGGAGACGGCCCCGGCGGCCTGAGCAACCGCGCTTTGCCTCTCATGGATCTCGGCTTATGCCGGAGACCAGCTCGTCGATGCGCCGCCGGATGAGATCGACCAGTGCGGCGGCTTCCCGGCGCTCGAAGGGGGCGACGCTGCGGGCGAGCTCCTCCACTTGCTCCTCGGGGAGATCGGTCATTTTGCTCACCAGGAAGGCGTCGATCTCGGCGTCCTCGAAGCGCAGGCCGCAGGCGCCCACCGCGCCGACGAACTCCTCGCCGGCGAAAATCGGAACCACGATCTTGATCATCCCCGCGTCGCACTCCTCGATCACCGGCTCGCGCGAGCGCGCGGCCTGGGCGGCGAGGTTCATGTGCGCGGGCGCGCAGATGAAGCTCTGGCCCTTGTCGGTCTCCTTGACCGCCGGGCACAAGCGGTTCGCCCAGCGCTTTTCGGGCAGGATGCGGTAGCCGCGCGGGTCGAAAACGCTGACATCCATCCCCGATTGCGCATGAAGTTCCTCCTCGAGCGCGCGCCATCGTTCGAGGGGGGCCAGATCGGTCAAGGTCATCTCCTTCCTCCTCGGTTCATCGAAGATTTCCGTTCCCCGGCCGCAGGAAGCGGGCCAGGCGCTCGAGTCCTTGAGCCACGGAAACCCGGGGGCGGTAGCCCAGATCGCGCCGCGCGGCCGAGAGGTCAAACCAGTGCGCCGTGCCCAGGGCCTCGGCCACGAATCGCGTAAGCGGAGGCTCCCCGGGCAGCGCCAGCCCACGCCAGAGCCACTCGCAAACCCAGCCGATCCGCCGAGCGGCGACAAGCGAGATCGAGCCCTGCACCGGGGGGCGCCCGGCCGCGTTCAGGATGCGGTCGATCATCTCCCAGGCGGGCAGAGGTTCGCCCTGGCTGATAAAAAAAACGCGCCCGGAAAGAGCCGGGTTCTCCGCCAGCGCCCGATCCGCAAGCAGGTGCGCCTCCACGGCGTCGTCGATAAAGGTCGTGTCCACGAGGTTTTTCCCGTCTCCGATCCGCCGCAGGCGGTGGGCGCGCCGCAGCAGCCGGGGGAGGAAATGCGGGTCCCCCGGTCCCCAGATCTGGTGGGGGCGGAGAACGATCGTCCGCAGATCCCCTGCCTTGCCCGCAGCGATGACCGCCCGTTCGGCTTCGGCCTTGGTGGCCGGGTAGTCGGCGTTGTAGCGTGCGGGGTAGGGAGCCGACTCGTCGACCCCTTCCAGGTCGCGGCCGTTGAAGACGACGCTCGGGGAGCTCGTGTAGATCAGGCGTCGGACCCCGTGGCGAAGGCAGGCGTCGATCACATTTCGGGTTCCCCGCACGTTGGTCCGTACGTAGTCTCGCCTTCGACCCCACGGCGGCGGCTTGGCCGCCGTGTGAAAGACGACTTCCACCCCACGGCAGGCCCGGTTCACCGCTTCGGGGTCGGCGAGGTCGCCCGGCAGGAACCGGACGGGCAGACGGGAGAGCCCCGGGGGTTTCGAGCGGCTGAAGCCCCGCACCTTGCGTCCCCGGGCGAGGAGGGCGGAAACCAAGGCCGACCCGAGAAAGCCGCCCGGGCCGGTGACCAGGATGGGTTCGTCGCCGCAGCGGTTCACGGAGGCATTCCCTTTCGTCCCCGGCTGCGGGCGCTTTTCATCTTCATCCGACGGGCGGCCCACGCGGCGAGGTCCTCGCGCCGGATCTTCGCGTTGTGCCGGATGTCCACCGGGAAGGAGCGATGAAAGAGCACGGTGCGGATCGAACGGGTCATCTCGTGGCGTTGGGCGAGATCGAGAAGCTCTTCGCGCACGACATGGCGACGGACCCGGCGCTGGGTCCGGCGCAACTCGACACACAGCACCGGCACCTGGTGTCCGCTCGGCCCTACGCCGACGAGGGCGCTGCGACGGACGAGGGGATGGGTGTTGAAAATTCCCTCACAGGGGACCGTGAAGAGGGTTCCGGAAGAGGTGATCACCCGATGACTCTTGCGGCCGCAGAACCACAGACGACCCTTGCGGTCGATCCATCCGAGATCGCCCATGCGATGCCAGAACCCGCCGTCGCCGTCGGGGATCTTGTGCAGGGCGTCGGCCCGGGGATTTTCGAAGTAGCCTGGACTTACATGAGCTCCGCGTACGACGATTTCCCCGATCTCTCCGGCGGGCAGCTCGAGCCCATCGTCCCAATGCGGGATCGGCTCGTCGCGGATGCGCAGAATCCGCAGTTCGATGCCCTGGACGGGGGTGCCGACGCAGATGCCGTAGCCCCGCTCGGTGAGCGGGCGCGTTTCGGTGAGGATCTCCGCGTCGCGGATCACGGCGACCGGGACGGCCTCGGTAGCGCCGTAGGGGGTGAGGATCTCGGCGGAGGCCGCATGCAGCGGGCGAACGCAGGCGACCGTCGCCGGCGGAACCGGCGCTCCGGCGGAGATCACGCGCCGCAGAAAGGGAAGCCGCCGACCGCGGTCGGCGCAAAATCCGGCCAGGCGCTCGAGGAGTGCGGGCGAAGCGAAGAGGTTGGTCACCCCCTGGTTCTCCATCACTTCCAACAGAAGCGCCGGGTCGGCCTTTGCCGGACGTCGGGGATCCAGCGGCGGAAGCACGGCGGTCACCCCCAAGGCGGGGTAGAAGAGGGCGAAGAGCGGAAAGGTGGAGAGGTCCTTTTCCTCCGGACCGAAGGCGAGTTCGCGGCCGACGGCCCGGAGCTGGGCGGCGAAGCCGCCGTGGGTGTAAACGGCGCCTTTCACCGGCCCGGTGCTTCCGGTCGTGAACAGGATGGCCGCGGGGTCGTCAGGGGCGTTCGCGGCGGCGGGAAACGAGCCGCGGCCCGTCCGGTAAAGCGATCGAAGCGTCTTTCCCCCCCAGAACCATCTGCGGCCGACGGTGACGCGGATGCGGACGTCCCGGAAATGCTTCCGGAAGAGGCTCCGGAAGGCGTGCGCCCGGGGAATGCCGATCATGGCCTGAGGTCGGGTCGAGCGGTAGCAGGCGAGCATGCGCTGCAACCCCATGCCCGGATCGACGATCACCGGCACGGCTCCGACCTTGAAAAGGGCGAAAAGCACCTCGAAAAATTCGAGACTCGGGCGGACCAGAAGGATCGTCCGTATGCCGCGGTCCAGGCCGATCTCCTTCAGGCCCCAGGCCAGGCGGTCCGAGGACTCCTCGAGCGCGGCGAACGTGAGGTGGGCGTAACGCAGCCGGCCGTCCGGGCCGCGGCCCGCCGCGGCCACCACGGCCGGCTTATAGGGAGCGGACCGAGCGGCCTCGCTCAGGGTCGAGGCGATGTTGGCGCCCGGGACCTCCGCAGGAAGGGGGTCCGTCATGACCGTCATCCGGCGATCGGGTTTTCGGAAAGCCGGGGGGGCGGATACCCCGCCCGGCGCCTTCCCCTACCGCAAGGAGCGGGCTTTTTCAATCGGGGGAGGCCCCCGTGCGGGAGAGGAAATCGGCGATCCGCGTGAGAGCGGCGACGGGCTCGTCCTCGAGCAGGTAATGGCCTGCATCCGGAAAAGTGTGCACCTCCGCCGCAGGAAAGCGCCGGCGCCATTCGGCGAGATAGTCGCCGTCGAAGACGAAGTCCCTCTCCGCCCAGAGGAGGAGGAGAGGCTTTGTTTGCAGCCGCCCGACGGCGCGATCAACCGCCGCGACCGTGGGCCAGCTCGGGTCGGCGGGCGAAAGCGGGATGTCCAGGACGAACCGCAGCAGCGCGATTCGTCGCTTCCAGCCGCCGCGATAGGGTGCCAGCAGCCCGGCGCGCGCCGCGGGCGAAAGCCCGCGGGCCGTCGCCGTATGGGCCGCGCCGCGGGTGAAGAGATTGAGGCCGCAGACGAGAACGGCCGCCGTGCGCGGATGGCGCCGCAGCAGCGCGAGCACCCGGGGAAGCGGTTTTTCTTCCGGCTTGCAGAAGGCCGCGGTGTTCAGAACGACGAGCCGGGATATCCGTTCGGGACGCCCGACCGCCCACGCGGAGGCGATCATTCCGCCCCAGTCGTGCAGCACGAGGGTGACGGGCTCTTCGGGGACCACCTGCTCCATCCAGGCCGTGAAATCCGCCACGCGATCCGCCAAGCGGAAGCCGTAGCCGCGGGGGGCGGGGCGCTCCGAGAGCCCGCAGCCGATGTGGTCGGGGGCGAGGCAACGGAAGCGACCCGAGAGGCCGGCGATCAGGGAGCGGAAAAAGAACGACCAAGTCGGGTTGCCGTGCACCATGACGAGCGGGGCGCCGCGGCCCTCATCCACGTAGTGCATACGGCGGCCGTTCACCGCGAGGAACCGCGAGCGGAAAGGGTAGAGAGCGCGCCAGTCGTTCACGGCCGTTTACCAGTCGACGGCGAGCATGAGGCAGTTCAGCCCGCTTCCGATGCCGAGCAGCCCGACGAGATCTCCGGCCTCGAGAAAACCGCGCTCTTCGGCCAGGGCCGCCGTGAGGGGCAGACTCACGGTCCCGGTGTTGCCGAGGTGGCGGAAGGTCGTGAAGTCGCGTTCCGGATCGATGCCGACGGCGTCCAGAAAGGTGCGCTGGTGGGTAGCCCCGACCTGGTGGCAGATGATCTTGTCCGGTTTTCCCTCCGGCAGGGAGAGCTCGCTCCGGAAGGCGGCGAAGGTTTCGACGCCCAAGGCGACGCCGTGGCGCAGGACTTCGGCCGCATCGGTCTCGGCCATGTGGGCCCGGCCCTCGGGGAACCCCGTGTCCGGCCCCCACGTGCAGAGTCGGTGGTGTTGGGGGGCGCTGCGGCATACTCCCCCGCGCACCCGTCGGCCTCCGGGGCGGTGGGCGGCGTCGACCAGAAGCACGGCGGCCGCCCCGGAACCGCCGGTCAGGGTGGCGAGCGTCTTGCGGAGCGTCTCCATGGAGGGTTCGCGGTTCAGCCGTTCGATCGTAAGATCCACGATTTCACGCGCCGTTTCGCAGGCGACGACGAGCCCGGCGCGGATGTGGCCGAGTTCGATCGCGCAGGCCACCTGGAGGATCCCGTTCAGGACGCCGAGACAGGCGTTGGAGAGATCGAGGATCTGCGAATCGGCAGCGATGCCCAGCCCGTCGGCCACCGTGCAGGCGGTCGCCGGTTCGAGGTGCTCGCGGCAAACCGCGGCGTAGATCAACATCCCGATTTCCCGCGGGTGGAGGCCGGCCGTCTCGAGTGCCTTGCGACCGGCACGGATCGCTCCTTCGGAGGGCCGGAACCCCGGGCTCCAGTAGCGACGCTCGCGGATCCCGGTGATCGCCTCGAGCTGCCCGCGGGGGATCCTCAAGGCCTCATAGAGGGGGGAGAGACGCTCTTCGAGGTCCGCGGAGGAAACCACGTGGGGGGCGATCTCGTAGCCGAAGGCCTCGATGCGGACGCGGGAGAATCGCATGGGGATCCGGTTTCTTTCAGCGGGGCGGGCGCAGGCACCGGTCGGCCGGGTGTTGCGGCGCGAGGCCGACGCCGAAGCCTTCCATCCGGTAAATGCACAATCCATCCACCCAGAGGCGCCCGTCGCCCCAGAAAACGGACTCCGCGGGACGCTCTTCGAGACCTTGGAGGTCGGCTTCCACGAGCACCCGACGGTTCTGCGGCCGCACCTGGCCGCGGTAGCTCCAGCGGTGCCGCCTGCCGGGCGGCAGGAAAAAGCGGTGAGTAGACCGTCTTTCAGGCAACTTGAGGATCGCTGCGGCTTTGAGAAGTTGGATCAAGGCCTCGAGGCCGAGCGAGCCCGGCCACACCGGATCGCCGTGGAAGTGGGCCTGGAAGAACCACTCCCCGGCGCGTATCTCCTTCAAGCCGAGCAGGCGACCGGCGCCGGCGCTTCCTCCCCGGGCCTCCCAGCCTGCGAGGCGGTCGATCATCCGCAGGGCCCGCGCCGGAAGCTGCAGGCCACCGTCCGGCGCGCGGTCCGCATCGGTCGGCTCAAACGGGGGGACATCGGGCCAGAGCCGCTCGAGTTCCGCCGCCGTCTCCGCCGGAGGTGCCTGAGGCGCACCGGAGATCCCCCGCTGTCCAGCGAGCGCCTCGCGGGTGAAGAAGCCGAAGCCCGCGGTGCCGGAATAGAGGAGCCCTCGCCGATCGTGAACCTCGAAGGCGAACTGCTCGAGGATGAGGTCGGCCATCTCGGAGACGCGCGTCAGGCGGCAGCGCGTCCGCAGGGTTCCGGCCTCCGCCGAAAGCGGCCGCTCGAGCAACCCGCTTCCGTCCAGGTTGCGGAAGAAGAGATCTTTTTCGCTCTTCAAGGCCGAACCCAGGTAAGCCGCGAGAAAGCCGCAGGTCTGGAGCGCGGTTTCGAGCAAAACGCAGAAAGGTATGGCTCCCGTGCGTTCGGCCGCGACATACCATGCTGCGGGCCGGATGTCGAATTCGGACTCGGCCCAGCCTTTCGGGCGCAGAACGAAGGGTCGGGGCCCGGCCTCGAGGATGCGGTCCAGGAAAAGAAACGGGGGGGCGGGAAGACGGGCGAGATGGCGGTTTCCGTCATAGGGGAGGTATCGATCGCCGAAAGCCGCCGAGGAGTGGCCGGTCGCAAAATCCTCGAGGCCGTCTCGGGAAACCAGGATTTTTGTGGGGTTCAAGGGGGGAGGAACCCTTCGCGGTTTCCAGAAGGCTTCGAGATCGGCGGCGGAGGCTCCGCAGAGTTTCAGGGACAGGTCGCGAAAGCGCACGATGCGCCGACCGTCGGCGTAAAGGAAGGCGTCCGCCCGCACGTAAGGCTCGGGTCGATACCCCGCTTCCTTGAGATGGACCTCGTAGTGGACGCGGCGCACCGAAGGGGTGACCGGCCCGCGGCAGGTGAGGACCGCCTCCACGCCCGGGACCGGTTCGAAGCGCAGCCCCGTCCGCTCGAGGAACCAGCCGCGGCGGAGCAACAGCACGCGCAACGCCTGGTTGCAGCACTCGTACATCAGGGTGCCCGGCATGACCCGGTCATCGACGAAATGGCAAACGAGGAACCAGGCCTCAGGATCGATGTCGGCCTCGGCGCGGATGCTGCCCAATCCGTAGCGCCCGCCGTGCGGTTCGAAGGAAACGATGCGGTCGATCAGCCGCAGACGGCCGCCGGGAAGACGCAGCGTTTCGGGAATGCGGACCCCGGCGAAGAGCGGTCCGAAAGCGCGCGCGGCATCCCCCTCCCGCAGGGCCTCGAGGGCCGCATCGTCGAAGGCGGCGGCCTCCTCCGGGACCGGCCAGGAAAACGCGGCGGGCGTCTTCCCAGGGGAAGGGGCCGTTTCCTCTGGGGAAAGCACGATGCCGCCCGAGTGCAGGGATTCCTCGGCCGTGAAGAATCCGGCGCATCCCCCTCGCATCGTGATCAGCGGTCGGCCGTCTATGGTGCCCTCGAAGCGGAAAAAGAAGAGATGGGTCTCCCCTTGGCGGATGAACTTTTCGATTTCGATCGCATAGCGGATGGTTTCTCCGGGCGTGGGCAGGGCGCGGTGAAAGCGCACCGCGGCATCGAGCAGGCGGTAGGCGCGGCGGCCTCGGACGGCAAGATCGATGCCGAGCCAGGCGCACAGGAACAGGTCGGCTTGGCCGGCCTCGATCGTGATGCTGATCGGCGCGCGGCCGCCGTCGAGGTACCAGGCGTTTTCCCGGACGTCATGCTCGGTGACGATGCGCCCCGGACCCAGGGTGCCCTTGCGTCCCTGGATTTCCAAAATCCGATCCACCAGCATGAGCGGCTCGTCGGGAAGCCGCACGCGCACCGGATAGCGGTCGACGGCGGCGAACTCCGGGCCGAGTACCCGCGCGGCGGAGCCCCGGGCGAACTCCAGGCAGGCGGCACGGTTGAAGAGCACCCGGGGCGAAAAGGAAGCCCCGGGCGTTTCCCGGCGGATGGCCCCGCGGCCCAGGGTTCCGGCGAGGCCGCGGGTCAACTCGAGGGAAAAATCGAGATACTTCCGATGGGCGGCGGCCGCGGAACGGGAAAGCGCGAGGATCGTTTCTGCGGCGCTTGCCGCCAGGCGGCCCGGTGTCGCCGGGGACGGGGAGGCGGCTCCGGCCGAGGGCCTTTCCGCCGGCGTCGCCGGCTTGACGGCCCCGCCGGATCGTTTTTCGAGGGGGGATGGAAACTCAGCCAGAACCTGCAGGCAGTGGCCCTCGGGGCTGGCGGCGCTGATCAGCGTGAGCCCTTCGCCGTGCGGATCCGCGGAGGACAAACAAGCTTGCAGGAGCGCCAAGAGCCCCCCGGCCGCCCCTGAGTCCCCCAGACGGTCTAGGACCGATTCGATCCGGGTTCCTTCCGGGAGAAGACGGCGGAGCTCCTCCCCCCGATCCGGGCCGCCGCAGACCGCGCGGCGGACCGCCGTGGAGGGGACGTTCGCCTCGGCGAGGGCCGCCGCGAGGGCGCGGCGAAGGGAGCCTCCCTGGTCTTCGCCCCCCGCCGCGCCCGCACCGCGCAGGATCAAGCGGATGCGGTCCCCGTCCGCCAAGGCGCGATCGCGGCGTTTGAGCACCAAGGCGACCGCACCTTCCGCAGGGGGCGGGGCGGGCTGTTCCTTCGCGGCGAGTCGTCGGGGATCGCCCGGAAGGTCGACGGCGCCCACCAGCACCGCATCCATCTCCCCGGATTGAACCGCGCGCATGGCGATCTCGAGCGCGCGCAGCCCCGAGCAGGCCTCGGCGCTCACGGCGTAGCTCGGCCCGCCCAAGCGGAACTCCCGCGCGATGCGGCTCGCCACCATGCTGCCGAGGGATCCGAGCACCCGCGAGGCCGTAAGCGGCGGGGACAGGTTTTCCAGAAGAGGCTCGGCCTCCTCGGGGGGCATGACGCCTGAGAGATCTTCCAGGCGCCAGCGCAGCCCGTAACGGGTCGCCTCGAAGTCGAAATCGATGCCTACCAGCGCTCCCATCGCCGGACGCTCCACCCGGGCATCGAATTTGGCGTCATCCATGGCCGCGGCGGCGACCTCGAGCATAACCGCATGCTGCCGCAGCAGATCGCGCTGCTCCGCGGGCGGAATCCGGAACCGGCGGCTCACCGCCGGTTCGTCGGCGAGATATAACCCCGGGGGAAAGGCTTCCGGAAGCGCGAACGGCGCCCTCTTTTCCAGGCGCTGCGGGGGAGGTGGCGAAAGGGGCCTTTCCCCCTTTTCGAGAGCCCGTCCCAGGGCCTCCAGGGAGGGGTAGGGACCGACTCGGGCGGCAAGACCGATCACCGCAACCGGTGACGAAGCGGCGGGTGCGTTCGACGACGACGGCTCCTCCCCCTCAAGGGCCGTCTGCCCGTTCGGGCGGCCGCATGAGGATTGGAGGTTTCGGGGCCGATCCGCGAGCCATTCCTCCAGCAGCAGGTGACCGTTGATGCCTCCGAAACCGAAGGCGCTCACGGCCGCGCGGCGCGGGATCCCCTCGCCGCGGCGGATCCACGGTTCGGGTTTGGCGGGGATGCGGAAGCGGCCATGGGCGATCGGGCTGTCGGTCGGGGGCTCGCGGAAATTCAGGGTCGGGGGGATGAGCCCGTGACGCATCGCCAGCAGCACCCGGATCATTCCCGCTGCGCCCGCGGCGGTGAGCAGGTGGCCGATGATGGACTTGACCGAGCCGATGGGGCAGGCCGGGGTGTCCTGCCGCAGACGGCTCAAACTCTCCAGCTCGACCGCATCGCCGACGGGAGTTCCCGCTCCGTGGCACTCGATATAGTCCACCTCCTCGGGCCGCCAGCCGGCCTGGGCGTAGGCCGCCGAAAGGGCCCGCCACTGGCCGTCCGGATCGGGGGCGAGAAGACTTCCCCGCGTGTCGTTCGAAAGGCCGATGCCGCGGATCAGGCCCCAGATCCGGTCCCCTGCCTGCAGAGCGTCCTCGAGGCGTTTGAGGAGCAAAAGCCCGACCCCCTCGCCCACCACGAGGCCGTCGGCGTGGCGATCGAAAGGAGCGCAGCGGCCGCTCGGAGAGAGGGCCCGCAGCTGGCTGAAGCCGATCTGGGTGAACAGGGCGTCGGGGCGCGAGACCCCCCCGGTCACCACGGCGTCGGCCCGCCCGGCCCGGAGGGCGTCGCAGGCGAGCTTTATAGCGTAGAGCGAGGAAGCGCAGGCGGCATCGAGGGTGAAGCTTCCGCCTCCCAGCCCGAAAACCCGTGCGAGCAGGGCGGCGGGATACGAGGCGACGCGTGCGGCGGCGGAATGAAGCGCGGCGGAGCTTTCCGGCCTGCGAAAAAGGGCGCGACCGCAGCGCTGTTCGATTTGCGGCGCAAGGACCTCCCAGCTCCAGCGGGTTGCGGAATCGGTGGGGAGTACGATCGCGGCGAGAACGACCGCCGTGCGCTCGCGGTTCAGTGGGAGAGGCCCGGGGGCTGTGAGCAGGTCGTGCGCGGCCCGGAGCACGATCCGCTGCATCGGGTCGAGATTCTTCCCTTCCGGTAAACCGGGTTCGACCGCACGCGGATCGAAGGGAGGCTCCTGCAACAGGCAGGAGATGCGCGAATAGGCACGGTCGGGGATCGGCCGGGCGAAGACGAACCGTTCGGGCGAGACGTTCCAGCGCTCCCGGGGGACTTCGGCCGCCGCGGGACGCCCGGAGGTCATGAGGTTCCAGAATGCCGCCAGGTCGTGAGCTCCGGGAAACAGCCCGGAGATACCGACGACGGCGATCGGGGACGGCCTGTCCATCTTCAGGCGGCGAAAGCGGAGCAGGGGGGATGGGGAGGCGGAAACGGGCTCGCGGTCATAAGGGTTCCCGGAAGCTAGAACTCCGGGGCACCTTAGGGGAAATCGCCTTCCGCTGTCAACCGGCGTGCGGGAGGGTGCCGCGGATGGAAGTCAGCGGCCGAGCGCGGCGAGAATCGCCTTGGCGGGGATCAACCCCGTAGCCGCCGCGGACACCATGTTCCCCGCGACCCCCGGGCCGTCGCCGGCCACGAAGAGGCCCGGGATCCGCGTCTCGAGCCTCGCGTCGGTTTCGATCTGGGTGGCGAAGAATTTGATCTCCGGGGCGTAGAGAAGGGTTTCGTCGTTTGCCACGCCGGGAATGACGGCGTTCAGCGTTTCCAGGCCTTCGACGAGATTGGTGAGGATACGCTCCGGAAGGGCCATGGCGATGTCGCCGCAGACGACTGCGGAAAGGGTCGGCACCAGAGAACCTTTGCGAACCCGGCTCCAGGTGCTGCGGCGGCCGCGTTTGAGGTCCCCGAATCGCTGAAGAATCGGTCGGCCGCCGCCGATCAGGTGGGCGAGACGGCCGATCGCCTCGCCGTAAGCGTGGTTGTCCGTCACCGGCTCGGTCAGGACCACTTTGGAAAGAAAGGCGAAGTTGGCGTTTTCGGATTTCCGGTCCCGGAAGGCGTAGCCGTTCACGCACACGAAACGGCTGTAATTTTCAACCGTCACGAAACCGCCGGGGTTGGTGCAGAACGTGCGCGTGAGATCGTCATAGGTGGCCGTGCGGATAAAAAAGGCGGGGTCGTAAATCACGCGGCACACATCGGCCAGAATGTCTCCGTGCACCTCGACCCGCACCCCCACTTCGATGCCGCGTTGCGTGAGGTTCAGGCCGAAACGGCGTGCGAGCCCGGCGATCCAGTCGGCCCCCACGCGCCCCGGAGCGACGATGACCCGCGGGGCGTTGTAGGCGGCGCGGTCGGTCTGCACGCCCTGCACCCGCCCGGCGGAGACCCGGAGGTCGCGGACCTCCTCGGAGCAATGCAGCGCCACCCCGCGTTCCTCAAGATGGCGGGAGAGCGCCGCGATGCGTCGGGGGAGCCGTTCGCTGCCGATGTGTTTCTGGCGCAGGATCAAGAGATCGATGCCGAAGCGCCGGGCCTGTTTGCGCAGCTCGAGCGCCCGCGGCAGATCGGTCGGGTAGACCGGTCCGTCCATGCCGAAGCGGTTGAAGATCTTTTCGGTTTCGGCGATCAGGGCTTCGGCCTCGGGAAGTGGTAGAAACTGGGTGAGGTCGGTCTTGCCGAGCCGAGGGCTGAAGTTGAGTTTGCCGTCGGAGAAGAGCCCCGCCCCTCCGACACCGCTCAAAATGTCGCAGGGGGTGCAGCCGGCGCATCGGCCGGAGCGGGGGATGCGGCAGCGTCGCTTGAGGGGCTCGCGCCCCTTTTCGATCACCAGCACCCGCAGGTCGGAGTGTTCCGCGAGGTGGTAGGCTGCGAAGAGACCTGCAGGCCCGGCGCCGACGATAATGACGTCGAAATCAGCAGCCGCGGTTCGAGAAGGGGACCGTTTTGATTTTCCGTTTTTCATGGTCCGATTCGGCGAGCGCCGAATCCTGTCGGAAGGCGAAGCGCAGACGCTGGAGGGCGGTGATGTTGGCGAAGACGGCGACCAGCCAGACGGCCAGACTCAACGCCACGGGATGGAGGAGCGCTCCGAGGCCGAGAAAGACGATGCGTTCCGGGCGCTGCATGACGCCTACCTTGGCCTCGAGCCCCAGGCTTTCGGCTCGGGCCCGGGTGTAGCTCACCATGAACGAGCCGCAAAGGGCGAGAAAGGTGGCCGCGGCGCTCAGGGTGTCCCGGGACAGGAAGAAGAAGCCGCCGATACCGAAGAGCATCAAAAATTCGCTGTAGCGGTCGACGGAGGAATCGAGCAGCGCGCCGAAGCGGGTCGCCCGTCCGGCGTTGCGGGCGAGAGAACCGTCGATCGCGTCGCACAGGCCGCCCAGGAGGACGAGAACGCCGCCGGTACGCGGCATCTGCAAGAGAAACGCGGCCGCCGCGATTCCGGTGATCAGCACGCCGGCGAGGGTAAGCAGGTTGGGACTCACCCCCAGGCGCGTGAGCAGCCGCACGAGGGGGGCCAGGAAACGCAGAAACGTACTTTGCAGACGCTCGGGGAGGAGCCGGCGGGGGGCCGATTTCATGCCCCGGTCTTTAACCTTCCTGGATGGCGATGTCAACGAGCCGGGCCGCCCTTCGCGCGCCGCCGCGGTCCGCTCATCCGGGACGGCGGCGCGAAACTCTCTCCAGGCGGGTAAAGAGGAGCGAGCAGCCGAAGGTAAGCAGGAAATAGAGACCCGTGATTGCGATCCAGGTCTCGATCGTGAGGTGCGTGGCCGACATGAGCTCGAGGCCGCGGAAGGTCAGCTCGGGAATCGAGATGACCGAGACGATGGCCGAGTCCTTGATCGTGGAGATGAACTGTCCGCCGAGCGGCGGCAGGATGCGCCGGAGCGCCTGCGGCCAAAGGATGTAGCGCAGCCGCTGCCAGCGGCTGAAGCCCTGGGCGGCCGCGGCCTCCTGCTGGCCGGGATCGATCGACTGGATTCCGGCGCGGATGATTTCGGTGAGATAGGCTCCCTCGAAGAGGGCGAGCGTGAGCACCGCGGAGAAAAAGGGGATCCTCAACCCCGCCGGGGCGAAGAGGAATTCGAGGAGGGCCTCGTCGCCGGATCCTCCGGCAAGCGCCGGATCCTGCGTCAACCCCCATCCGGAGAGCAGCTGCTCGCCGACGAAGTAGTAGAACACGAACACCAGCACGATCGGGGGGCTGTTGCGCAGCAGCTCCACATAAGCGGCGGCCACGGCCCGACGGAAAGGCCGACGGCTCATGCGCAGCAGGGCCGCGGCGAATCCGATCAGCGTGGCGAAAAGCATGGCCCAGAGGCTCAGGCGGATCGTGGTGAAAAAGCCGAGCAGAAGGACGTTGGCCGCCAGGCGTCCGCTTTCCGGATCGCGGCGCAAAAAGTACTGCGGCAGCACTTCCCATTCCCAGCGGTAGGACAGACCCGTGGAAAGGCGGTGGATCCCCCAAGCGAGCGCGGCGGCAAGAAGAAGGCCCGCCAGGAGGTCCCAGCGGGAGGCGCGTCGGAGAAGGCTCCGATGCGCCGGCGTGGGAGGGCCGTGGCCCATGCCTTGCCTTTCGGGGGACGAAGCGGTCACTTGAGCAGACTTTCCCACTCCTGGGTCTCGAACCAGTAGGCTTTGCGTTCGGCGAGCCAGCCCTCCGCCTCGACCACCCGGATCCAGCTGTCGAGGACATTCAGGCTGTCGAAGTCGCCCTTGCGCACGGCAAAGCCGATCGGCTCGCGGGTGATCGTTCCGGAAAGCGGCAGAAAAAGGCGGTCGGGATGCCGGAGGACCTGGTAGCGGGGCAGCGGTGCCCCGGCCAGGAGCGCATGGGCGCGGCCGTTCAGGAGTTCCTGGACCACCTGGGATTCGTCGTCGAAGTAGCGTTTTCGCGCGCGAGGCAAAAGCTTGTCGGCGGCAGTGGCGGCTGTGGAGCCCAGCCGCGCCGTAACCGTGACCTCGGGTCGATTGAAATCCTCGAGCCGCTGGAAACCGGAGGCGAGTTCCTTGTGGGCGGCGATCGCCACCCCGGAGTGGTCGTAGGGGATGCTGAAGTTCACCTTCAGGTTGCGCTGCGGGAGAATGCCCATGCCGCCGATGATCACGTCGAATTTTCCGGTGAGCAGCGCAGGGATGATCCCCGCCCACTTGGTGGGGACGAACTCGACCTTGAGTCCGAGATCCGAGGCGAGCCGCGTGGCGACGTCGATTTCGAAACCGATCAGTTTGCCGGTTTTGTCGGTCATCGCCCAGGGAACGAAGGTCGACATGCCCACACGCAGCACCCCGCGGCGCATGGCCTGTTCGATCATGCTTTCCCCCGCGAGCTTCTGCTGCAGCTCCCCCGCTGGAGCCGGCGGGGAAAGCGCGCAGAGGGCCGCGGCCAGGGCCAGGGTCGACAAGGATCGCAGATTCATGGGTCCTCCTCGATGGGTTTAGGGGGGGGCCGAGATCAGGGCCTTCTTTTGCAGACGGGAGGCCGCCTGGGAAAGGGCGATCGTGATCCCGAGGTACAGGGCGGCGGTCGTGAACCAGATCTCGAAAACAAGATAGCTTTCAGCGATGGCGGCCTGAGCCTGCATGGTGAGATCGTAGACGGCGATCGTGCTGACAAGGGCCGAGTCCTTGACCAGGGATACGGCCTGTCCGGTGAGCGGCGGCAGCATCTGCCGCAGCGCCTGCGGCAGGATGACCAAACGGTAGGTGAGCCGGGTGTTCAACCCCAGGCTGTAAGCGGCCTCCCACTGGCCGCGGGGCACGGAGACGATCCCGGCGCGGATGATCTCCGAGGCGTAGGCCCCCTCGAAGAGGCTCAAGGCGAGCACGGCGGAGGCGAAGGCGCTCAGGCCGAAGGCGGGGGCGAGAACGAAATAGATGAAGAAGATCTGCACGAGAAGGGGGGTGTTGCGGATGAGCTCGAGGTAGACCCGTGCGAGCCCCCGGCCGATCCAGGAAGGCGAAAGGCGAAGCAGAGCGGTGGCCAGGCCGATCCCGACGGAAAGGACCAGGCTCGCCGCCGTCACCTGAAGGGTGACGGCGAGACCTCGCAGGAGGGGGCCGGGTCGTAAGCCGTCCTCGGCGGCGGTGAGGAGATAACGGGGGACGCGGTACCACTGCCAGGGGTAGCCCAGACGCTCGGCGGCCAATCCGAGCAGCCCGACCAGGGCCGTGGCCAGCACGAAGGCCTTCAGGCCGTCCCGCAGGAGTCTCCCGCCTCGGGGACGCGGCCGCGTGGAGCGCGCCACCTTCATCCCTCAATTTCTCAGGCTGTGGATCGGCGCCGGAATCAGGCCTCCGCGCCGCACGAAAAGGTTTTCGGCCGAACCGCGGTTCACCGGGATGATCGTCGTCTGGCCGAGCAGCCCTCCGAAAACGGCCTGCTCGCCGGCCTGTTTTCCGGGAACGGGGATCAGCCGTGCGGCGGCTGCTTTCTGGTTGATGACGCCGATCGCCATTTCGTCGGCGATGATCGCGGCGAGGGTCTCCGCGGGGGTGTCCCCGGGGAGCGCGACCATGTCGAGTCCGACCGAGCAGACGCTCGTCAACGCCTCGAGTTTTTCCAGGCCGAGGATCCCGCGCCGTGCGGCCTCGGCGATGTTCAGATCTTCGCTCACGGGAACGAAGGCTCCGGAGAGGCCGCCCACCCGGGAGCTCGCGAAGGCGCCTCCTTTTTTGACGGCATCGTTCAGCAGGGCGAGCGCCGCCGTGCTTCCCGGGACCCCGATGGCGAGAAGCCCCAGACTCTGGAGAATCTCCCCGACGCTGTCCCCCACCTGGGGGGTGGGGGCGAGCGAGAGGTCCACCACCCCGAAGGGGATGCCCAGCGCCTCGGCGACTTCGCGTCCGATCAGCTCTCCGACCCGCGTCACTTTGTAGGCGGTTTTTTTGATGATCTCCGAGAGGCCGCCCAGGTCCAGGCCGGGCTGTTCGGCGAGCGCGCGGTCGATCGCTTTGCGGACGACGCCCGGTCCGCTCACGCCGACGTTGATCACCGCGTCGGCTTCGCCGACTCCGAGGTAAGCCCCGGCCATGAAAGGGATGTCCTCGGGAATGTTGGCGAAGACGCAGAGTTTCGTGCATGCGATCCCGTCGCGTTCCCGCGTTCGCTCCGCGGCAGCCTTGATCACCTCCCCCATCCGCAGGACGGCGTCCATGTTGATGCCCGAGCGGGTGGAGGCGACGTTGACCGAGGCGCAAACGCGCTCGGTTGAAGCCAGGGCCTCGGGGATCGCCTCGATCAGGGCGCGGTCGCCGCGGGCGATCCCCTTTTCGACGAGCGCGGAGAAACCGCCGATGAAATCCACGCGGACCTCGCGGGCGGCGGCATCCAGAGTCCGGGCGATCTCGACCATTTCCTGCGGCGCGAAGGCCGCAGCCACGACGGCGATCGGGCTGACGGCGATGCGCTTGTTGACCACGGGAATGCCGTATTTCTGCCCGATGCGATCGCAGACGGGAACAAGCCTTTCGGACAGGCGCCGGATGCGCTCGGCGATGCGGCGGCGGACGGTGACGAGCTCGTCGCCCGTGCAATCGAAAAGGCTCAGGCCCAGGGTCACGGTGCGCACATCGAGGTGCTCGTTTTTGACCATTTCGAGGGTGGAAACGATTTCGCGCTCGGTCAGCATGGCGGCAGGCGTTAGATGCGGTGGAGGGTCTCGAAGATGAAGCGGTGCTGGAGGTTGATCTCCAGTCCGAGCCGCTCGGCCGCCGCGTTCAGCTCGCGGCGCAGGGAGCCGGCGTCGACCGCCTCGGGGACGTCGACTTCGAAGATCATCAGGTTATCGGCCGGCTGGGAGCCTCCTTTGAAGACGGCCTGTAGCCGGGTGATGTTGACCCCATGGCGGGCGATCACCTCGGAGACATGCGCGACCAGCCCCTTACGGTCCGGCCCGCGGCTGGTGATGACGAACGGCTCCGCGGAGGGCGGCGCTTCATTCTCCGCGGCGGGGGCGCAGGGCTTGGCGACGACCTGCAACCCCATGGGCTCGAGTCGGGCGGTGAGCGTCTCCTGGAGCCGCCGGAGCGTGACGGACTCCGGCATGGCGACGAGGAAGATGCCGGCGAACTCGGTCTGCAGCATCGCCTGGCTGACGTTTTCGATGTTGCAGTCGAGTTCCAGCAGGCCGCGCGCCACGGCGGCCACGATGCCCGGCCGGTCGCGACCCAGAATGGAAAGAAGCGCCTTTTTCATTCGCTCCGCCTCCGCCCGAGAGGAGTGTAACTATCGAACAGCCGCTTGCTCCTGTCAACCGGGATCCGGCGCCGCGGACGGCTTGGTCCCCGGGCGACCCCGTGCTATAATCGAGACTGCCGATTCGAGATCGGTGCCCTCGGCTGCGCCATGCAGATCGTCACCACCCACAAAAACACCGATTTCGACGCGCTTGCCTCCGTCATTGCGGCAACGCTTGTCTTCCCGGGAACCCTCGCTGTTCTCCCCCGTACGCTGAACCCCAATGTCAAGGCTTTTCTCTCCATTCACAAAGACCTCTTCGAGGCCCTTTCCGCCGCCGAGGTTCCGCACGAGGAGGTCAAGCGGCTGATCGTGGTCGATGCGAACTGCTGGAGCCGGTTGGAGCGGATGGAGCCGCTGAAAGGTCGGAAGGATCTCGATCTCTGGGTCATCGACCATCACCCGGACGGGGGGACGATTGCCGCCCGGCGCCGGGTGATCGAGGAAGTGGGGGCCACAACGACCCTGTTGGTGCGCGAGCTGCGCAGCGCACGCCAGACCCTCACCCCGATGCAGGCGACGCTGTTTCTCGCGGGGATTTACGAAGATACGGGAAACTTGAGCTTTCCCTCGACCCGCGCCGAGGATGCTTACGCTGCGGCCTGGCTGCTCGAGCGCCGGGCGGACCTCGACATTTTGAACCGTTTTTTGCGCCCGGCTTACAGCGAGCGGCACAAGGCGATCCTCTTCCGCATGCTGGAGAAAGCCCGGCGCATCCGGGTGAACGGCCACCGGATCAGCATCCCGCACGCGCAAGTGACGGGGCAGGTGGACGGGCTTGCCGTCGTGATGCGGATGTACGTGGAGATCCTCGGCGTGGATGCGGCCTTCGGGGTCTTCCACGATCCGGCCGACAGCCGCACGATGGTGATCGCCCGCAGTCAGTCGGACGCCGTGGATGTCGGTGCGATCCTGCGGCGGCTGGGCGGCGGGGGGCATCCCCGCGCCGGCTCGGTTCACCTTCGGAATCTCCCGCCGGAGGAGATCGAGCGGCGGATCCTCGAGATCCTCCGGGAAGGCGGCCGGGCCGCCGTGCAGATCAGTGACCTCATGTCTTATCCGGTCTGGACCGTCGCGCCTTCGACCCGCATGGAGGAGGCGGCCGCCCTGCTGCGGGAAAAAGGGATCACCGGAATTCCGGTGGTGGAGGAGGGGCGGCTCGTGGGCATGATCTCCCGGCGCGATTTCCGCAAAATCCGCAAGCCCGGTCAGCTCAAATCCCCGGTCAAGGCCTTTATGGCGACCGAGGTGGTCACGGTCAGTCCGACGGAAAACGTTCAGGATGCGGCCCGGCTGCTGGTCAAGCACGACATCGGCCGTTTGCCGGTGGTCCAGGAAGGCCGCATGCTCGGCATCCTCACCCGCTCCGACGTGATGCGCTATTTTTACGATCTGCTCCCGGATTGAACGGAGCTTTCCGGTACCCCGCTCTCCCCGAGCGCGAGAGGCTCCGCGCGGATGCCGCCCGGCTTGAAGGCCCGGTTGAGCGAGGGGTCGATCACGGCCTCGAAGCCGGTGAGCTGGGCGATCGGTTTGTGGTCGGCGTCGAGAAACATGAAATCGCCTTGCAATTTTCGGCTGCTCGCATCGCGGATCTCGAGCACCACACGGCACCCCTCTTCGGGCCATTGCCCCCGGTAAAGGCGAAAGGAGGATACGCCGCTCGGGAGGCAGACCGCCCCTTTCATTTCCCAACACCACAGGCTCGCCATCTGGAAGGCGGCGTCGAGTGCCAGGGGGTCTCCGAGCCAGCTCCGGCGAAAGGGGCTTTCGACCCATGACTCCGGGCGGGGGGCGGCGGCGACGTCGGCGACCATGCCCTCGGCGGTGCAACACTGAATCCAGCGCAATCCCTGAAGCGCCTCGCCGTGAAAAAGAACGGCCTCGTAAACCTCACGGGGGGAGCGCGGGTAATGATTGCAGGAAAGCCCGGAGGGAAGGCGATAAACGGGGGGCGAGGCGTGGGTCTCGGCGAGAACGGCCCGTGCTCGGCAATGGAGCGTCTCTGTGGACTCGTTTTCCCCCCCGCGCAGCTCGAGGTCGACTTCGAAGCCTCCGTTTCGCGCGCGGGGCTTGCCGGCCAGAATGTGCACCGGGTAGGGCGAGGCCTCGAGGCGGATGCCCTTGAGCAGGCGGATCTCCTCCAATCCGTCCAACACGAGCCCTGGGTTTTCGTGCAGGGCGCCTTCGCCCAGCCATTCGGCGATCAGCGCCAGCGGCACGACGGCGCGTTCGCCCAACACGTGGGCGCGCAGCACGGGATGGCTCACCAGGTCGAGGCGGCGCTCGATCAGGGGCCGCAGGCCTTCGGTCTTCCGCGACGAAAAGGCCGTCAGCCGTTTCCGGCGGTTCATCCCGCCGATCACGACTTCGACCGCCTCTTCATCCGGCGGCCGGCGCAGTTCGGCGATCAGTGACGCCGCGCCCTGCGCCGCGGAGAGAAGCTCGACCCCTCGGCGTTCGAACTCGCGGCGGATGCCCGGGGTCACCATGCCGCAATCCCAGGGCCCCCAGTTGACGGCGACGACCCGGCAGCCGGGCCGTCGCCGCGCCTCGGCGCGGGCGAGCTTGTTCAAGGCCTCGTTGGCCATGGCGTAGTCGGCCTGACCGCGGTTTCCGAAGCGCGCCGTCACCGAGGAGAAAAGAACCATCAGGCGAAGCTCTTCGTCCCCCAGGGCTTCCCGCAGCGCAAGAAACCCGCCGAGCTTCGTGCTCATCACGCGGTCGAATTGCTCGAGGGTTTTGTCGAGAATCAGGCGGTCCTCGAGCACACCCGCCCCGTGGATCAGCCCGCGGATCGGGCCGAAGCGATCGCGGGCCTCGGCAACGACCGCGCGCAGGCGGACGGGATCGCGCACGTCGACGGAAACGTAGGCCGCCGGCGCCCCCAGCTCTTGCAGGGTTTGCAGGGTGTTGCGGACCTCCCGGGCGGCAAGCAGGAGTCGGAGCTTTTTCTCCGCCTCCGCCGGCCGGGCCGAGGACGCGGAAAATTCCTCGCGCAGGAGGGCCCGGCGGATTTCGTTTTCCTCCTCCAATCCCTGCATCCAGAGGGGCTCGGGTCCCGGTTCCGGAGTCCGGCCGAGCAGGACCAGGGCCGGCCGCACCCGGCGGGCGAGCTCCACGGCGCAGGCGGCGGTGATGCCCCGCGCTCCTCCGCTGACGATCACGGTTTCGCCGGGCGCAAGCGGCAGGGGGCCGGCAGCGGGATCCTCGCGGCGCACCAACCGGGGCACAAGGCGGCCGTGCGGTCCGAGACCCACTTCCAACGGCCCGCGATGCAACGCTTCCCGCACGACGGCCCTTGCGGCGGTACGCAGATCCCTCCAGTCGGGGTCGAGATCCAGGGCGTGGCAGATGACCTCGGGCCATTCGATCGCCGCGGTTTTGGCCAGGCCGGCGAGCGCTCCCTGGAGCGGCCGGGAAAGCCTGCGGCCGCTGAAACCCAAGGCCCCGTCCAGTCGGCTGACGGTGGCAAAAAAGGCCCCGCCGAGCCGAGCGCTCTCGATCAGATCCGGGCCCAGACGCCGGGTGAGTTCGAAGGCGTCCCGCAGTTCCCGCTGTCCGTCTTCGCCGTCGGGACGGGCGACGAAGAACAGCCCCGCCGCGGGGGGAAGGTCGCGCCGATGATGCAGGATGTCGGCGGCCACCAGGACGGCGCTCAGGCCGAGATCGCTCAGTACATCAAGAACCGCGCGCGCAAGCCCCGAGCGGTCGTCGGTCACGAAAATCTTGCGGCCGGAAGGCACCTGCACGTCGACCGGGTCGATCTCCGGTGCCGGCTCCAAGGTAATGATCCGCCGCGGGGCGGGCGCTACAGACTTGGCGGGTGCGGGTGGAGCCTCGGGCGGCGGGGGCTCCTGTGCGGCGGCGCTGCGGACCGCCGGGGCCGGGTCGGGAGGGGGTGTTGCGGCCCGGGGGGCGGCGAAGAAGGAGACCATGGCGGAGAGCGTTTTGAGCCGGGGCATGTCTTCGGGGGTGACGGGGCGCAGGCCGGGGATCTTTTCTTCGAGGGCGGAGAGGATTTCGACGCGTTTGATGGAGTCGATGCCGAGATCGGCCTCGATGTCCAGGTCGAATCCGAGCATCTCCGGGGGGTAGCCGGTCAGGCGGCTGACCACCTCGAGGAGCACGTCCTGCAGGGCGGGGGTGGCCGGGGGGGAGGAGGCCTGGGGTGCGGGTGGAGCCTCGGGCGGCGGGGGCTCCTGTGCGGCGGCGCTGCGGACCGCCGGGGCCGGGTCGGGAGGGGATGAAGGTTTCATTTCGACCGCGGCGGGAATCGAAAGGGGATCTTGGGCGGAAAGGGCGACCGAGGGGTCTAAGGGCAGGGGTGGGTCGACGGTTGAGCCCTCGGGAAGCTGCGAGGGTCTGATCGCCGGGAAACGCGCCGTATCCGAGCCGCGGATCAGATCCAGGAGCGCCTGGGTGGTCTCGCGCTGCAGGTCCAGGAACTTTTCGTGGGCCTGGGCCGTTTGCTCGTGGATTCGGCGAATGGCCTGAAGACCCTCTTCGAGGGTGCGGCGGTGTTCTTCCGCACGCCGGGTTGGCGGAATGGAGGAGGATTCATTTTCCATAGGCGTTTCGCGAAGACGGGATGAACTCGATATCGGCTCTCGGTGAGCCTTCAAATTCCGGCCGTCGTCGGCTCCGGGACACCGCGGGGTGGCCGGCGGTAGAGGGTTTTCGCCTTTGCGGTCGGTGGAAGGACCGAGATTCGCTCCGCAGATCGGAATGCGCAGACGGCTCGAGGAGGATGCCACCGGCTCCGCCGGGTCCCATCGAATGAGATCCAGCGGGTAACCCAAGGCACAGATCCGGCACAGGGCTGCCGCCAGATCGAGAAGCCCCGGTTTCCGCCCCGAGGAGGAATCCACGGAAAAGGCCGCATGCGGTCGTCCGGCAAGGATTTCGGCGACCAGCCCGGAGAGAACGGCCCGAGGACCGATTTCAACGAAGGAGCGGATTCCGCCGGCGTACATCGCCTCGATCAGACCGATGAAATCGACCTCGAAAAGCATCTGCTCGGCGAGCAGCCGGCGGACGGCGTCCGTCTCGGCGGGGAAGGGGGTCTTCGTCCGACTGGAAAAGACTTGAAGCGCGGCCGGAGCGAAATCGGCGCGTTCCAGCGCCGCGGCAAAGGATTGGCTCGCCTCGGTCATGAGCGGGCTGTGAAAGGCCCCGCTCACCGGAAGCGACACCACCCGCACGCCGCGCCGGCCGAGGGTCGCGGCGAGCCGCTGTACGGCATCTTTGGAACCGGAAACCACCGTTTGCCGCGGAGCATTGCGGTTGGCGACCCCGACCGGGAGACCGGTTTCGGAAACCGCCCTTTCCACCTCGGCAAGCGGAGCGAAGACGGCCGCCATGGCTCCGGCGGGCGCTTCCGCCATCGCCCGACCGCGGGCCCGGGCGAGCGCGAAGAAGTCTTCCTCGTCGATCCGGCCTGCGGCGCAGAGGGCCGTCAGCTCGCCGAAGCTATGACCGCCTGCGGCCGCAGGCGATAGGCCGAAGGCGCGCAGCACCTTCCAGAGGGCGAGACTCACCGCGCCGATCGCCGGCTGCGCAAGCTCGGTCGACTGGAGGCGCTCCTCATCCGGGCGACCGGGTGGATGCGGCGGGTAGATCCGATCCCCCAGCGGAGGCTTGAGGCCGAGCACGCGCTGGGCGGTCTCGATCGTCTCGCGCGCCGCCGGAAAGCGCAGGATCAACTCGCGGCCCATGTCGGGGTACTGGCTTCCCTGCCCGGGAAAGAGAATGGCGAGAGCTCCCGCGGGGGCCCCTTCCCCATAGCAAACGCCGCGGCCGGTCGGATCGCCGGCGGGCGCTTCTTGTACGAGCCGCTTCCGGGCGGTCTGAAGTCCATCCAACGCTTCCCGGGCATCCGAGGCAGGAAAGAGCAGCCGACAGGCTGCGTTCGGGTCGAAACGGGCGCGCGTTTCGGCGGCGAGCCGCGACCAGCCCTCCCCGGAGGCGGAAAGCTTCGGATCTGCAGTCGTCGCGGAAATTTCCTTCAGAAGCTCCGCGGGGGACCCGGCCGAAAAAGCGAAGATCTGAACGGAGCCGTCCCAGCCGATTTCCCGGCGGGAGGATCCGTGTTCCTCGAGGACCGCATGGAAGTTGCTTCCGCCGAACCCGAAGGCGCTCACCCCCGCGCGGCGCGGCGCGCCATCCGGGGAAAACCACGGCCGAGCGCGGCGGCATAGGTGGAAAGGGGAGGTTTCGAGGTTCAAGGCGGGGTCCGGATCTTCGGCCTTGAGGGTGGGGAAGAGCACGCGATGGTGCAGGGCGAGGGCGGCCTTGATCAGACCGGCCACACCCGCCGCCGCCTTGGTGTGTCCGATCATGGATTTCACGGAGCCGAGCGCACAGCGGCCCAGGGGGGCTCCGGCGCTCTTGAACACCTCACAGAGGGCCTCGAACTCCACCCGGTCGCCGACCCGTGTCCCCGTGCCGTGGGCCTCGATCAGCCCCACGGTGCCGGGGTCGACCCCGGCCTCGGCGTAAGCGGCGCGCAGCGCCTCGACCTGGCCCTCGCGGCGCGGCGCGTAGATGCTCTGCGAACGGCCGTCGCTTGAGGAGCCCAGCCCGCGCAGCACGGCGTAGATACGGTTTCCGTCGCGCTCGGCGTCCTCGAGGCGCTTCAGAACGACGATCCCCACCCCTTCGCCCAAGACCGTCCCGTCGGCGTGCTGCGAGAACGGCCGGGCGTCTCCCGTCGCCGAGAGGACCTGGGTCTTGGCGAAACACATATGCATGAAAATATCGTTCAGCGTGTCGACCCCTCCGGTGAGGGCGAGATCGCAGCGGCCCGCTTCGAGTTCGAGGAGCGCCATGTGCACGGCGGCCAGCGAGCTCGCGCAGGCGGCGTCGACCACGCAGTTGGTGCCCCCGAGGTTCAAACGGTTGCTGATGCGCCCGGCGACCACATTGCCGAGCAGGCCGGGAAACGAATTTTCCTGCCACTCGACGTAAGAATCGGAGATGCGGCGGATCACCTCTTCGGCGGTTTGATCGGAAACACCCGCTGCGGCGAGGGCCCGGCGCCAGCGGGGAAAGCCGAGGCGGGAGCTGAGCGGGATCACCAGCTCCTGGGTGCCCGTTACGCCGAGGATCACGCTCGTGCGTGCGGGGTCGTAGGGCAGGCCCATGTCGGCGAGCGCCGCCCGGGCGGCGAGCAGCGCGAGCAGCTGGGAAGTGTCGGTCGCTTCGAGCAGGGCCGGAGGGATGCCGAAGGCGGCGGGATCGAAGTCGACGGGCGGAAGAAACCCGCCGCGGGCGCAATAGACGCGGTCGCGCGCGCGGGGGTCGGGGTCGAAATAGTCCTCGCGCGACCAGTGGGTCGGAGGGACCTCGCTCACGGCGTCCCGGCCGTTGAACAGAAGCCGGAGGTAGCCTTTCAAGCCGGGCGATTGCGGGAAAAAACATCCCATGCCCACGATGGCGGCGGGGCGGCGATTCAACGTCGGGGTCACCTCGAATTCGATCTCCCCTTCACCTCCAGGAGGGTCCAGCTGCAGGCCGTTTGCGGGGGATAAATCCGGAAACACTATTTCATAGCCGATTCGTCCCCGGATGGCAACTCACCGGGCGATCCGGCCGGACGGAAGGGGGTTCCTCCCAACAACGCCTCGATCCGCTCGAGGGGGAGAGGCCGGAAAACCGCGGCTTCGGAGGGCACGGCGACTCCCTGGTTGCGCAACCAGGAGGCGCGCACGGCTACGGCCGCGCCGAAGAGGAGGTTTGCGGCCACGGTGACGGTGCGGCGCTCGGCGGGATCCTCGAGGAAGCTTCCCTTCGCCCACTGATTGAAGGCGCCCATCGCCGGACCGCACCAGATCTGATAATCCATGCGCCGCGAGGGTTCGCCTGCGATCGCCCAACGCGAAGAGCGCCCCAGGTAGGATCGAAAGACGAGCGCCATCTTGTGCCGGGGGTTGCGCTCGGCGATCTCGATCTGCCGAGGGTCCCGCTCGCGGAAGAAGGCGCGGGTCGCCTCCCACTCCTCTTCGAAGGAGCGGCGGAAGAAATCCTTCTCGAGGACCGCCCGCTGCGGCGGGGGGATCTCCTCGTAGCGCTCGTGGGCTTTAAAAAGCTCGTAGAGCTTCGCCGCGCGCTGAGCGAACATCGTGCCGCGCTTGAGCACCTGGACCTTGACCCCGAGTTCGAACATGTCGGCCGCGGGGGCCATCGCGACGTCGGCCTGCCCCGCTTCGGCGAGCAGGCGGCGAACCGCCTCCGAGGTCCCGGCCTCGACGCAGCCTTGGTGTACCGAGCCCGCCATGACGAAGGCTGCGCCCATGGCGAAGGCCGCGGCCGCCGAAAGCGGGGTGGCGATCCCGCCGGCGAGACCGACCCGGGGCAGGTGGGCGTAGCCGTGCTCACGGCGGCAGTCGTCGCGCAGGGCGAGGATCGTGGGCAACAACGCGATGGCCGGCCGATTGTCCGTGTGGCCTCCGGAGTCGGCCTCGGCGGTGAGATCCTCGGCGAGCGGGATGTAGGCGGCGAGTTCGGCCTCTTTCGGCCGCAGGGCCCCTCGGGTCACCAGGAACTCGAGATGGCGCGCCGGAGGCGGCGCGAGAAACCGCCGCGCCACTTCCACGCGGGAGACCTTGGCGATGAGACGGTTGGGGCAGACGATGCGGCCGTCGGGAAGGCGGTAGATGCCCCGCAAGCGGAAGAGGCTGAGCGCGGGGGTCGGCTCGACGAAAGCCGAGGCGCTGGCGACGGTGACGCCGCGGTCGAGAAAGATCTCCGCCAAACGGTTCTCCAGCTCCGGGTCGCCGGGGGTGTGGATCAGGTTGACTCCGAAGGGAACCTGCGGGCTCGTGCGCTGGAGGGCGTCGATCGCCTCTTCGACCTCCGCGGGAAGCAGGCCTCCGGTGCCGAAGAAGCCGATCATCCCCGCACTTCCGGCCTCCTGGACCATCCGTACCGAGGTGATGGCGTTGGCCATCTCGCCCACCACATAGGCATAGCGCAGCCCATAGGCGGCACGAAAGCCGGGATCGCCTAAGGCCTCAGGGTGCAGGGGGGGGACCCAGGCGACCAGCGGCAGGCTGTCTTCCTCGCCCTCCGGTACGGGAGCGAACCTGACCGTCCCCGAGCGGGCCAGAAGGAGCTTCGCGCCGCGGCGCACGAGGAAAAGGGGGCGCGTGACTTCAAGAAGGGATTGGCCGAGAGCCTCCGCCTCCACAGGTTTCGGTTCAGGCCCCGCGGGTCGGAAGCGGGCGGTAGCGGCTGGTGCGCGAAGTGCGAACACGGGCATCAATCTTTCGGCGCTCCGTCGCCCGGCCGCGCGGGCGGGGGGGACGGGGCGGTCCGTTTCTCTTAGGGAAAGCCTCCGAGGCTGTCAAGCCGCTCCCGCCGGCGCTTATCCCCGGGGATGATGGCGTCGGTGCAATTCTTTCAGCCGCTCACGGCTGACATGAGTGTAGATCTGGGTGGTGGCGATATCCGCATGCCCCAGAAGGATCTGCACCGTGCGCAGATCTGCGCCGCCCTCCAGGAGATGGGTGGCGAAGGAGTGACGCAGGCTATGGGGGGTGGTACGGCGCTCGATGCCCGCAGCGCGGGCGTAAGCTTGGAGTCGTTTCCAGAACCCCTGGCGGCTGAGCGGTTTGCCGGCGCGACCGATGAAGAGAAAGGGGCTGCCCCGGCCTTTGAGCAGCGGCCCGCGCGCCCGTTCCAGATAGAGGCGGGTCTTCTCCCGCGCGGGGCTGCCGATCGGTACGAGCCGCTCCTTGGAGCCTTTGCCGAGCACGCGCACGAAGCCCGCCTCGAGATCGATGTCCTGCAGCCGCAGGGACACGAGCTCCGAGACGCGCAGCCCGGCGGCGTAAAGGATCTCGATCATGGCTGCATCCCTCAGGTCGGCGGCACGGCGGTCGCCGGGGGCGTTGAGCAGGCGCTCGACCTCGGCCCGGCTCAGCGTGTCCGGCAACCGCAGAGGGATGTGCGGGGTGTCGAGTCGCGCCGTGGGGTCGGCGGAAAGCACCCCTTCGCGGAGCAGAAAACCATAGAAGGAGCGCAGCGAAACCAGGTGCCGGGCGCGCGAACGGGAGCCCAGTCCCGCGGCGCGCAGGTGGATCAGATACTGCAGGAGGCGGGCGGTATCCTCGCCGGAAACGCTCGTCACCCCGCCGGCGGCGAGGAAATCGGCATAGCGACGCAGATCCGCGCCGTAGGAGGAAAGGGTGGCCGGGGAAAGGCCCTTTTCGACGAGGAGATGCTCCAGATAACGATCGATCAATGACGAAAGGGGCGGTGGGGTTTTCATGGCTCGGAGGCGATGGGCCCGGCCGGAATCGGGGCCGGTCGACGCCTGTCATCCCCTGGGTAGCACGAACGGGGAGCCGATTCCAGCGGATGGGCCTCATCCGCCGCGGCGGGCGGTTTGTTGACAAAGCCCGGGATGAGGTTTTATAACGCGGGCACGAACGGTGGCGGATTTTTTGCTCCCGTTCCGGACGTTTCTCTTGCGCTCGCCCATTCCTTAGAAATACGACGCCTAAAGCCGGGTCGACCCTCGACGGATCGAGTCCGGAGTGCGCTTCCGCGGCTGGCCGCAGAAAGGAGAACCGAGATGAACCTCCATCGCCCCAATGCCAACGAGGCATTGCAAACCGCCAATCGTTCCCGCAATGTCGTGCCCCAGTCCGGCATCTGCAGCCGCTGTATCGACGGCTGCCGCGGCAACTGCGATCTCTTTCGCGTCACGTTCCGCGGACGCGAAGTCCTCTACCCGGAGCCTTTCGGCAGCGTGACCGCGGGAGCCGACAAGGACTACCCCGTAGACTACTCGCACCTCAACATTCTCGGCTACGCCTTCGGCGCCAAGGGGGTGGCCGCCGATCCCGATATCGCCACCTTCCCCCACGTGAACACGGAGACCGAATTCGGGCTGCAGCACAAGGTGCGCATGAAGATCCCCATCTTCACCGGCGCGCTCGGCAGCACGGACATCGCGCGCAAGAACTGGGAACACTTCGCCGTCGGCGCGGCGATCAGCGGCATCAGCATCGTCTGCGGCGAAAACGTCTGCGGCATCGACCCCGAACTCGAGCTGAACGCCGAGGGACGGATCGTCAAATCCCCCGAAATGGACCGCCGCATCCGCGAATACCGGCGCTACCACGAGGGCTGGGGGGATATCCTGGTGCAGATGAACGTGGAGGACACGCGGCTGGGGGTGGCCGAATATGCGATCGAAACGCTCGGCGTCGAGACCATCGAACTCAAATGGGGTCAGGGCGCCAAGTGCATCGGCGGCGAGATCAAGGTGAGCTCGCTCCAGCGGGCGATCGAACTGAAGAAGCGCGGCTACATCGTCACCCCCGATCCCGAATTGCCGGCCAACCAGGCGGCCTTCAAAGCCGGGCCCCTCAAACAGTTCGAGCGTCATTCCCGGCTCGGCTTCATCGACGCCGAGGGCTTCGCGCGCGAGGTGGAGCGCCTGCGGCGGCTGGGGGCGAAGCGGGTGACGCTGAAGACCGGCGCTTACCCCATGCGTGAGCTCGCCATGGCGATCCGTTGGTCGAGCGATGCGGGGATCGATCTCTTGACCATCGACGGCGCACCCGGAGGCACGGGCATGAGCCCCTGGCGCATGATGGCCGAGTGGGGGATCCCTTCGCTCTACCTCCATTCCATGGCCTGGGAGCTCTGCGAGCGGCTCGCCCGCTCGGGACGCCGGGTGCCCGATATCGCCTTCGCCGGCGGGTTCTCCTCCGAGGACCACGTCTTCAAGGCGCTCGCCTTGGGCGCCCCGTACTGCAAGGCGGTCTGTATGGGCCGGGCGCTCATGATCCCGGGGATGGTCGGCAAAAACGCCGAGAAATGGCTCCGGGGCGAGGACGAAGGGCTTCCCAAAACGGTCTCCCGTTACGGGATGACCAAGGAGGAGATCTTCATGAACTACGAGCTGCTGCGGGAGAAGTACGGCACCGAGGTGGACCGGTTCCCGCTGGGGGCGATCGGCATCTACAACGCGACCGACAAGATCCGGGTCGGGCTCCAGCAGCTCATGGCCGGGACACGAAGCTGGGCCGTGCGCTACATCGAGCGCCGCGATCTCGTCTCCCTCACCGAAGAATGCGCCCGGGTCACGGGCATTCCCTATGTCATGGACGCCTTCCGCGAAGAGGCTCTGGCCATCATCGACGGCTGAGCCCCGCGCGGCGGGTTCCCGAAAAGGAGATCTCCCATGACGGAAATCCTGCGAAAACTCACCGCACGCGACCCCGGGGAAAAGGAGTTTCACCAGGCGGTGACCGAGGTGCTCGAATCGGTCGCCCCCGTGCTGGAGCGCCACCCGGAGTACCGCCGGAACGCCATTCTCGAGCGGCTCTTCGAACCCGAGCGGACGATCCTCTTCCGGGTTCCCTGGATGGACGACCGACAGCAGTTCCACGTCCACCGGGGCTGTCGCGTCGAGATGAGCAGCGCCATCGGGCCCTACAAGGGCGGCCTTCGTTTCCACCCTTCGGTGACGCTCGGCATCTTGAAATCGCTCGCCCTCGAGAACGTCTTCAAGAACGCCCTCACCCCGCTCAACATGGGCGGCGCTCACGGCGGCTCCGATTTCGACCCCCAGGGCGAATCGGACCCGGAGATCATGCGGTTCTGCCAGAGCTTCGTCGCCGAGCTCTTCCGCCACATCGGCCCGCATACCGACATCCCCGAGGGGGATATCGGCGTGGGCGCCCGCGAGGTCGGCTTTCTCTTCGGCATGTACCGCAAGCTGAGAAACGAGTTCAGCGGCTCTTTCACCGGGAAAAGCCTCGACTGGGGGGGAAGCGTGCTGCGGCGGGAGGCCGCGGGCTACGGAGTCGTCTACTTCGCCTGCGAGATGCTCGCCGCGCGCGGGCAGAGCATTGCGGGCAAGGTCTGCCTCGTCTCGGGGGCCGGAAACGTGGCCCAGCACACCGCCGAAAAGCTGGTCGAGCTCGGCGCGCGAGTGGTCAGTCTCTCGGATTCCAGCGGGGCCATCTACGACGAGGAAGGCTTCGACGCCGACAAAATCGAATTCATCAAGCGCCTGAAGAACATCCGTCGGGCGCGGATCGGCGAGTACGTCGACAAGTACTCCCAGGCGGTGTACCTCGAGCGCGATCTGCGTCTCGACCACAACCCGCTATGGAAAATCCCGGCCGACTGCGCCTTCCCCTGCGCGACCGAAAACGAAATCCAGCGGCAGGATGCCGAGCACCTCGCCGGAAACGGCGTCGGCCTCGTCGTCGAGGGGGCCTCCATGGCCTCCACGCCGGATGCGGTGCGTCTCTTCGAGGAGCGCGGGGTGGCCTATGCGCCGGGCAAGGCGGCGAACGCCGGCGGGGTCGTCGTTTCGGGCCTGGAGATGGCCCAGAACAGTATGCGGCTGACCTGGACGCGCGAGGAGGTCGAGCGGCGGCTGCAGACGGTGATGAAAGACATCCACCGCACCTGCCTCGAGGCGGCGGAGCGCTACGGTCGCCCCGGCAATATTCTGGCCGGGGCGAACATCGCGGGCTTTCTCAAAGTGGTCCGGGCGCTCCTCGACCAGGGGCTTGTTTGAAACGAGAGAACAGCGGATGCGGTTCCGGGCGGCGATCTTCGACCTCGACGGGACGCTGCTCGATACGCTCGAGGACCTCGCCGGCGCGATGAACGGCGTTCTTCGCCGCCACGGGCTCCCGGAGCACCCCCCGCGGGCCTACCGGGAGTTCGTCGGCGAGGGCATCGAGGCGCTGGTGCGGCGCGCGCTTCCCCGGCCGCTTCCTCCCCCAGAACTCCTCGCCGAGCGGGTGCGCGAAATGCGCGAGGAATACGCCCGAGGCTGTCTGGAGCGCACCCGTCCGTTTCCGGGGGTGCGCGAGCTTCTGGCGGCATGCCGCGGGGCGGGCCTTGCGCTCGCCGTGCTCACGAACAAGCCGGAAGAGGCGGCCCGCCGCCTCCTGGAGGCGCTGCTGCCGGAGGAAGGCTTCCGCATCGTCTGCGGGGCGCTTCCCGGCCGTCCGCGCAAACCCGACCCCAGCGGCGCCCGGGAGCTGCTCGCCGCCCTGCGGGTCGCTCCGGAAAAAGCCTTCCTCCTCGGGGACAGCGCCGTCGACATGCAGACGGCCGTCGCGGCAGGTCTTTTTCCCGTGGGGGCCCTCTGGGGATACCGCGGTGCGGAGGAACTCCTGGAGTCCGGGGCGCGCCTCCTCTTGCCGTCCCCCGCCGATCTCCTTCCCTGGATTTGCTGAAACCCGGATCGCCGCTCAAAGATTCGCCGACAACCCGAGGATGTTGCGGTTGACCGCGATCTTCGCTTCGGGCTGAATCCAGTCGTGCGCGGTTTCCCGGAAGGGAAGATAGGCGAGGCGGAAGCGCTCGGGGCGGATCTCGACCGCCGCGAGCCTCTCCGGAAGATCCCTTCGCGGGCGAAGAAAGGCGGCGAGAATCAGCTTGAGGCTCTCGCAGGCTTCCTCCACCGGCAGGGTCACCGGGTGATGGCGCGGCCCCGGAAGGGAAGGCTCCAGCCGCCCAGTCAACGGATGGAGGGTGAGGGCTTTGGCGAGCTGCAGGAAATTTTCCGCTCGGATCTTGAACGCCGGAACCCAGAACCGGAAGGGCTCCTCTTCCCATTCTTTCCGCGGCGCGGCCGGCAGGTTGGCGGCGCGGGCCAGCTCGCCGCGCGTGCGCAGCTCGATCCCGCGCAGCTCACAGCCGATCTCCCAGAAGGGGAGAAAAAACGAGCCCGGATCGCCGCCGGTTGCGCAGCAGGAAGAGACCTGCGTCAGCCGCTCGTCGGAAGGAATCCAGGAGCTCTGGCAACTGCGGCAATGCAGGGCGAGCGCCTGCGGGCTGCCCTCCAGGTCCCAGCCGCAGTCGGGACAGAGGGCGGGAAGAAACGTCACGCCGGCGGCCGGACGGAGATCGTCCACCGGAAGCGAGAGGAGCTCCGGAGGGGTGCGGATGCTCAACGGGCGATCGAGAACCGCATCGAGGAGAAAGGGACCGTCGATCCCGTAGGGGGCATAGAGAAGCCCCATCGACTCGCCGATGTGGGCGGTGCAAAGGAGAGGGCGTTCGTGGGGCTTGCGCAGGCGGCTCAGGAAGGCCGTCATCGCGTCGCCCAAGCTTCGCTCCGGGGGAAGAAAACGGCCTTCGGCCTGCGGCGTGAGGAAGCGCAGCCGCAGGCCCTGGGGACGAAGGCCGAGCGTGCGCGGCAGGGAAGAAAGGGCAAGGGCGATTTCGTTCACATCGGCGAAGCGGTGCTCGACTCCGGCCTGACGGCAGGCGAAGAAAAGCCCTTTAAAGCGCCAGTAGGGGACGTAGAGGAGATCCTGCCGCCGCGTCGATTTCGAAGGCAGAAGATAGCGGAACCCGTCCCGGCCGACGAGGAAGGATTTCACCCGGCAGAAGGGGCAGGTGACCAGGCGCTCGGTTTCCTCGAGATCGGTCGGTGCGCCGCACTGGGGACAGGCGGTTTCGATCCTCAAGCCGGACATTCAAAGCTTTTCCCCGCAGTCGTTGCAGTAGACGGAATCGGCCAGGTTCTCCGCCCCGCAGTGGGGGCAGAACTTTTTCTGCGGCCCCGTTCTCTGTTCCAGTCCGCAGCGCAGGCAGAAGCGCGCGGCCGGGGTGAGGTTCTTGCCGCAGCGGGCGCAGCGGTCGAACACCACCAGCTGGTGACCGCATTGGGGGCAGAATTTCGCATCCGCGGCGACGGGGCTTTTGCATTCCGGACAGACCGTGGAAGCCGGCGTTCCCGCAGGGGGGAGCGGGGCGGAGGGCTTGCCGGCGGCGAAAACCTGCGCGAACATCGCCGGCAGCATCAGCCCCAGCGCGGTTCCCATGCCCGAGCCCGCCCCTTCGCCGGCGGAGGCGGCCTTTTCCATGGCCATCGCCGCCTTGAGCTGCATGAGCCGCTCGAGATCCTGGAAAGCGCCCATGCGGCTGCGGTCGTCGATCGCCTGCTGCACCTCCGGCGGCGGGGTGATCGCGTTCACGTAGAGCGCCTCCAGGCGGACGCCGAAGCGGCCGAAATCCTCCTCGAGCCGCTTCGCCAGTCCGGCCGAGATCTCGTCGTAGCGCGAAGGCAGGTTGAGAAGCGTGTCGAGCTTTTCGCCGAGGTAGTCGTTTAGGCGCGAAACGATCACCCGGTTCAGGTATTCCTCGACCTCCGCGGTTGTGAATGCCCCCTGGGTGCCGACCAGGCGGTTGACGAAGAGCACCGGTTGGGTGACCTGGAGGTTGAAGACGCCGAAAGCCCGCAGCCGCACCAGGCCAAGCTCGGTGTCACGGAAGGCGACCGGATCGCGGGTTCCCCACTTGAGGTTGGTGAAGACCTTGAGGTTGACGAAGTAGATCTCGGCGCGAAGCGGGCTGTCGAACGCCCAGGGGGCGCTCAGCAGCTTCGTGAGCAGCGGGATGTTCCCCGTTCGCAGGGTGTGGCGTCCCGGACCGAAGGCGCCCACGGCCTTGCCCTTGTAGAAGAAGACCGCGGCCTGGCTTTCGCGCACCGTCAGCTGGGCGCCCCACTTGATTTCCGCCGACCCCTCGGCGGGGATGCGCTGCACGAGCTGCTTGCCGCTTTCGTCGAACCACTCGATGTTCTCAAGAAACACCACACGGGTTTCGGCCATGGATGTTCTCCTCCTGTGCACCGTGAAACAGCCCGTCTGCCCTTGAGAAGAATTATCGACGGCGGGACGGGGAGACTTGAATTGCGGCCGTTCCCCGCCGGGAGGATCGCTCGCCTTGTCCCCGGCTCTGCGCGGCGGACTGGAAGGCGCCCCACGGGGAAGAAACCGGAACTTCCGAAATGATTAAAAAAACCCTACGTGCGACCGCGAATCGCCGCTCGCCCGACATCGGCTAACGACGAAAAAGCCACCAGAGGATGGGAAAAGCGAGAGCCGCGAGGATGAGCACGCCGGGTGCCGAAAAGTAGGCCGTGTACCACGGCCGTCCACGCCGGCGGGCGGCCCGCACTTCGGAGAGGAACCAGTTCCCCAGAATCGCCGCTCCCAGGAGCACGCTCAGGAGTCGTAAGATTTCGCTGATCGCGTTCATTGGTAGATCGGTTTCAGATTTCGGTTGAACTCTTGGGCGCCCATTTTGTATAAGTGGCCCGTCGGGGAGCATGAAACCTGGGCTGGCGCGCCTGGAGGGATTCGAACCCCCGGCCTACGGATTAGAAGTCCGTTGCTCTATCCCGCTGAGCTACAGGCGCCTGAATTCGCCCTGTAACACACCGCAAGGCGCGCGTCCAGCGGGCAGGCAACTCGCCTCATGAAGAAGAAGCCGACCAAAACCCAGAGTCCCTCCCGGGGATCCGCCCCAAGAAAGGATCGGAAATCACCCTCCGCCCGCTCGCAGACCGCCGTTCGAAAACCGGTCCGGGCCGCGGGGAAGAAATCCGGCCCAACCCCATCGCGCCAACCGGCGGCCCGCAAGGCTTTCACGGAAAGGACTCCGGGCCAAAGACCCGTCCCCGCAGCGAAGCCCAAGCGGCCGGTCGCCGCCCCTTCGCGCGCGGCGAAGACGCGCGGGCGGCCGAAGACCAGCGCTCCCGCCCCCGTGACCGCACCGCAAGAGGAGCAGGCACTTCTTTCGCCGACGGCCTCGAAAGAAGGGCTGCCGTTCGAGGAGAGCGTCGTCGAAACGGCGGCCTCCGAAGCAGTCCGACCGGCGCCGGAGCCCGATTCCGTCTCCTCCTCGCCGACGCTTCCGAACAAGGCGGCTTCCTCCTCCGAGGATTCCGAGAAGGCGCTCATCAAGTTCGACCCTCTGCAGCGGTATCTTTCCGAGATCAGCAAGTACCGTCTGCTCACGCGGGAGGAGGAACGCGAACTCGGCATCCGGGTCAAGGAGTACGCCGACAAGGAGGCGGCCTATGCGCTCGTCACGGCGAACCTGCGGCTTGTGGTCAAGATCGCCCTTGAATTTCAGCGGGTGTGGATGCAGAACCTGCTCGATCTGATCCAGGAGGGGAACATCGGTCTCATGCAGGCGGTTAAAAAGTTCGACCCCTACAAAAACGTCAAATTTTCCTACTACGCCTCCTTCTGGATCAAGGCCTACATTCTGAAATTCATCATGGACAACTGGCGCCTGGTCAAGATCGGGACCACCCAGGGCCAGCGCAAGCTGTTTTTCAAGCTGAAAAAGGAAAAGCACCGGCTGATCGAACAGGGGTTCGATCCCAAGCCCAAGCTCCTCTCCGAGCGTCTCGGCGTCTCGGAGCGGGAGGTGGTCGACATGGACCAGCGGCTGGACGGCTGGGACGTCTCGCTCGACGCTCCGGTCAAGAACGACTCCGACACCGAGCGCATCGAGTTTGTGAGCACGCAGACCGAATCGGTCGAAGAGCAGGTCTCCAAAAAGGAGATCGAGCTGCTGTTGCACAACAAGATCAACGAGTTCCGCAAACGGATGACGCCCCGCGAGATCGAGATCTTCGAGCTGCGCATCTTCTCCGACAACCCCGTCACCCTGCAGGAAATCGGGGACCGCTACGGCATCTCGCGTGAGCGGGTGCGGCAGATCGAGAAAAACATCATCCGCAAGATGCGCGAGTTTTTCAAAAACGAGCTCCCCGATTTCGCATCCTATTCGGAAGACTCCGGAACGGAATGAGACCCCCTCCCCGTCCGGGGCTTTCCGCCCGCAACCCGGGAATCGCCTCCATGAAGCCCGCACCCAGACTGCTGCTGTCGCTCGCCGCCGGAGGACTCTTCTTTTCCGGCTGCGCCGCGCCGCCGCCGGCCCCACCGCAGGCGGTTTCGACCGCGCAGGTGATCGGCGAGGTCGCCCACCGGCCGGAGAGCGCCTACTATTACTTTCTCGCCGCCCAGGGCGAGCGCCGCGCCGGGCGACTGGATCGCGCGATTGTCCTGCTGCGCGAGGCGATCGCCGCCGAGCCCGACTCGCCCTTCCTGCGGCGCGAACTGGCGACGCTTCATTTGCAGAACAAGGAGGAAGGCCAGGCGCTTGCCGTTCTGGAGGAGCTTCGGGCGCGCCATCCCGGGGATGCGGCGGGGATGGTCCTTCAGGCCGGGATCCTACAGTCGCAGAAAAAGACGGCCGAGGCGCTCGAGCTTTACGAAACCGTGCTGCGGCTCGACCCGCAACAGGAAAAGGTCCACGCCGTGACCGCAAGCCTCCATCTCGAGCGCGGGGACCTCGAAAGCGCGGAACGCGTTCTTCAGCGCATGGTCGAGCGGTTCCCGGAGTCCTACACCGGCCATTTCCTGCTGGGACGGCTGCATCTCGCCCGCGGCAAACCGGATGCGGCTGAGGCCGCTTTCCGCCGCAGCGCTCAGGCCGACCCCGAGAGCACCGAGCCGCTCTTCGAAGTGCTCAAAATCATGCGCGAGGCCGGCAGGCGCGAAGAGGCGGCGCGGGTGGTCCGCGAGATCCTGGCGCGCGAGCCGGACAACGGACGCGCGCTTTTCGATGCGGCGCTCCTGCACCGCGCCGCAGGCGAGACAGCCGAGGCACAGGCGATCCTGCGGCGCTTGGGGGAGCGCAGCCGCGGTGAATTCGAGATCATTCTCCATCTGATCCAGGGTTGGGTCGACCCCCGGCGGTTCGAGGAAAGCCTCTTTCTCCTCGAGGGCATGCTGGCGGGGGCTCCCGATCAGCCCGACCTGCACCACCTGCGGGGCTTCTGCCTCTTCGGGCTGAAACGCCTCGGGGAGGCACTCGAGGCCTTCCGCCGGGTGACCCCGGTTTCGCGTTTCCATCAAGACGCCTCGGTGCACATCGCCTTCATCCTGCAGGAGCAGGGCAAAGCGGAGGAGGCGCGCGAGCACTTGGCGGAGCAGATCCGCTCCCAGCCGCATAACGCCGATCTGAAATATTACCTCGCCACCCTCTACGAAGAGGCGCGGCGGTTCGAGGAGGCCCTCGGGCTTCTCCAACAGGCGGTCGCCCAGGACGAAAAGAACGCGCGCTTCCATTTCCGGCTGGGGGTCGTCCACGACAAGATGAAGAACAAGGAGGCGGCCATCGAGGCCATGAAACGGGCCATCGAGCTTGACCCGAAGGATGCGACCGCCCTGAATTACCTGGGCTACACCTACGCCGATCTCGGGATTCAGCTGGAGGAGGCCGAACGGCTGATCCTCGAGGCCCTCAAGCACAAGCCGGAAGACGGCTACATCACCGACAGCCTGGGCTGGGTTTATTATAAGAAGGGCGAGTACGAAAAGGCGCTTCGCGTTCTCAAGAAAGCCTCCGAGCTCGTCAAGGACGACCCCGTCATCCTGGAGCATGTCGGTGACGCGTACCTTAAGCTCGACGACCGCACGAACGCCCTGCGCTACTACGAGAAATCGATGGAGATCCGACAAAAAACGAAAGACAAAGAAACCGATCCGGACAAGCAAAAGGAAAAGGAGGAGCTGCAGATGAAAATCCGGCGCCTCCGGGAGGAGCGGCGGTGAACGGGAGGCCGGGAAAACAAAGCCCCGGACTCCGCGGCGCGAGGTTGACGTTTTTGCTTGCCGCCGCGGCCTTCGGCCTGTCCGCCTGCGCGGCGCTTCCGGAACGTCCCGAGCCGTTTCCCGGGCTTCCGGTGACCGATCCTGCAGTTCTCCGCGACGCCGAAACGGTTCTCGGGGCCATCCGCAAGACCAACGAGACCCTGGTCACCTGCAAGGGGGTCGGCCGCCTTACGATCCGACGCGAGGGGCGGGTCCAAATGGATGACCGGATCGCCTGGATCGGCTCCGAGCCGCGGCGCTTGAGCCTCGTCCTCTTCGCCTCCGGATTTCCCGCGCTGCGCCTTGCCGGGGACGGCGAGACCTTCTATTACCAGGAGACGACGACCCCGGGCGCGCCGGTGCGCAAGATCCGATCGGGCGATCCGGATTTCTCGCGCGTGCTCGCCCTGCCGCTTGCGGCCAGCGACATTCTTGCCCTGTTGCGGGGCCGCATTCCCCTGCGGGCGGAGCGGATCGAGCGCTTCCAGCCGATCGGCACCGCCCCGGGCCATCTTCTGCTTCTTTCCGCCGCCGACGGAAGCCGCCAGGCGCTTTTCCTGAACGAGGAGCGGACCGAGGTTCGCGAAACCCATTTCTACGACGCCGCCGGCCGGCTGGTGCTTCTGGTCCAGTTTCTGGAGATGCAGAAGGTCGACGGCTACCGCGTGCCGCTTCGCGTGCGGGTGGCCGACGAGCGCGAAAACGCTCTCGTTCTCGTCGTCGAACGTTACTGGGCCGGTGTGCCGGTCACACCCTCGATGTTCGTTCTCGAGCCCCCCGGCTGAAAACAAGACCGGCCATCCATCCATGATCGCCGAAATCATCGCCACGGGAGAGGAAATCCGCACCGGCGCGCTCGCCGATACAAACTCGGCCTACATCGCCGCGCGGCTCGAAGGAAACGGTATCGAGGTCGTGCGCCTTCACGGGCTGGGCGATGACCTTGTGCGCCTGGTCGAAGTCTTCCGCGAGGTGGGAGAGCGGGCCGATGTTTGCGTGGTGACCGGCGGTCTCGGCCCCACGGTGGATGACCTTTCGGCCGAGGCGGCCGCCGCCGCGGCCGGGTTGCGGCTGATTCTCGAGCCGCGCGCGCTCGCCGCCTTGGAAGAATTTTTCCGCCGCCGCGGCCGTCCGCTCAATCCCTCCAACCGCAAGCAGGCCTATTTGCCCGAAGGGGCCGAGATGCTCGCCAACCCCGTCGGTACGGCCCCGGGTTTTGCGCTTACGATCGGCCGCGGCCGATTTTTCTTTCTGCCCGGTGTCCCCCATGAGATGCGCCGCATGCTCTCCGCGGAGGTGCTGCCGCGGATCGCTGCGGCCGCAGGCGAGGCGCGCGAGTTCCGCCTGGTGCGTACGCTGTCCTGTTTCGGCATGACCGAGTCGCGTGTGGGTGACCGCCTGGAGGGGATTACCGCCGCCGTCCCGGGGGTGCGGCTGGGGTTGCGCGCTCGTTTCCCGGTGATCGAGGTCAAGCTCTATGCCGCGGGCAGGCCGGAGGAAAACGTACGGAGGATTCTCGACCAAGCCGCGGTCTGGGCTCGGCAGGCCCTGGGATCGGTCGTCTTCAGTGAAAACGAGGCGGCGCTCGCCGAAGTGGTGGGGCGGCGGCTGGGCGAGACCGGGCAAAGCCTCGCGTTGGCCGAAAGCTGCACCGGAGGGCTTCTCGGGCATCTTCTGACCGAGATTCCCGGAAGCTCGGCCTGGTTCCGCGGCGGCATCGTCGCCTACGCCAACGAGGCGAAGACCTCGCTTCTTGGAGTTTCCCCGCAGACCATCGAGCGTTTCGGGGCCGTGCACGAGGAGACCGCCTGCGAGATGGCCGAGGGCGCCCGGCGGGCGTTCGCCGCCACCTGGGGACTTTCCACCACCGGAATCGCGGGGCCTTCCGGCGGAAGCGCGGAGAAACCCGTGGGGACCGTGTGTATCGGCCTCTGCGGTCCCGGCGTCGGCCCGCAGGCCTATCGCTTCCGGCTGAACTACGATTTGCGCTCGCGCAACAAGACCGTTTTCGCCTTCAAAGCGCTCGACCTTCTGCGAAGGGCTCTGTCGGGGATGCCTCTCGAAGAGGGGTAGGTAGGCAAACCGTGGCTTCCGGAAAGAGCGCCGTGGGTTTCACCCTCTTCGCCGGCTGGCTCATCGACGGCACGGGCCGTCCCCCGCGGCGAAACCTTCGCCTTGAGATCGCAGGCGGCATCGTACGGGAAATTCACGAATTCCCCCCGGCTGAGGCTTTGCCGCAAACGCCGCACGGCGTCCTCGATGCCCGCGACGGCACCGTCATTCCGGCCCTGGTCGACAGCCATGTGCATCTCGCCTTCGACGGTTTCGCCTCCGCCGGCGCGGCTCTTTCCCCGGAGGCGGCCGAGGGGCGCATGCGGCAAAACGCCGCACGGCTGATATCGCACGGCGTCCTTTCCGTGCGGGACGCAGGCGATGCGCAAGGACTCGGGCTTGCTTTTGCACGGAAGTCGGCCGGAAGCGGTCCCCTGCGCGTCCTTTCCGCCGGCAAAGCTTTCCACCGTCCCGGGCGCTACGGAGCCATTCTCGGGCAAGCTTTAGCCCCGGGGGTCTCCCCCGCAGCCGCCCTGGAGGCGGATTTTGAGGGGCGGCAGGTGGCCAAGGTCGTGAACTCCGGGCTGAACAGTCTCATTGCTTTCGGCCGCGAAACCGCCCCGCAGTTCAGCGAAGAAGAGCTCACCGCCCTCGTGCGTTCAACAGCTCCCGGCCGGCTTTCGGTCATGGTGCACGCCAACGGGGTTGAACCCGTGGCGCGCGCCGTCCGGGCGGGGGTCCGCTCGATCGAACACGGTTTTTTCATGGGAGGCGGGAACCTTGCGGCCCTGGCCGATGCCGCCGTCTACTGGGTGCCGACCCTGACTCCCATTCACGCTTGTGCGAATCGGGCCCCGGCGGGCTCCCGCGAGGCCGAGGTCGCCCGGCGCACGCTCGATCACCAGCTCGAACAGCTTTCCCGTGCGCGGGCCTTGGGAGTGAAGGTGGCGCTGGGGACGGATGCCGGAAGCCCCGGGGTTCACCACGGCGATGCCGTGGTGGAGGAGATGCGGCTGCTGATGGAAGCCGGCTTTTCCGTCGGCGAGGCGGTGGCGGCGGCAACCGCGGTCGGAGCGGAGCTTTGCGGTTTCCGAGGCGGAGGGCTTCGGCCCGGCGCCGAGGCGAGCCTTCTTGTGCTCGAGGGCGGACCGGAGAAGATCCCCGATAGCCTGCGGCGCATCCGCCGGATTTTCCTTGCCGGCCAGGAGCTATCCGTCCGGCAGTAGATGCTCTTTCAGCCACCGCAGACTTTCACGAAGGAAAAGCTCCTGATGTTGCGGGCCGCCGAGGCTGTGGTCGCCCTCGGGGAGGACGATCAGGCGCTTCGGCGGTAGTGCGGAGTCCGCCACTTCCCGGCCGTGGTCCACGGGGACGACCGCGTCGGCGTCGCCATGGATGACGAGCACATGGTGGATGCGGCCGAGGACGGGGGCGAGATCGAAGTCCGCGCCCAGGAGCTCCGACTGGCGCTTCCATTCGGGATCGACTCCGGGGCGACGGGCGGCGGCGCGCAAAGGGGCGGAGCGCACCGGTGCCGCATAAACGACGAGGGCGTCGATCTCCTCCGCCGCCGCGGTCTTGAGGCAGACCGCCCCGCCCATGCTGCTTCCGAAGAGCCCGAGCCGTTTGCCGAAACCTCCGCGACGGCGCATTGCTGCGATCGCCGCCAGCAAATCCCGGCAGCGCTCTTCCAGCAAAGCGGGAGAGGCCAGGGCCCCTTGGCTTTCGCCGCAGCCGCGGTGGTCGAAGCGCAGGAAGGCGATACCGACCGCGTTGCAGGCACGGGCGAGTGCGGTCTGCTTCGGGGAGGAACGGTCGCTCAGCAGCCCGTGCGCTCCGACAACGAGGGGGGGCGGTGCGGCGGTCGCGGGCAGGTGGAGATCCCCCCGGAGAAGGAGGCCGTCGACTTCGAAGCGGACGGGAATCGGCATGGGCTTTCCCAGCGCGGCTCAGGCTTTCCCGCCGGTTGCGGGACGGGCTGAAGTTTCCTAATCTATAGCCGCGATGCCCCGGAAACGCCATATCGTTCTCGAAGCCGAGATCGCCGGGATCGCCTACGGCGGCCGGGGGATCTTCCGCTGGGATGGGCTGGCGGTCTTTGTCGACGGGGCCGTTCCGGGCGACCGGGTGCGGCTGGCGATCATGCGACGGAGGAAATCCTTTGCCGAGGCCCGCCTGCTCGAGTTGCTCGCCCCCTCCCCGGATCGCATCGCCGCGCCCTGCCGCTACAGCGGGGTCTGCGGGGGCTGCACCTGGCAGTTTCTCGCTTACGGGAAACAGCTCGAATACAAACGGCGCTACGTGGTCGAGTCGCTGGCCCACATCGGGGGGTTGCAAGGGGTTCCGGTTCACCCCGCGATCGCCTCTCCCTCCGTATTCGCTTACCGCAACAAGATGGAGTTCACCTGCAGCGACCGTCGCTGGCTTCTGCCGGGGGAAATGGACAACCCGGATCTCGATCGCCGCTTCGCCTTGGGGCTGCATGTTCCGGGGACCTTCGACAAGGTGCTCGACACCGAGGCCTGTCTGCTTCAGCCCGATACGGGAAACCGGATCCTGGAGGAGATCCGCCGTCTGATTCTGGCTTCGGGCAGGCCGCCTTACGGGCTGAAAAGCCATGAAGGCTTCTGGCGCTTCGCCGTTCTGCGAAACGCGGTTTGCTCCGGCGCCTGGATGGTGAATCTCGTCACCGCCGCGGCGGATCCGCCGCTTCTTTCTGGAGTCGCCGAAAGGCTCGTCGAAACTTTCCCCGAAATCGTCTCCGTGGTGAACAACGTCACCGCGCGTCGGGCGGGGATCGCGGTCGGCGAGATCGAGCACCCCCTGTGCGGAGAGCGCGCGCTGCGCGAATGCATCGGCCGCTTCGTTTTTGAGATTTCGGCGAACTCCTTTTTTCAGACCAACACGCGCGGCGCCGAGCGGCTCTACGAGACGGTGCGCGACTTCGCGAACCTGGAAGGCGGGGAGACCGTGGTCGATCTCTACAGCGGAACGGGAACGATCCCCGTCTTTCTCGCCGAGCGCTGCCGCCGGATCGTGGGGATCGAAATCGTTGCCAGCGCCGTCGAAGACGCCGTGCGCAACTGCCGACTGAACGGCATCGAAAACTGCCGCTTTCATGAGGGGGATATCCTCGAGGGCCTTGCCGCGCTGGAGGAGAACCCCGCAGTGGTGATCGCCGACCCGCCGCGCGCGGGCATGGCCAAAGAGGTGGTGCGCGAAGTTTTGCGGCTTGCCCCGCAGCGAATCGTCTATGTCTCCTGCAATCCGACGACGCTCGCCCGTGATCTTGCCCTGCTGCAGGAAGGATACGAGGTCCTCGAAGTCCAGCCCGTCGATCTCTTTCCGCACACCTTCCACATCGAGGCCGTGGCCCGTCTGGAGAAGCGCTGCTGAAAGGAGTGGGCTCATGAAGGTCGTCTTTCACCCCGCGTTTCATGCGGTCTATGCCTCCGACCCCGCGTCCGCCCCGGGGAGAATGGAGGCCGCTATCGCGGCTCTCGGGCCGGGAGTCGCGTGGATCGCACCCGAGCCGGCCGGGGAGGCCGATCTGTTGCGCGCCCACAGCGCAGCCCATCTTGAAAACATCCGTCGGCTCGGTCTTTACGAGATCGCCGCTCTGTCCGCGGGCGGGGCGATCCGTGCGGCCGAAATCGGAATGCAAGAGCCCTGTTTCGCCGCCATTCGGCCGCCCGGTCACCACGCCTCGCGCGACTCCTGCTGGGGCTTCTGCTTTTTCAACAACATGGCCGTCGCCGTGACGGCGCTTGCCGCCCGCGGACTCGTTCGGCGGGTCCACATCCTCGACTTCGATTTGCACTATGGAGACGGGACGGAGAACATTCTCGGCTACCGGCCGGGGGTCTCCATCCACAACCCGGCTGCCGTCGACCGCGGGTCGTATCTCGAGGAAATCGAACGTTCCCTTGCCCGCGTGGAGGCGGAGGTGATCGGCGTTTCGGCGGGTTTCGACAACCACCTCGAAGACTGGGGCGGGCTGCTTTCGACCGAGGATTACCGGCAGATCGGCCGGATGGTCCATGAGACGGCGAGACGGCTCGGTGCGGGCTGTTTTGCGCTCCTCGAGGGCGGCTACAATCACGCGGTCCTGGGCGAAACCGTGCGCGCCTTTCTCGAGGGGCTCTCGGGCGAAGAGGGAAGCCGGCGGCGGGAATAAACCTAGCGGAAGTGCGGCGGAAGTGCATGGGAATCGAATCCGCCCCTACCCCGGCAAAGAGATCCGACTAGTCGAAAAATCCCCCCCTACGCCGGGCGTAAAGTTGGGTTTAAAGCTCCTGCAAGGTCCGCAAGCGTCAGGGGCTTATAGAGGAAGGCCTGGATGCCCCGCTCGCGGGCTTTTTCTTCGTTGGTTTTATCGGAGAAGCCGGTGCAGAGGACGATGGGGGTGTGGGGGCGGATTTGGAGGATTTCTTTGGCCAGGCTCATGCCGTTCATGTGGGGCATGGTCATGTCGGTGACGACGGCGGTGAATTTTTCCGGGTTGGCGCGGAAGGCGGCCAGGGCCTCGAGAGGGGAGGTTCGGGGCTCGGGGGTGTAGCCCAGGTGTTTAAGCATGTGGCGGCCGAGTTCCACCAGGGCCGGTTCGTCGTCGACGAAGAGGACGGTGCCTGAGCCGCGGGGGAGTTTCCGGGCGGGAAGTGGGGGGGGCGGTCGAGAGGTCGGATTCGCGGGTGAAGCGGAGATCGACGAAAGGAGGGCTTTGTCTCATCGCTTTTTGCAGCGAGCTCAAAGGTTCGCGCGCGAGATTACAGCTCTTTGGTCTCGACGACCACGCAAATCGGCTCCTTCACCGAATCGGCTGGAAACCCTCGTATCCTTTCGATAAAGCCTTGGGTGACCGTATATCCTTTAGGGGCGAGAAGCGTTCCGCCTCGTAACTTCAGATCCTCGTTCAGGATCATTCCCGCCTTGATTTCGGCGATTTTTATCTCTTTCAGGTTCCTGAGGCCCGACTGAAGATTTTTCTGGGAACAGAAGACATCTAAAAGTTCCGGGTCGTAGGCTGTGTTGCGGCTCTTCATCAGCGACAGGGCTGAATCTTCGGACATGCCGCTTTTGATGAGTTGATCGAAGGCGAGTGCTATACGCAACCCCTCGGTTCCGACTTCTACAGCGTCGTTCCGGTTCAATTTCGCTGTTGCAGCGCGCGGCCTGGACTGGTTGCGGATGATGCTTCGCACCGGTTCCAACCTGGGAATGTCCTCCAGGAGTTGCTCGGTGATTTTGGGAAGCATCTTTACCTTTTCTTCCTCGGCGGGCTCGAGCTTTTCTCCGCTGTGGACTTTTTCCGCGATCTCCGGCACAAGGATCATGTAGCCGATGTGATAGAGCATCGCAGCGACTTCGACCGCCCACAATTCTTCCAAACCTACCCCCAAGGCCATTTCTCGAACCGACTCGCGAATGGCCGTCGCCAGACCGAAGACCCTTGGGTTGGACAGGGAAAGAATATCAATGAGGGCCTGGATGCTTCCTCGAAGAGTCTGTTCGAGAAGAACCTTCTGCGCCGTGATGAGTTCGTGCTGCTGAACGGCATCCCGGATGGCGGAGAAAAGAAGCACCTGCGGGCAAGGCTTGGTCAAGAAGCGGAAGATCTGCCCTTCGTTTACCGCCGCGATGGCGGCGGACATCTCCGCGTATCCGGTAAGAAGCATTCTTACGGTGTCGGGAGCGAGTTCTCTCGCCTTGGCGAGAAATTTGGCACCGTCCATGCCGGGCATGCGCATGTCCGACAAAATCACCGCAAATGGCCCTTTCTCTTGGACGAGGGCAAGGCCTTCACTGGCGCTTTTCGCGGTGAAGACGCTGTACTTTCTCCGGAGAACCGACTCGAGGCTTTCCAGGATCATGGGTTCATCGTCGACACAAAGGATTTTAACCAAAGAAGTTTTCATCGGGTGCGCCTTACGGAGAAATCGCCGTCGCAATTTGATCGGCCACGAATTTCCAGTTTTGGTAAAATTCTTTACAGTTCATCGCCTCAAGGTAGGCCTGCAGTTGGTTTGAATAAAACTTGACCTTCTCCGGGTTTTTGCCGGCGGTTTCATAGAAAAGGCAATTGGCGACGAAAACCGCTTCGAGGAGATTCCTTCCTTCTTGCGCAATCGAAGACGGAGAATGATGATAGGCTACCGCTTCAACGATCGGGTAAGGGAGTCCCCAAATACCGAGTACGTAGGCTCCTATTTCTGCGTGCGACACACGAAAGATCTCTCTCTCTGCATCAGAAAGCGAAACCCTCGAAGTTTTATCATCTTTCAAAAGTAATGCGTACTCTTCTCTAAGCTCTACGGCCAGAACCAGTTTCCCCAGATCGTGCAGAATCCCAGCGATGAAAGCATCTTCGGCCTTGATATCGTCATTCTTTTGCAGCAGCTTCATGCTCAGGGATGCCACAAACATGGAGTGGGCTTGCAGGGATTCCAAGAAGACAACCGGTGGTGCGTGGGCCTTGCCCGGCCTGAAAATCCCTACAGATAAAGCCAAATTTTTCAACATGTTGGTTCCGATATAAGCAATTGCGCTTTGTATGCTCCTTATTTTTGCGGGAACCCGAAAAACGAGCTGTTTACGAGCTGCAGGATTTTGGCGCACATTGCGGGATCCTGTTCCACAAGCCGGGCCACCTGTTCGCTACTAACGTTATCTCCGGCGAGAAGGCGGTTCAGATCGGCGTAGAGTTTAGGGACCGAGGGCAGGTTGTTCAGCTTGCTGGCCAAAGAGCGGATCTCCTCATTTTGAAGGAGGGCCTGAAGGTTGCAGGCCCTTTCGATCACGCTCTCCAGTTTTCGAGGCTCAACCGGCTTTGCCAAGAACTGGTGCGCTACAGGGACCGCACGCATGGCGGCCTCGACTTCCGAGTAGCCGGAAAGAATGATCCGGACGATATGAGGTTTTGTTTTCTGGAGACGATGGAGAAGTTCAGCACCGTCCATCTGGGGCATGCGCATGTCGGAGACTACGACGTCGAAGTGGCTCCTTTCGGTCTCAACGAGCGCCTGCTCACCGCTGGTGACGAAGACCATGTCCCAGTTGTTCCGGTAACGGCGCAACAGATCCCTCAGCGCTTCGAGGACTCTGGGCTCGTCGTCCACGAAAAGAATGCGTTTTTTTTCGTCCGCCATCGCTATCCCCCTCTCTCCCCGCCGGGAAGTTCGATGCGGAATACCGTGCCGCGGCCGACCTCGGATTCGAAAGCGATCTTGCCGCCGTGTTTGTCCACGACGATCGAACACGCGATAGACAGCCCTTGTCCGGTTCCTTTACCCACCGGTTTGGTTGTGAAGAACGGATCGAAAATCCGCTGGTGGATTTCCTTCGGGATGCCGGTACCGGTATCTTCGAATTCGATCAGGACGTTATCGCCCTTTGAACGGGTTCTGACGCGGATCAGCCCTTTGCGGTCTGTACCCGCAACTACATCACCGATGGCGTGAGCGGCGTTCACAATCAAGTTGAGAAAGACTTGGCCGATCTCCCCGACATGGCACATCACGGGGGGGAGACGGTCATCGAAATCGGTTTCGACCTCGGCCACGTATTTGTATTCGTTGTGCGAGACGGTAAGAACGTTCTGTAGAATCCTGTTGATGTCGCCTAACTCTTTCTCCTTTTGGTTGGGGTGGGCGAATTCCCGCATCGCCCGCACGATGGTCGTTACTCGCTTGATCCCCTCGTTGCTTCTCTCCAAGGCACGGGGAATCTGGCCCTGAAGGTAAGCCAGGTCGAGCTCCTCTTCCCGATTTTTTAGATCCTGGATACGGTCGTTTTGAGGGTCGATGCCGCGAACAATTTCCGCTAAGGATCGGTATTCGGCAAAAAGGGCCATCAGGTCCGCGAAAGCTGATTGCAGAAACTGAACGCTGTCGCCGACAAACTGCATCGGCGTGTTAATCTCATGGGCGATGCCGGCAGCCAGCTGTCCGACGGCTTCCAGTTTTTGGGCGAGGCGCAGCTCGGCCTCCATACGCTGCAGTTTCAGGTGCTCGTTTTTAAGAGATTCTTCGGCTTGTTTTCTCGCTGTGATGTCTTGGCCGATCCCAATAGTGCTTCCATCGGTCAGGCGAATGGAGGCCCAGATGGTATCAAGGATTCGACCGCTTTTCGTCCTCGCTCGGAAATCAACCCATTCTCCAGAGGCCTGGGACAATAGATCTAAGAATCTCCGTCTATCCGCATCCTCCGGGAAGAGATTCTCGCAGATTTTTTCCCGAAAACCGCCGATTTCGTCCCGCGGCAACTCAAGGGATGTCTCCCAGGCTCGATTTGCCAAAATCAACCTTCCCACGGGGTCAAGGAGAAAGATAATCGCTGGCAAGTTGTCGAACGCGGCCTGCAGGATCTCCGCATGCCGTTGAAGTTCCTTCTCCGTGCGCTTTTTGTCGCTGATGTCCCGAATCAGGATTTGGAAAAGCCCCCGTTCCGGATTGATGAGGCGGATCGTAAGCTGAACGAAAATCGAGCTGCCGTCTTTTTTGATCGAGCGCCGTTCGAGCCTAATCGTCTCCCCGGCCCGGCAGCGGCGGTTGATCTCTTCAATAGGAAACGCTTGTAGATCGTAAGGATGAAGGAGATCTGACGTTTTGAGATGGGAGAGCTCCTCGAGGCTATAGCCGAAAATTTCTTGGACGATGCTGTTGGCCTTAAGAATCTTTCCTGTTTCGTCTCGAATAATGATGCCATCGCCCGCTTCGTCAAACATCAGACGGTATTCTTGGGCTTCGGCTTGAAGTTTTTCACGGGCGATCACTTTTTCCGTAATGAGTTCGTGAGCGGTCACGAGCCTTAATTCTTCATTTTCGTAGCAGGCCATGAAATTGGCGGAAAACCATCGTCTTTCCTCAGGGGAATGGCAAGGGTATTCGATCGAGAAGCTTTTTCTTTTGCCGTTCAGGAGGTCCTGGAGCGCCTCGAGGGTCTTTTGGGCATGAGACGCATCCTCCCCCCGGGCCCGCTTGCATACTTCAAAGTAGTTTGCCCCTGAACACACAGAATCGGGATCGGGGTGGTTCGCTTCGGCAAATTTTCTCCACGCCCGGTTGACGTAAATAATTGTTCCTTGGATGTCTAGAACGGCGATGTGGGCTGAGAGCAAATCCAGAATTGAGGAGGGGATACCGCAGGTGTCGGTGGAGAACGTAACAGGGTTAGGGGAGGAATTGTCGGCACCCCGTGAAACGGCATTTTTCTTTCCGCAACTTGTAACCATGGCGTCTTTGCCTCTGGGCGGATAGTCGCGCGCTAAGCATGAGGAGAGTATCCACCTTCCTGGGATAGAACTGTTGTAGCAAGCCAATTGCGAAAACGCACCGAATCTCCGTCTTCTATTTTTGATTCTATTCGAAACAGGTCAAAAAAGCAACGACACCCAAATAGACCGGCAATCGGGTGCTGGTTGCCGTTACATAGAAAATTAAACAAGCAGTGACTCATTCTCCTGAACGCCTGGGTAGCGTTTCTCCAAATGGGCCTCCTCAGCGGGCTCCCAGGGAAAGCATCGAGCCTATCAACCTGATGGAATGCGAATGGAGCGCAGCTTGCCGCTATGTTTGAAAGCGGTTGGGCAGACTTGAAAAACAAGAATTAATCAAGGTTTAGAGTCCGGTCGCCGTCTCCAGTCGTCCGGTCGGAAGACAGGCGCAGTGAAAACCTGAGAATGGAACCGCCGGTATCCGATAGGCATCATTGTGGACATCTTTCAGCGGAAGCTTCTGGGGTTTGCGACCGGGCACGAGATTACGAGCGGGAACGCCCTTCGGCATGGCCGGCCGACCGGGAATCCGGACTCATCAGGGGCGGCGGTTATCGCCTTTGCGTTTTGGGTGGTTTCTGGATAGAAAACTCGGGTGGGGTAGCTGAGGTCACAAAAACATGGCGGAAGTGCATGGGAATCGAACCCACCCGGGACGTTGTTAGCGCCCCACACCGGATTTGAAGTCCGGGAGCTTCACCAGAACGCTGCGCACTTCCGCGATCTGGGTGCTATTTTAGCGCTGGACGCCGATTTGTCAATCAAACGGCGCAGGGGAAAATAAAGGGGATGGACAGGATCCTTTACTTCGACTGTTTTTCCGGTGTGAGCGGGGACATGACCCTCGGGGCGCTCGTCGATCTCGGCGTGCCTCTGGACTGGCTGAGGGAGAGGCTTGGCGCTCTTCCGGTCGACGGCTTCGAGATCCAAGAGCAGGCGGTGACCGAAAACGGAATCCGGGGCCGGCGCATCGAGGTCCGGGTGATCGATCCCGCCCCTCCGCACCGTCGTTTCGGCGAGCTCCGCGAGCTCATCGCCGCCGCTCCCTATGCGGAGGTCGTCCGGCAGAGGGCGATGGCGATTTTCCGCCGACTTGCGGTGGCCGAGGCCGCCGTTCACGGCTGCACCCCGGAGGAGGTCCACTTTCACGAGGTCGGCGCCGTGGATGCGCTGGTGGATGTGGTGGGGTGCGCGCTCGGCCTCGAATACTTGGAAGTGAAGGCGGTCTATGCCTCGCCGATCCCGAACGGCCGGGGATTTGTTTCCTGCAGTCACGGCCGCATCCCGATCCCGGCGCCCGCGACCCAGAAGATCCTCGAAGGGGTGCCGACCTACGGGGTGGATATCGAGGCCGAGCTCACCACCCCCACGGGAGCGGCGATCGTGGCTTCGCTGAGTTCCGGTTTCGGGCCTTTGCCGTCGATGGTCTTGCGGGGTACGGGCTACGGGGCGGGAAGCCTCCGGCTCAATCCCGGGCCCAATTTTTTGCGGCTGGTTTTGGGCGAGCCGCTTGAGACGGGGCTTGCGGCGGGTGAGGGGGTTCTCTGCGACCCAGTGGCGGTCCTCGAATCCGCGGTGGACGACATGAACCCCGAGTGGTTCGGCTACCTCATGGAGCGGCTCTTTGCGGAAAACGCCCTCGATGTGCTCTGGATCCCGGCCCAGATGAAAAAAAACCGACCCGGCACGCTGATCCAGGTTCTCTGCCGGCCGGAACACCAAGGCCGCATCGCCCGCCTTCTTTTGGAGGAGTGCACAACCCTAGGGGTTCGGCTCGAGACGGTCGAGCGCCTGGTGCTGCGCCGAGAGATCGTCTCCTTCGTCTCCTCATTCGGGCAGGTCCCGATGAAGCAAATCGTCTCCCCGCAGGGAGCCAAGCGCCTGGTTCCCGAGTACGAGGCCTGCCGCCAAATTGCGCGCTCCCGCGGGATCCCGTTGCGGGAGGTCTACGAGACCCTGCTTCGCGAA
>CAZQUP010000001.1:53587-56651 GCA_964596545.1 uncultured Desulfatibacillum sp. | reverse complement strand
ATGCGTGTTTCGGAGCGCCTTGCGGTTTTCCTGGCCTCGGGGCTGGGGGTAGGGCGCCTGCCGTTCGCACCGGGGACCTTCGGGTCCCTTCTTGCTGTTCCGGCCTGCTACGGAATCTCGTTTTTGGGGGAGGCCGGCTCTTTGGCGGCGGCGGCGGGCTTCGTGCTGCCGGCGGTGTGGATCGCCGGGTGCGCCGAGTCGGCCTTGGGGCGGAAGGACGCCCCCGGAATCGTGATCGACGAAGTGGCGGGGATGCTCGTTACGCTCGCCGGAACGCCTTTTTCCTTCGGGGGCATGGTTGCCGGTTTTCTTTTGTTTCGAGCGCTCGATGTGCTAAAACCCTGGCCCGCGCGTCTGATCGAGCGCCGGCTCCCCGGCGGGTGGGGGATCGTGCTCGATGACGTAACGGCTGGTGTCTACGCCAACCTGGCCTTACAGCTTGGCCGGGTGCTGCTTGAGAATCCCGGAAGCTGATCACGGGCCTGCCCTTGGAATTGCACTGTGAAAGGTGATGCGCAAGCCTTGAAATCCTCCTCCGCTCCCCCCAAAGAGCCTTCCGCGCTGCGGCGCAGCCGCTTCCGCGAAAACGCCGAGGCGATTTTCATCGCCGTTTTGATCGCCCTTTTCATCCGCACCTTCGTCGTCCAGGCTTTCAAGATCCCCTCGGGCTCGATGAAGCCGACGCTGCAGATCGGCGACCTCATCCTCGTCAACAAGTTCGCCTACGGCGTGAAAATCCCGTACCTGAACATGGTGTTATTGCCCGTGGGATCCCCGGAGCGGGGCGACATCGTCGTGTTCAAGTACCCGCTCGACCCCCGCAAGGACTTCATCAAACGCGTGATCGGAATTCCCGGAGACGTCGTCGAAATCCGCGACAAGGTCATCTTTGTGAACCACCAGCGGCTCAATCACGACGTCGGCGTCTTCACCGATCCGCACATCATGCCGGGGACGTTGCGGCCGCGGGACAACCTGGGGCCGGTCAGCGTTCCCGCCGGGCATCTCTTCGTTATGGGCGACAACCGCGACGAAAGCTTCGACAGCCGCTTCTGGGGGTTCGTGCCGCTTCGGGATGTAAGCGGCAAGGCGTTCATCATCTACTGGTCCTGGGACAGCGAAGGCTTCCGCATCCGCTGGGGACGCCTCGCGAACCTCCTTCGCTGAAGGGGCGGGAGCCCCATGAGGATCCGCATCGTCGGGGGGACGATCGTCGACCCCGGCCGTTACGTGGGCCCGGGCGAAATCCGGATCGTCGACGGCCGGATCGCCGCCGTTCATCGAGGCGATGGGACGGGGCTGTCCCCCTCTGAGGACACCGCCCCCCCGTATCGAATTCTTGACGCCCGCCAGAAAATCGTCACTCCCGGCCTGGTCGACCTCCATGTTCACCTTCGCGAGCCGGGCTTCGAGCACAAGGAGACAATCGCGAGCGGTTGCCGTGCCGCCGTGAGCGGGGGCTTTACGGCGGTGTGCTGCATGGCGAACACAAAGCCCGTGAACGACGATCCGGAGGTGACGCGCTATATTCTCTCCCGCGCCGAACAAGTGGGGCTCGCCCGGGTCTACCCCGCAGCCGCGGTGACAAAAGGGCTCGAGGGACGCGAACTCTGCGATTACGCGGCGCTGAAAGCCGCCGGAGCGGCCGCTCTTTCCGACGACGGCCGGCCGCTTGTCGACTCGCGGCTCATGCGGCGTGCCCTTGAAATCGGGGCGGAACTCGGTCTTCCGGTGATCGCCCACTGCGAAGACCCTTATCTTGCAGAAGAAGGGATCATGAACGAGGGGCCGACAGCCGCGAAGCTTGGGGTTCGGGGGATCCCCAACGCCTGCGAGAGTATCATGGTGTTGCGCGACATCGCCTTAAGCGAGCTGACCGGCGCTCCGGTACACATCGCCCACGTGAGCACGGCTGAGTCGGTGCGCGCGATCCGCGAGGCGAAATCCCGGGGGGTGCGCGTCACGGCCGAGACGGCCCCGCATTATTTTCTTTTGACCGAAGAGGACGTCCGCCGGCACGGGGCGAACGCTAAGATGAACCCCCCGCTTCGCAGCCCACGGGATCGCGAGGCCGTGCGCGAGGGACTGGCCGACGGAACCATCGATGTGATCGCCACCGACCATGCACCCCATGCTCCGGCCGAAAAGGCTGCGGGGCTGCGCGAAGCGCCAAACGGCGTGATCGGGCTCGAAACCGCGCTTGCCTTGAGCCTCGGCCTGGTTGAAGAAAAGCTTCTTTCCATTGAAGTTCTAATTGAAAAAATGTCTATTAACCCATTGCGTATATTGAATAAAAATTATGGAATAATTGAGGGGTATAGCGCCGATCTTACAATCATCGACCGGCAGGCACGGTTTGTGATAGCCGAGGACTTGATCCGCTCGAAGAGCCGGAACACCCCATTCATCGGCATGCCGGGATACGGGCGGGCGGCAGCGACGATCGTCGGCGGGCGGATCGTCTACCAATACGGCAAGGAGCCTTCCTGCGGAAAATGAGCGCGGCAAAGGCGGCCATTCTCGTCGTCGACGACGATCTCAGCATGCGCGAGCTTTTGAGCTACATGCTCAGCCGCGAGGGCTATCAAGTCGAGACCGCCTCCGGAGGCCGGGAAGCCGTATCCACCCTCAAGAAGCTGGGCTTCGATCTGCTCCTTTGCGACATCCGCCTGGGCGATATCTCCGGGCTCGAAGTCTTGAAGGCCGCCCGGGAACTTCACCCCGGAGCCGTGGTGATCATGATCTCGGCCTACGCCTCGACCGAGACCGCGGTCGAAGCCATGAACCTCGGGGCCTACGACTACGTTCCCAAACCTTTCAACAAGGACGAGCTCCTCGAGACCGTGGAAAAGGCGCTCGAGCTGCGTACGGTCGAAAAGGAGAAGGAGACGTTAAAGGGGGAACTTCGCCGCAGCCTTCATTTCGGGAAGATCGTGGGCGTCAGCCCCGCGATGCAGCACATCTACCGGATGATCGCTCAAGTCGCGCGGACGCGCTCGAACGTCCTCATCACCGGGGAAAGTGGGACCGGCAAGGAGCTGATCGCGCGTGCGATCCACGATGA
>CAZQUP010000001.1:25844-53575 GCA_964596545.1 uncultured Desulfatibacillum sp. | reverse complement strand
CGACCGCCGCGACAAGCCCTTCGTCGCCATCAACTGCGGCGGCATTCCGGAAACGCTCATGGAAAGCGAGCTCTTCGGGCACAAAAAGGGCGCCTTCACGGGAGCGACCCAGGACAAGGCCGGTTTTTTCCAGGAAGCGCACCGGGGAACGATATTTTTAGATGAAATCGGTGAGTTGAGCCTTCCCATCCAGGTGAAGTTGCTTCGCGCCCTTCAGGAGCGGGTGATCCGGCCCGTGGGGGGGGCGGAGGATGTGGCCGTCGACATCCGCATCATCTCGGCCACCAACAAGCAGCTCGACAAGGAAGTGATCGCCGGCAATTTCCGGGAGGATCTTTTTTATCGGATCAACGTGATCGAGATCAAGGTGCCGCCCCTGCGGGAGCGGAAAGCGGACATCCGGCCGCTGGCGCAGCACTTCCTCGAAAAATACGCCCGCGAGATGGGAAAAGAGATCCGTAAGCTCTCCTCCTACGCGCTCGACATGCTCCTGAAATACGATTTCCCCGGGAACGTGCGCGAGCTCGAAAACCTCATGGAGCGCTCGGTTGCGCTCTCTTCGACCAACATCATCCTTCCCGACAGCCTGGCTCTTTCCGTCCACAAGCGCCGCTGGATCGAGGGCATCAAGGACCGCCGTTTCGATTTAGACGAAGTCGTCAAGGGGGTCGCGCTCGATGCGATTTTGGAGGAAATCGAGCGCGCCTACCTGAAAAAAGCGCTTGAGGTCGCAAACGGAAACAAAAACCGCGCCGCCGAACTGCTCGGCATCAGTCTCCGCTCCATCCGCTACCGGCTCGAAAAGCTCGGCCTCGAATAAACCCTGGTTTGACAAAATTTGTCATTCCCCTTGCCGCAAATTGTCCGATCAGGACAGGGTTAGGGTCGTTCTCCTCTCGGCATGGCGAAATCAGGTGAAATATAAAAGTGAATAGTATCAAAATGTTGAATCTGTGCCAGGGTCCATTGGCCTGTTCTGGCACGCCGGTTGCTTAATCCGGGGCACGAAGGGTCGGAGGGTAACTGAAGAGCAACACGGGCGATGATCGGAAAGGGAGGGGAAAAAGAGATTCAAGTCTGAAGGCAATCGACCGATAGGAGAAACGAGTCAGGGAAAGATCAACCGGCAACCCAAACCCGATTCAAACAACAACAGGAGAGGAGAAAAGAAATGCGCAATCAGAAAGGTTTCACGCTCATCGAACTTATGATCGTCATCGCCATCATCGGTATTCTGGCGGCGATCGCCATCCCGAACTTCATCAGCTACCGCAACAAGGCGTACTGCTCCCGCGCCGAGTCGGATGCCACGGCGGTTCAGGCGGCCATCGCATCGTATTTCTCCGAGCCGGGCAATATCACCGTAAGCAAGACCGGACTTGATGGTTCTGCAGATCGGCCAACATTAAACCCCGGCAATACCTATCAGATAGCCGCCTCTTCTCCCGCTAACAGTGCTTACAAGATTACTGTCTGGGATTCCAGTGGAAAATGCCCTCGTACCTCTCAGACCGCGAAGTACTATGTCACCTACTTTGGAACCTCCGCTGCTAGCGGGTGGCGACAGTAATCAGAAATCAGCTGTCATTTATCGATCAAGAATGGGCAGGGAGCGTTTCAAGGCTCCCTGCCCATTCTTTTTCATCTTCCTGTGATTTTCTGTGGCGAAGCGCAGCAACTCTTCGGTATTGTTCTTGCATACAAGATCTGGTGCTATGCAAAAATATTTTGAAAATTTGAATGCTGCAAATTTTATTCGGGCTCTGCGGCCGTTTCTATATAATAACTATTTGTGGGTATTCATTATTTTTGTATTCCTCGTCTACTCAAACACTTTTCAGTCTCAATGGATTCTCGATGATTATTACAACATCGTCTTAAATCCGGCCCAGCGGTTAGTGGACGAGGTCGGAGGTTTGACGAAAACGATTCGAGCCATCATAGCAAACGATAGGCTCGACCGGCCATTAGCTCGCCTGAGCTTTGCACTCAACCGAGCTGTTGGGGGGGAGAACCCGTGGAGCTATCACCTTCTAAACACCCTGATTCATGCTATGGCGGCCTTTGTTCTCTATCGTACCCAGATATTCCTTTTGAGAGTACGGGGTGGGGGCAAAGATTCAGCCTCCAACTACATAGCCCTTTTTGCAGCACTTCTCTGGGCGGGGCACCCGATCCAGACCCAGTCGGTCACCTATGTCGTCCAAAGGATGACAGTCCTTGCCGGACTATTTTATCTGCTTGGGATTTATTGTTTTCTTCGTGCGAGGGGGGCAAATGACAGTGCTTTTCAAATGGGCTGGTGGAGCGGCTGCCTATTGTCATTTCTGCTCGCGATTGCCTCAAAGGAAAATGCGATCCTTTTACCCATATCCATTCTTTTGATCGAAATCTTGTTCTTCAAAAAAGGAAATTGGCGGGCAATTTTACCGGGACGAAAATTGATTCTTGTTTGGAGTGGAGGCCTCCTTCTTGTAGGAGGCGCATTTTGTCTTTTAACTGCGGGAAATTTGCATTTGCTTTTAAATTATGAAGAGAGGTACTTCACGCTCACCGAGAGGCTTCTCACACAGCCACGAGTTCTCTGGTTTTACCTTAGCTTGATCGCCTGGCCAATGCCCTGGCGCTTCTCTCTTGAGCATGATTTTCCAGTATCCAAATCTTTTCTTGACCCCTGGAGCACAGCACCCGCACTGGCCGGGATTTTGTTTCTTATCACTTTGGCCTGGAGAGCAAGAGTCCGCTATCCTTTATTCTCCTTTGGAGTCCTCTATTATTTTCTCAATCAAGCGGTTGAGTCGACTTTCCTTCCCTTGGAGATGGTATTTGAACATAGGAATTACATTCCTTCGATGTTTCTTTTTCTCACCCCGGCTTCTATCCTCCTTAAAGGAATAAACCTTTTCAAGAAGAAAAACATCCCATTATACCCTATAATTCGTATTGCTCCCGTCCTTCTCGTTGTCGCGTTGGGGGCGGCTGCCTATGCACGCAACCTCGCTTGGGCAACGCCAGCATCCCTCTGGTGGGATGCATTTCAGAAAGCTCCGCGCTCAGGTAGGGCTATGGCCTACCTTGCGCTCATCTGCTCAGAGAACCCTTCCGGCTTTCCTTTGGCCTTAAGACTGTATACAAAGGCACTCGAAGCGGAGCATCCAAATCGTTGGTTTGCATCGGAAATGTTGAATAACGTGGCTGCACTCTACTATGCCACCGGGAATTATAAGGATGCAGCTGAATACTGGAAGCGGGCTGCTGAGCGTTCCCCCGATTTCCTCGATGCTCGCATTCGGCTATCGCTCGCTCTCTTCCGCAACGGCCAAAATCGCGAGGCCATCGAACAGCTGGACGGAATATTGGAAAAGGATCCACGGAATGCACAAGTTCTCAATTTGAGAGGAAAAATCCGATTTGAGACCAACGATCCAAAAAGCGCTCTTGAAGATTTTGAAAGGGCCCTGGAAGCCGGACCCGATTACACTCCCGCCAAGCTGAACATCGGTGCCTTCCATGCTCTGGCGGGTGATGCCGCCACAGCCCAGACAATTCTTGTTCCCTTGCTCAATCACCCGGACTTCGGTTTTGTTGCCAGCCTGTGGCTTATAGTCGCAATGGGGGACACCATAGAAGACGAAGACAGAATCAATCAAAAATCTGTCCTCTTACCGAAAATGTCGGCGGACGAAATGGAAAAGCGGCTGAACGATCTGCAACGCAATATACGCCTCGCCGATACGGCGCTTCTCCCGGTGTTCGATGAATCCATGTTCTGCCTGTTCGCCTCAACGAACCGCTCGGAACAATTACAGCAAGCGCCATGAACGCTCAGCCGTTGACCTTGGAGGAGAGCAGCCAGCAGCTGCCGGCTTCATGTTTGACCCGCGGGGCGGCGTTCACCGCGCTTGGGGGAGCAGGCATCTCTCTTTCCCTCGTCATCAGCCATTACCAAGTTTTCACCGACCCCGGCTATGAGAGTTTCTGCGCCATCTCTCAATCCCTGAACTGTGAGACCGTTTCGCAATCTCCCTGGGCGCTTCTCCTGGGAGTCCCGGTCGCCGCCTGGGCCCTTCTTGGATATTTCGTCTTTTTGGGATTCGTTCTGATCCGCCTCGATCGATCGCATGCGACCACCGGTCTGCCGGCACTCTCCTTCGCCGTTGCAGCAGGATTTGTCGGCTACAGCCTGTTTCTTGCCGGGATTTCCTCTTTCGTCATCGGAAGCTACTGCCTTCTCTGCATGGGGCTCTATGTCGTCAATTTCGCGCTCCTGGGATGGTCCTGGGCTCTTTATCGCCGGTGGAGACCCCCTTCTTATCGCGCGGCTTTGGCATTTGATTTGCTTCGATTGGTTCGAACGAAGGCCGGACGGACTCTGTTAGGGGCGGTGGTTGCGGCGGTGTTGGCCCTCAAACTTGTCTATCCGGCGTATTGGGAGATTCAGCATGTGCCGCTTTCGACCACGCTGCCCAACGGCATTACCGCCGAGGGCCATCCTTGGATCGGGGCGACCGACCCGGCCATCGAGATCGTCGAGTTTGCCGACTATCTCTGCTTTCAATGCCGCAAAATGCACTTTCATCTGCGGCGGCTGGTGGAGCGTTATCCCGAGAAAATCCGTCTCGTCCATGTGCATTACCCCATGGACCACGAGGTGAACCCGGCGGTTCAGACCCCGTTTCACATCGGCGCGGGCAGGCTGGCGATGCTTTCGATCTACGCGGCGGAGCAGGGGGGCTTCTGGAAAATGAACGATCTCCTCTATGCGCTGAGCGAATCCCGGGGAGAGATCGATCTGCACGAAATCTCCGCCCGGACGGGGTTTGCCCTCGAGGATCTCGCTGGAGCCTTGGAAGATCGGAAAGTGCGCGAAAAGCTGAAAGCGGACCTATCCCTCGCCGCCTCTGTCGGCGTAGAAGCCACACCCACGTTTCTGGTCCAGGGCCGGACCTATGTGGGGATGATCCCGGAGAAAGTTTTGCGGGATATCGTGAGATGAGGGGCCTTCGATGAGCGGAAAAGGCTTGCCCGTTCTCTGGTTTTTGCTTGCGGCGCTGATCCTCGGCATCGGGATCTTGGCCGCGGTACCCCCGGTCGACCGCGATGCGCTCACCCACCACCTGGCCGTCCCCAAGCTCTATCTGAAACACGGCGGGATCGTCGAACTGCCCGAGATCGAATTTTCCTACTACCCCATGAATCTCGATCTCCTCTATCTCATTCCGCTCTTCTTCGGAAACGACATCCTCCCCAAGTACATCCACTTTGCCTTCGGCCTGCTCACTGCTTTCCTGATTTATTCCCATCTCGTCCGGCGCCTGCAAAGCCGCTTCTGGGGCCTATCCGGTGCGATATTCTTCCTGTCACTCCCCGTCGTTGTCAAGCTCTCGATCACCGTGTATGTCGACCTGGGATTGATTTTCTTTTCTACGGCGAGCCTGCTCGCCCTCATCCGATGGGAGGAGAGCGGGATGAGGTGGCGCTGGATGATCGTATCCGCGGTATCCTGCGGGCTTGCCCTGGGCACGAAATACAACGGATTAATCACTTTCTTCCTTTTGTCCGCAATAGTCATCTTTCTTGTAATAAGATCATCCGGTCTAGTGGGGGGCGGCGCACTGTTTCGCGGGGCCTGTTGGGCAGCGGCTTTTGCTTCCATTTCACTGGCTGTCTTCTCTCCTTGGATGATCCGAAACGTCCGCTGGACAGGTAACCCAATCTATCCCCTGTATCACAGCGTATTTCGCTCTTTTAACGCATTTGGAGGAACCCAACCTGAAGAGGATGACTTCGGAGCGGCTGCAGCGCAATCTTCCGAAGGCATTAACCACTTCGTGGAAAGAAGGGTTGTTTTTGAAGAAACTGCGTTCGAGACTTTCACCATCCCATTTCGGATATTCTTCCAAGGGGAAGATGACAATCCAAAGTACTTCGACGGGCGTTTGAACCCGGGTCTTTTTATCTTTTCTCTGATCGTTTTCTGGGGTTGGAGAAAGCTCGAGCCAAGAGAGCGTATCGAGCGCATCGTTTTGGCTGGTTTTTCTCTCTTTTACCTTCTCTATACCTTCTTCACCGTCGATATGAGGATCCGCTATGTCGGCCCCATCGTGCCGCCTTTGGCGATCCTTTCCATATACGGTATGAAAAAAGTGGTCGACCACCTTGAGCGGTTAATCAGAATCCGAAGAACGAGGTGGCTGGCCGCGCTGCCACTCGTTCTGTTGACATTGGTGCTTTTACCGAACGGTTTATACATCGTCCGCCAGTTCGAAATCGTGCGTCCTCTCGATTACTTGACCGGCCAAGTCGGCCGAGATGATTACATCACCCGGCATCGGAAGGATTATCCCGCCTTTCGCTTCATCAACACGGCCCTGCCGGAGGACGCGATGATCCTCGGGCTGTACATGGGTAACCGTCTCTACTACTCTGACCGGCATCTCGTTTTCGGTGACGCCTTCTTTGAAAAAGCGCTTAAGTCGGCAAGGTCTGCCCATGAAATGGCGAGCATTCTTTCTTCCAGAGGATTTTCTCATATCCTCGTTCGGCACGATATTCTGCCTATCGTATTCCATGAGGTATTGAATGCATCTGATGTTCGATTATTAAACGAATTCATTACTGAGAACACGCGGACTTTATTTGCTCAATATGGATTCTTTGTTTTGGAAATTTTGAACACTATCTGATTCTTTCATACTTGATCTATGCAGTGAGGGATTCATCGGTACTCGATACAGCTGCCATATGAATTGGATCAATGCAAGGCGAAAAAGAAAGAAATGACATGAAATCGATACAACTATCCATCATTATACCCGCTTATAACGAAGCAGAGAATATCGGGCCTCTCGTGCAAAGGCTGCAAACGATTTTCCCGGAAGCTGAGCTCTTGGTGATCGACGACGGCTCCTGCGACGACACTGCCCGGGTTGCCCGTGAGGCCGGGGCGGTCGTCTACCGCCACCCCTACAACATCGGCAACGGCGCGGCCATCAAGAGCGGGATCCGGGTGGCGAGCGGGGAGATCCTCGTTTTCATGGACGCCGACGGGCAGCATGACCCCGAGGACGTGAAACGACTGCTCGAGCACTTCCCCGAGTACGACATGGTCGTCGGTGCCCGCTCCCTCTCCGGTCAGGCTTCCCTGGGGCGGGCGATCGGCAACAAGATTTACAATTGGCTCGGCTCCTACGTCGCCCGTTTCCGGATCGAGGATCTGACCTCGGGCTTCCGCGCCGTCAAGGCCGAGGTCGCGCAGGGGTTCCTTTATCTTCTTCCGAACACCTATTCCTATCCGACCACGATCACGCTAGGCGTATTGCGCACCGGCAGGAGCCTGAAGTACGTTCCCATCCAGGCCCGGCCGCGGAAAAAAGGGAAGAGCGGGATTAAGCTCTTCCGCGACGGCATCCGCTTCTTTATGATCATCATCCGCATCTGCACCCTCTATTCGCCGATGCGGGTGTTTCTGCCGGTCAGCTTCGCGATGATGGCCCTCGGCCTGCTCAATTACGCCGTCACCTACATCACCGCCGGGCGTTTCACGAACATGAGTGCGGTGCTGATCACGAACAGCATCGTCATCTTCATGATGAGCCTCATCTCCGAGCAGATCAGCCAGATGCGCTTCGAAAGAAGGGAAAGCCGCTCCATCGCCCGAAAGGTTGCCGTCCAAGAGGTACAGGAGGGAAAAGTTCTGCAAATAAAAGGCAAGGTGCCTTGTTCCGAGGCTTCCAAAGGTCTTTCAGCACACTGCCAGCAGAGAGGTTTGTGATGATTCACGTGGTGGTCGGGACCAAGGCTCAATTCATCAAAATGTTTCCGATCATGCGAGCCTTGGAAGCAAGGGCCGTTCCCTACAACTTGGTCAATTTGGGTCAGCATGCGCTGATTACACAGAATCTACTCATTGAGTTTGCCGTAAAGGCCCCCCATATCGCTCTGGCCAAAGATCGAAATGTCTCCAGCATCGCACAGGGAATGCGATGGGTAGGAAGTCTAATAGCCAAGGGCAGAAAACGTCGCCTCCTCCAAGAGGAAGTTTTCCTAGGGCAGTCGGGTATATGCCTCGTCCACGGCGATACCGCATCAACGATCATGGCGGTGTTCCTCGCCAAACAGGCGGGCTTGAAAGTCGCCCATATCGAAGCGGGCCTCCGCTCGTTTGATCTCTGGGAGCCATTCCCTGAAGAGGCCATTAGGCTTTTGGTGATGCGTTTTTCCGACATCCTCTTTGCCCCTACGGCCTGGGCATTCTCGAACCTCGTGCGCATGGGACTCGGTGCTCGATGCGTGCCTTTATCTGCAAACACTTCCCTGGAATCTCTGAAATACAGTCTCTCCCGTCCCGCTCCGATAGATGGATATACTTCTCCTTTCTCTTTGGTCACTGTGCACAGAATGGAAAACATATTCTCGAGACGCAGACTGGGCATGGTGGTCGATCTCGTTGAGAAGATTGCCTCGAAGATGAATGTCGTTTTTGTGCAACACCATCCGACCATTACACAGCTCAAAAATCTGGGATTACAGGAACGCTTGGAAAAAATTCCGAACTTAAAGCTATTGAAGATACTTTCCCATCATCAGTTCGTTCATCTTCTGGCACGCGCTGAATATGTCGTGACCGACGGTGGCAGCATCCAGGAGGAATGTTCCTATTTGGGTGTTCCCTGTCTTCTTTTGCGACGACGCACAGAGAGGATGGAAGGGGTAGGACGTAATGTTCTCGTGGCCGGACAAGATTTCGAGGCTGCAGAGCGGTTTTTAAATCTGTATCAGCGGTTCAGGTGCCCTCCTGAGCCTCCTCCAAAGAGAAACCCTTCGACGGAGATTGTAGATTATCTCTGTGGGTTGCCGAAGATCCATACGGATTTTTGATCACCGAATTGAAAACCGATGCTCTATCGGAAACATCGAAGTTGACTTTCTATGAATGATACGCCTCATTCCTAACAGGCGGAATTTTCATCGCCCTGGTGAAACATATCATGGAAGATGATCAATCCAACCATGAATCGGCGGGTTTGAAGAGCGTATGGAATTCTTGCTGATCGCACTCTGCCTGCTGGCGGTTGCCGCAAACCACGCTCTCGGCTTTTTTGCCTTGGCCAGGGACGTAAATCTAAAGATCGCCTTCAAAATCAGTTCCTCTGCATTAGGGCTTAACAAGATTCTTTTTACGGGATCAGGTTATCTGCTGACCGCCTACTTTTCCCGGTATGGCAATCTTTCGGCGACAAAGGTGATGACGATCTTCATTATCCTCGAAGCAGCCTTCTTTTCGATCTGGCTTGTATTTGGCTTCTATTACGGCTGGAAACTCTTATTGGAGCAAGTCCCCTACGGTCTTTTAGCTGCGGTCTCTATAATTTCTTTGATAATCTTTTTTAAACGCTCGAAGGTTGCACAATTACTTAGCCATTTGAAACTGCACCTCATAGAAATACGAGGTCGCATCTTCTGGTTGATTCTCTTCTCTGTGATTAATTTGTTGATTAGTCTATTTTATTATCAGGCGCTGTTCGCGATTTTCGACCACCGCGCCGACCTTGCTTCAGTCTTGCAAGTGGCTTCAATTGCACTGAGTACAGGATATTTATCGCCTATCCCGGCGGGCTTAGGGATAAAAGACGCTAGTTTTGCGATGCTGTTGATAAATCAAGGCATATCAACATCATCCGCAGTAGCTATTGCCTTTTGGGATCGTTTGATCAGCACTTTTTTTTGGGGATCTCTTGGGATTGTTTTTTCTTTTGATATGGTACGTGCGGTAATTGTTAGGCGCTTGAAACTTTAAGCATTTAGCTTCTGTAGATTGATTTTGTTTAATAAGAGAGATATAAGTGCTCTGATGATCAGAATTAAAACACCATGACGCCGGACGATCATCCTATGAAAACAGCATTTTTTGTTGAAGCTCAGCAGAAATCTTTAAAGTTTAAAATTAATTACGATATTGTGGTCTCAAGAGGATCTCGTTCCTTAACGCCATTAAATGGGTAAATGGAATAAATTACGGGATTGTGGAGGGTTTTAGCCGCAAAACTTTTAAACAATCTCTTGACACTTCTTTTCCCTTCCCCTATAGACCAGCCATCGTACAACGTTCTCAAAGGATGATAAATCCTCATGAAAAAACTTGGCAGTATATCCGCACCCGACGGTAAACTCGGCATCCTCGTTCCCGGCATGGGGGCCGTGGCGACGACCTTCATCGCCGGCGTCTTCGCCGTGCGCCGTGGTTTGGCCAAGCCGATCGGCTCGCTCACCCAGATGGGAACGATCCGTTTGGGCAAACGCACCGAGAAGCGCGTGCCGATGATCAAGGACTTCGTGCCGCTTGTGGGACTCGAGAACCTCGAGTTCGCCGGCTGGGACATCTTCCCGGACTCCGCTTATGAAGCCGCTCTCAAGGCGCGCGTTCTCGAGCGAGGACTTCTCGAGGCCCTGAAGGACGAGCTCGAGGCGGTCCGCCCCATGAAGGCCGTCTTCGAGCGGCAATACGTCAAGCGTTTGGACGGTCCGAATTGCAAGCAGGGCCGGACCAAGATGGATCTCGCCGAACAGCTGCGCGAGGACATCCGCTCCTTCAAGCGGAGCCGCAATCTCGACCGCCTGGTCATGGTCTGGTGCGGCAGCACCGAAATCTATATCGAGCCCGGAGCGGTTCACCAGGATGTCGCGTCCTTCGAAAAAGGGCTGCACGAAAACGATCCCGCCATCTCTCCCAGCATGATCTATGCCTATGCCGCCATCCAGGAGGGGGTGCCTTACGCGAACGGCGCCCCCAACCTGACGGTCGACATCCCGGCTCTCCGAGAGCTGGCAAGGCAAAAGAAAGTTCCCATCGCCGGAAAGGACCTGAAGACCGGTCAGACGCTCATGAAGACCATTCTCGCCCCCGGCCTCAAGGCGCGCATGCTGGGGTTAAGAGGCTGGTTTTCCAGCAATATCCTTGGAAACCGGGACGGGGAGGTGCTCGACGACCCCGACTCGTTCAAATCAAAGGAGGTAAGCAAACTCGGGGTGCTGGATTACATCCTGCAGCCCGAGCTCTATCCCGAACTCTACAAGGACTTCTACCACAAGGTCCGCATCCACTATTACCCCCCGCGCGGCGACGACAAGGAAGGCTGGGACAACATCGACATCTTCGGCTGGCTCGGCTACCCGATGCAGATCAAGGTCGATTTTCTATGTCGGGACAGCATTCTCGCCGCGCCGCTCGTCCTCGACATCGCCCTCTTTCTCGACCTTGCCGCCCGGGCCGGGATGAGCGGCATCCAGGAATGGCTCTCTTTCTATTTCAAAAGCCCGATGGTCGCCCCGGGCCTATACCCCGAGCATGATCTCTTTATTCAGTTGAAAAAACTGAAAAACACTTTAAGACACCTCAAGGGCGAAGAACTCATCACCCACCTCGGTCTGGAATACTACGACGAATAGTCTGTCAGGCCCGCGGCCCGTGTCCTCCTCACTACCGTCCGCTTCGACCAGGGCGGTTTCTCGATTTCGGCATAAGGTCCTTTTTGCCGGCTGTTGTGCGGCCTGGTTCGGGCTCATGGCGGCCCTCGCCTGCAAGAGTGCCGCCGGGTAGCGATCCGGGCTTCGCGATGGTGCTTTTCGGCGCAGGCTTTCTCTGCACGGCCGGGATGGCGCGGTTTTTCCCGGTGAATGTTGCGCTGCGGCGTGCTTTTTTCTGATCGTCCTCCTTGGGCTCGTCGGCCGCGCTTTTTTTTCTTCATCCGCCCGGAAACGATCTCCACCGCTGCATCTGGGAAGGAGCGATTCAGCTTGAGGACTTCAACCCCTACCTTCATGCTCCGGACCACCCTGCACTTTCCCACATCGCATCCGGAGAACTCGCTCCGATCTGGTCGAGGATCAATCATCGCTCTCTTCCGGCGATCTATCCCCCCGGGAAGCGAGCTTCTGTTCCTCGTTCTCGTTTCGATTTCCCCCACGGTTCTCCTCTTCAAGGGGGCGATGATCGCCTGCGAGGCCGGGACCCTTATCTTTCTTGCCCGCCTTCTTCGGCTGAAGGGGCTTCACCCGTCAAGGCTTCTTTTTTAGCGGCAAACCCCCTGGCGGTCGTTTTCCTGGCGGGCGAGGGGCACATCGACGCCTTCCAGGTCTTTTTGTTGACGACGGCTGTCTATTTTCTGGCGGCTCGACGCCTTGGACGGAGGTCGTTTCTCCTGGGTGTCGCCTGCCTGACGAAGTACCTGGCGCTGGACGCCGTCCCCTTATGGTTCTTCCGCCGCGAAATGGGAGGAGGGCTGGAAAGACTTTTGTTTTTCCTCCCGGGGGTGCTCTTTTTCCCCTACGCGGCAACAGGCGGCGGTCTCGGCTCGCTTTTTCATTTCGCGCCCGAGATGCACGACGCGGCCGCTTCATCTCCGCCGGGGGATCGTTGTCTCCGGCAGGCGCTGGAGAGGAGGGAACTTCCGGGGGAATCTCGGATGGGTCGTGTTTCTTTTTTTTCGCTTTCTGCTGGAAAGGCGCCTCCGGCCGGGCGGGGTTCGCGACGAACTTTATCTTCGATTTTACTATCCCGCGCGGGATAGCCGGGATCACCACACCGCTTCATAGCCTGCGGGAGCGAGATTCCACTTGGGGCCGTACACATGGATGCGGCGGGTTTCCCCGCTTTGATCCGCGATCGGACCGCCGGCGTGTACCCAGCCAAGCAGTCCTCCTTGCAAATTCGAGATGCGCATCCCGCGGGGGGCAAGGCGCTCGGCGAGCTTTCCGCTGCGGTAGCTGATGGTACAGTAAGCAATGAGAATTTTATTCTTAACGTCCTCGGGCGATTTTAAAAACGTTTCTTCCGTAATCGCCCCGGGGATCATCGAGACCGCCTGTTCGCGCTTTTCGCGAATGTCGATGAAAACGGCCCTTCCCTCGTGATGAAGCCGGATCGCCTCCTCGGGCGTGATGTCTTCGACCCCAGAAAAATTCCGCTTGTAGCCGCGATAGAGATCCTCGATGCTCTTTCTTTTCTCCCCGTCGTTCATGGAGGTGAAGCTCCCCCGGAAAGCGGTGGCGCCCGCGATGGCGACAAACAGAGCAAGCAAGAAAACCGAAAGAATCAACATCGGCCGCAATTTCATCTTCGGCCTCCGTTCTTCGATTCAGGCTAAGGCGATGGCCGGGGGCATCAGCTCGGAGAGGGCCCGCAACGCGAGACGGTACCCTGGAGCACCCAGCCCGACGATTTGCCCCGTAGTTGCCGCCGCGGTCAGCGACTTGCGGCGGAACCGCTCCCGCCGGTGGATGTTGGAAAGATGCACCTCGATCACCGGGATGGCAAGCGCGGCCAGAGCATCGCGGATGGCAACCGAGGTGTGCGTGTAGGCGGCGGGGTTGATGATCAGGCCGTCTGCGCTCTCCGCGGCCTGCTGAATCTTGTCGACGATCGCCCCCTCGTGATTCGACTGAAACGCCGCAACCTCGATTCCGAGCTCGCCCCCCAGCGCGACCAGCGAGGCGTTGATTTCCTCGAGGCTTTCCCGACCGTAGATCTCCGGTTCTCTTTTGCCCAGGAGATTGAGGTTGGGCCCATGGATCACGAACACGCGGCGGAGCATGCGCCCTTCGGGGCTCATGGCTTTTTTTCTCCTTTCCCCAGTCTTTCCCGCAAGGCGTCGATCGCCGCCCGATAGTTTTTCTGGCCGAAGATCGCCGATCCGGCAACGAAGATGTCCGCTCCCGCTTCGTCGATCGCGGCGATTGTTTCGGGGGCGACCCCGCCGTCCACTTCAATGCGGCAATCGAGGCCGCGCTCGTCGATCATGGCGCGCAGCCTGCGGATGCGCTTGAGCGCGGTGGGAATAAAGCTCTGGCCGCCGAAGCCGGGGTTGACACTCATCACCAGCACGAGATCGACCACCTCGAGGACCCAGAAGACGGCCTCGAGCGGGGTCGCCGGGTTGAGCACCACCCCGGGGCGGACGCCGTGATCGCGGATGAGGCAAAGCGTACGGTGAAGGTGCGGGCAGGCCTCGACGTGCACCGAGAGAAAATCCGCGCCGGCCTTGGCGAACTCAGGGATGAAGCGGTCGGGATCACGGATCATCAGGTGGACGTCCAGCGGAAGCCGCGTGCTGCGGCGCGCGGCGGCAACCAGGATCGGCCCGAAGGTGATGTTCGGCACAAAGAGACCGTCCATCACATCGGCATGGATCCAGTCGGCGCCGGCCTCCTCGACGGCACGGATTTCCTCGGAAAGGCGCGAAAAGTCGGCGGAGAGGAGAGAAGGGGCGATCAGTTTCATAAACGCCTTTCGGGGTCGTTGGGTTGCTTGCCTTGGAGCTTCAGCCTCGGTGACGGAGGCGTACCGCAAAGAAGCCATCCATATACTTCAGCGTGGGCCAGGTTTGCAAGAAACCGCGCTCATCCCGAAGGGCGCGGATTTCCGCAGGAACATCCGCAGGTTGAGACTCGATCAAAAAGCGGGGATCGGCCTTGAGGAAGCGCTCGATCACCTCCTCGCCTTCCTCGGGCTCGGGGGAGCAGACCGCATAGACGAGGACCCCGCCGGGAGAAACCAATCGCGCGGCGGAGGCGAGAAGAGAACTCTGGGTCTCAAGGTGATCTTTTAGATCCTCTTCGGTGATCGACCAGCGGATATCGGGATTGCGTCGGATGGTTCCCAGCCCGGAGCAGGGGGCATCCAGAAGAACGCGTGGGAAAGCGCCGCCGAGCAAGTCGGCCAGCGTTTTCCGGAGATCGGCCTGGCGACAGGAGACGATCTCGACCCCCAGCCGTTCCATCTCCCGCGCAAGGAAGGAAAGGCGCCTTGCGCTGTTGTCGAGCGCGACCACCTCTCCCTGGTTTTCCATCATCTGGGCGATGTGACCGGTCTTGCCGCCGCGGCCGGCGCAGGCATCGAGCACGCGCTCGCCCGGCCGGGGGGCGAGGAGCGCGCCCACGAGCTGGGCGGCTTCGTCCTGCACCTGGAATAGACCTGCCCGGAAGGCTTCTGTTTCGGAGACCCGCGGTCGAAGTCCCCGCACATGCAGGCCGTCCCGGGAAAGGGCGGCAGGCTGCACTTCATCCGCCTCCGGCCGCAGGCGTGCGATCAGCTCGTTGCGTCTGATCTTCAGGGTGTTGACCCGCAGCGTCAGGGGAGGGATCTCGTTCAGCGCCGCGGCGAGGGCTGCGGCTTCCCCCTCTCCCCAGCGGTCGGTCCAGCGCGATAGAAGCCAAGGCGGCAATCCGCTGCTTACCGCAAGGCCGGATGGCGAAGAGCCGCTTTCGTCATCGGGCGCCGCCCTTTCCGCCGCGGCTTTGCGCAGCACCGCGTTCACGAAGGAAGCCACCCAGGGCGAAAGGTCCTTTGCGGCCTGGACGGCATGGTGAACCGCGGCGTGGGCCGGGATACGATCCAGGAACAACACCTGGAACAGGGCCGCGCGCAAGAGCGCCAGGACCGGCGGGTCGAGGGCATTCAGGGGCTTGCTCGAGGCGCGGGCGATTCGGGCATCGATCCCTCCGCGATACCGCAGAACCCCGAAGACGATGGCTTGGAACAGGTCGCGGTCGCGCCGGTCGGCGAGGGGGTGCCTTTCTTCCAGCTCTTCGAAGAGGAGATCCAGGGTGGTCCTGCGGCGGTCGAGTTCCGTGAGGGCCAGTGCGGCCAGACGTCGGGGATCGGCTCCTGCGCGCCAGACGGCGGGCGCGGAACGCGGGCGTTTTTTTCCTCGGAGGACTGCCCGGGATGGTCTGTCGGCGGTTTTCATCCGAAAAGAGCCGGCCTTTTGACAGCTCAGCCCAACACTTCACCCGCCGTGAGGCGGCAGCCGTGGAGAAACTCGCTTGCCGGTAGGCGGCTTCCGGAGGCGCTCTGCAGCTCCAGAAGCGACAGCGCCCCCTCGCCGCAGGCGACCAGGAGGCGGCCGTGATCCGTGCTGAGAACCGCCCCCGGCGCAGCCGTATTGCTCGGTTTCAGGGCAATCGGTTTTGCTCGAAAGACCTTGATGCGATGGCTGCGCCAGTAAGTGTAGGCACCGGGCCAGGGAGTCATGCCGCGGATGAACGCTTCGAGGCTTGCGGCAGGCTTTTTCCAGTCGATCAAACCGTCGGTCTTTTTGAGAAGCGGGGCATAGGTCGCCTGGTCGTGATCCTGGGGCCGGGGTTGGATCGTTCCGGCGGCGAAGCCGGCAAGGGTTTGCACGACGAGCTCCGCACCTTGCCGGGCGAGCCGGTCGTGGAGCGAGCCCGCCGTGTCCTCCGGCCCGATCGGCTCCTTGGCCTGAAGGAGGATGTCGCCGGTATCGAGTCCGCGGTCCATGCGCATGGTCGTCACGCCGGTCAAGGTTTCGCCGTGGATGATCGCCCAGGGGATGGGGGCGGGGCCGCGGTAGCGGGGAAGGAGTGAGGCGTGGACGTTGATGCAGCCGAACCGGGGCATGGCGAGCACTTCCTCGCGCAGCAGATGCCCGTAAGCGACGACGATGAAGAAATCGGCGGCTTGCTCCCTGAGGCGCTGCAGCACACCGGCGTCCCGCAAGGTGGCGGGTTGGATTACGGGAATGCCCATCGCCGCGGCCGCCGTTTTGATCGGGGGCGGGGTGATCTTTCGACCGCGGCCTTTGGGGCGGTCAGGCTGGGTGACGGCGAGACGAACGCGATGGCCGGCGGCTACCAAGGCTTCCAGGGAAGGGACGGCGAAGTCCGGTGTTCCCATGAAGACCAAGTCAAACGGCATGTTCGCTCTCGCGCAGGGCCTTCTGGACTTTGCGTTTGTAGAGCTCGCGTTTCAGTCGGCTGATGCGGTCGATGAAGAGCACCCCGTTCAAGTGATCGATTTCATGCTGCAGGACGATCGCCTGGAACCCCTCGGCTTCGAGACGCACGGGGTTCCCCTCGCGGTCGAAGGCCTCGACGAGAACGCGCTCGGCCCGCTTCACGTCGGCGCGGTAGTCGGGAACACTGAGGCAGCCCTCGTTTTCGGAAAGCACCTCACCCTCGGCGGCTACGATACGCGGGTTCACGAGAACGTGCAGCCGCCTTCCCTCCTCACGGGGCGCGATGTCGTAAATCAGGACACGCTTCCCCCAGCCGACCTGGCTTGCGGCAAGCCCGACGCCCGGCGCGGCGTACATGGTTTCGGCCATGGCGTTGATCATCTCCTGGACCGCGCCGTCGATGTTTTCGAGCGGCACGGTCTCTTTCAGGAGAAACGGCTCAGGGTAGGTCAAGATCCGAAGCGGTTTCATGATGGTATGCTAATCACGAATAGCGGCTGTTCGAGGCCTTGCCGATCGGCGTCTCCGATTCGACGGCACAGGCGCCGAGAGCCCCGACCGAAAGGATCCGGCGCGCTTCCTCGATGTCGGCCGCGATCCGGCGCTTAAGCGCCTCGAGGCTCGAAAATTTCTCCTCGTCGCGCAAACGCTTCACGAAGTTGACGCGGATTCTTTCGCCGTAGAGCGATTCGTGGAAATCGAGGATATGGACCTCGACTGTATACTGGTGGTCATCGAACGTCGGGCTGTAGCCGATGTTGGCGACTCCGAGGTGGAGGCCGAAACGGGTTTCCGCGGTGACCGCATAGATTCCCGTTTTCGGGCGAAGCTCGTTTTGCACATCGAGGTTGGCGGTGGGATAGCCGAGAAGCTTTCCCCCGCGATCGCGGCCGGCGACGACGGTGCCGCGGATCTGAAAGTTGCGCCCGAGCATCTTGCAGGCCTGCTGCATTTCGCCCGCCTGGACGAGCTCGCGCACGGCCGTGCTGCTGATCCGCTGCGGGATCCCCTGAACGGTGCGCACGAGGCTCGTTACGACCACCTCGTAGCCGAGCTCCGGGGCCATCGCCTGCAAGAGGGCGACGTTTCCCTCGCGGTTTTTCCCGAAGGCGTAGTCCTCGCCGAGGACGATCACTTTCATGCCGACTTTGGCGACCAAGATCTCCCGCACGAAGCTCTGCGCGGTCATCGCCGCAAAGCGGCGGGTGAAAGGGATGCAGATCAAGATATCGATCCCGGAGCGCTCGATCAGCTCGGCCTTTTGCTCCCAGAGCGTGATCAGCGGCGGAGCGAGATCGTTTCGCAGAACGCGCAAGGGGTGCGGCTCGAAGGTCATGGCGATCGAGCTTCCCCCGATGCTGTGAGCCCGGTCGATCACTTCGTAAAAAAGGGCCTGATGGCCGATATGCACGCCGTCGAAGTTGCCGATGGTGATCACGGCATTCGGAAAAGGTACTGTAATTTCCGACAGATCTTGGATCAGGCGCATAAGCTCCCCGGTTTCACTGGCCACAATTTCCTTGACAAGGAAGCGGAATTTCTATAAATAATCCAGCCGAACGGGCAAGTCAATTCGGGCATCTATCCGCCGTGGTCATGCCCGGGGTTTTGTCTTCACGCCGAAGTGGCGGAACTGGTAGACGCGCTAGGTTCAGGGTCTAGTGGGGGTTCCCCCGTGGGAGTTCGAGTCTCCCCTTCGGCACCATTCCTTGTAATGCAGTTTCAACGGGTTGGGTTTTACCGAAAGGGTCCGGAAACTGCGCCGCTACTGCACCGGGGCGAGTTGCGGAATAAATGGCCCGCAACTCGTCCCCCTGCACCTGCAAATACCTCTTGAACGCCTTGTTTGTGCCGTGCATCGAGGGGCTCTTGATCTCCTCGGGGGCGTGGTCTTTGCTTAGGGCTACGGCCGAAGAATGCCTGGTGGGATCGAGGCTGACACCCGATACTCCAAGGTTGGAGCTGGCTTTCCATCACCATCGGTAGCGGCAAAGGCGGCCTTTGCCGAAAATCTTCCCGGGCCTGACGCCGCCGTTGTCCTTGGCCCGCCTAAACAGCTGCAGCTCGCCGAAGCCGCCTGTTCGAGACCTGCAAAGGTCCACGTCCTCGGCGGTCAGAAAGATCCACTTGGTATCGCTGGTCTTGGTGGTTTCAAAAAGAATCCTCCCCATTGCTAGATCCACGTTTTTCTCCTTGCTCGCGCATAGCCTGAGGGCCTGACGTTGATGTGGGTGATCAGGAACCGGCTGCCATATGGATACGCGGGTTTGCGTCCCCTGTCAGCCGGTGGACTTCGGACAAAACGCTATCCTGGGTGTCTTTGTCGATCAGATTTCGGTGGACGATGAAGTGTGGCACCACCCGGATTTTCGGCGGCTGAAGGCCCCCGCGGGCATAGAGTCCGTGGAAACATCTTGAGCGTGTCGCGGATGTGCTTGCGGTAATGTCTCGAAAGCCCACGTGCCTCCAGGTTCACCACGAGATCCTCGATGTCGGCGAAATTGATCTCCTTGACGTTGCAATGAGCTTCATCGAAAGTTTCCCCGTGCCAGTGAAAGGCCTTGAACAGCCTCAGGAAACGACAAATCGTTTCCTCGCCGGCAGGAATTCCCTGTACCGGAAACCAGCCGATTTCCTTCACCGGGTTCCTATACACCCCGGAGCCCATCGCACTGGCGATCAGTTGTGCACCGAGACATATACCCAAAACGGGTTTTCACGGAACGTGCTGCAAATCATGCACGAGCATTTTTCCTTTATCCTTTTTTGAGGAAAAGGGAGGTGGCGGCGCCGGCGAGGGAGACGGCGGCGGCGGTGAGGAAGGGGAGGGTGAACGTGCCGGTGGCATCGGCGAGGAAGCCTCCGAAGGCAGGCCCGGCGGCCTGACCGATTCCGAAAAAGAGGGTGATGAAACCCAGGCCCGCGGGGGCAAGCCGCGGCCCAAGAACGTCGCCGGCCGTCGCGGCCATGATGGTGGGAACGCTCCAGGCGCTGAGGCCGAACAAAATAGCGGAAAGGATGAAGCCGGGAGGGGATTTGACGAGCGCATAGACGGCGTAAGCGAGGCCGAGCACGAGATAGGCGAGAGCGGCGGCGCGCGGGCGACCGATGCGGTCCGAAACCCCGCCCCAGAGGATGCCGCAGAAGGTGCTGAGAGCGCCCACCGCGGCCCACAGTCCCCCGGCGAAAGCTGGGGACATGCCGATCTCTTTTACAAGGTAGGCCGCAAAGAAGGTCATGTAGATGATGTAGGAGGCGCCGTAAAAGAAATACACGAGCCCCAAATACCACACGGCGCCCCGGCGGTAGACGGACGACCAGTTCAAAGCGGACACTTTGTCTGCAACGCCGGCGACAGCCGGGGTCGGCTCCCCGATCGCCCCGATCGGGGCGAGCCCTTTTTCCTCCGGCCGGTTGCGGATCAGAAGGGCGACCACAACGGCGATCGCCAGGCCGATTCCTCCCAGGAGCATCCAGGCCGTGCGCCATCCCTCGGCGCCCTGCGCGGCCAGAATGGGAGGAATCAGAAGCCCGGAGATCATCGTGCCCGCGCCGATTCCGCCGGAGACGATCCCGGTCGCAAACCCCCGGCGGCGCATCGCAAACCAGGCCGAGCCCAAAGCCATGGCCGGAACATAGGCCGCCCCGTTGGCGAGCCCCGTAACGAAGCGCATGGTGAGGGCGAAACCGAAGCTGTGGGCCAGGCCGGTCGCCATGAGCGAGAAGGCGAGCCCAAGCAGGGCACAGCCGATGACCAGGCGCGTACCGAACCGCGCCGCCAGAAACCCGCCCACGATGGCCATTCCGAGGTAGCCCACGAAGTTTCCCGTCCCGAGCAACCCGAGTTGCGTGTAGTCAAGTCGCAACCCATCCTTCATCGCCGGCAGGATGATCGTGTAGGCCATACGGCCGAAGCCGTGGGCGGCGATGGTCGTGAGCATCCCCATGGAAATGACCACCCAGCCGTAATGGATCTTTTTCATGGACGTCTTCTCTTCAAAGGGTTGTACAGGCCGCGCATGCGATCAACGCCCGGGTTTCTGAAGGATGAATTTATCTTTAACGCCGATCCGCCGAATGGAAGGCCACGGGGCCTTCGTTTTCGAACGCTTCGAGGGGTCTGATCCAGACGGAGCCGGTGTGGCTATCCATGATGACGATCGCCTCTTCGCCGATATCCACGGCGACATAGCGGGAGTGTTTTCCCATACCGTCGTAGAGGACCCAAGAGAGGGTGAAAAGCGCGGCGGCGATCAGAAAAAGGGCAAGGGTCTTGAGGCCTTCCAGCACGGTCATTTTCGAGGCTCCCGAGTTCAGAGGTTGGAGGATTCGGCGAAGCGCCGGATGAGGGGGCGCAGGCTAGCTATATGCCGCTTCCTGCAAGCGATCAAGAGCAGGGGGGCGCCGATGTCCCTGGCGAATGGTTGGACCGAAAAGGGGAGAAACGCTATCGGCGGGAACCGCCTTTCAAAACTCGACCAGAATCAGGTTGGAGGAAAAAACGGCGTAGATGACGATAACGGTCAAAAGCCCATGGGAGACAAGCCCCGCGGAGGCCAGTCGGGCCTGCATGCGGGGCAGAATCTTCTCAAGGTCCGGCTGGCTCCGGTAACGGGACAGCAGCGCCGCTCCGGCCGCGGAGAGAACTCCGGCCAGGATCGAGGCGTAGATGACGTAGCCGATGTAGCCGTATTCTTCCTGCAAAATGCAGAAGGGGCAATGGTGGGTGGGAAGCTCGTAGAGATAAGGGGAGACGAAAGCGATCAACGCCGCCACGTTGAGCGGAAAGGATAGGATCCCCGACACAGCGAAGGCTTGGGCCCCTTTCCCTCGCCGGAGGAAAAGCAGTGCCGCGGCGAGCACAAAGATCATGGCCGCGAAGAAAAGGATCTGCAGAGGCAGGACCGGAAGGGAAGAAACCCAGCCGAGCACGCTTTTCCCTTCCGCGCTGAAGAGAACATCGCAGCAGGAGGTGAGCCTTTCGCCGCGGAGGCTTTGGAAGTAGTCCCACTGGAGCTCCGATTCGAAAGCGGAAAAGGGGATCATCCCGAGAAGCAGTTTGCATCGGGGGCGCAACAGGGGCAGATGATCCGTCAGGCGGTCGGTGCGCTCGAGAAGAAGCCAAAGACCGCAGAAAAGCGTGTTCATGGTTTTCAGCGCGAGCGCCGGATAGCCCGAATCGCCCGCATTCAGGCTGCCCGCGGCGCACATGGCCCCCGGCAGGATACGGTGGAGGCTGTCTGCGGTGTGGATGAAGAGGAACAGCGAAACCCCTTGCGCCAGGCACACCCGGGAGACCAAGGCCGAAACCAGCCAGGTTCGGCGCTCGAGGCGAAGCTGCTCCTCGGATGGGCTTTGCGGGTTCCAGCCCTCCAAGAGGCGGTAGGCCCAGAAACCCGCCCAGGCAAGAGAGAGGAAGATCAGGGCGGAGAGCCCTTGGAGGACGACAACCGCGGGCGAGGAGATCATCGGCTTAACCCGGTTCGAGAATGCGTCCGTCGCGTATGGCCAGGATCCGGTCGACGAAGGGCGCCTCGGCGACCAGGGGGTCGTGGCTTGCGATTACGAGGGTTTTTCCCCTCGTCGGAAGCGAGGCGAGAAGGGCGATCAGCTCGAGCGCCCGCGCGGTGTCCAGATGGGCCGTGGGTTCGTCGGCGATCACGATCGGGGGATCGAGGATCAGCGCCCGCGCGAGCGCCGCCCGCTGGGCCTCGCCGCAGGAGAGGCTCTCCGCTCGAGCCTCGGCCCGGGATTCCAGACCGAGATGTTCGAGAAGCCTCCACGCCCGCTCCCGCAGGGCCTCTTCCGAGTCGTTCGCCGGGAGCGCAGGCAGCAGAACGTTTTCGATCACCCGCAGCCCTCGCACCAAGTGCGGCTGCTGAAAGACGAACCCGAAGGTCCGGCGTCGGAGCAAAGACAGTCTCTTCTCGGAAAGGCATGTGATGTCCCGACCCGCCACTTGTACTCGCCCGGAGGTGGGCCGGGAGAGTGCACCCAGGATGGAAAGCAGGGTCGTTTTGCCCGAGCCGCTCGGCCCCATCAAGACGACGGCCTCTCCGGCGGCGATCGTGAGGCTGATCCCCGAGAGCGCCGCGAACTCCTCGGGGCGACCGCGGTCGAAAATTTTGGTCACGCGGTCGACGACGATCATGCCTGCCTCAGCAGTTGGTCCGGCTCCGCCGCCGCCGCCCTCCAGCAGGGAATTCCCGTGGCGGCGAGGTAGGGGACGACGGCGATGGCGAAGAGAAGAAGGATCTGGGGAAAATCGATCGCGGCAACGAGCGTAAAGCGCGGGTAGAGCACCGCCCAGCCCTTGAGCAGCGGGGCGAAGAGAAAGGCCCCGGCGGAAAAGACGTGCACGTAAGCGAGGGTTGTCCCGCACAAAAAACAAGCCAGGGCGATGATCAGGCTTTCCCAGGTTTTGAGGGCCAGCACCTCGGGCAGCTGCCAGCCGACGGCCTTCAACAGCCCGATTTCGCGCCTTTCCTCGCCTCCGATCATCGCCGCCTGGCTCCAGGCGACAAAAAGAAAGGCGGTCCCAAGCGAGGAAAAAACCCAAAAGAGCAACCCTGCGCGCCAGTCGAAAAGTTCCTCGTATGTTCGGGCGATGTCTTCGCGCAGGATCGCACGACTTTCCGGAATGAGGCTTCGAATCTTGGCGGCGACGACCCGGCGCTCGTTTTCGTTTCCGACCCGCAGGGTGATGTCGGTATAGAAACCTTCGGGCACGCCGAGAAGGAGGCGTGAGTCTGCGGCGGGCATTTCGATCAGATCCGCGGCGGCAAGCTCCGAGGCGGAAGAAAAAACCTCGACCACGTGGATGGAGTGGACCTCACCGTGCGGGTCGCGCAGAGAAATCGTCTGGCCGGGGTCCGCCCCGAGGAGGCGGGCGACCCCTCGGCCGAGCGCCGCCGTTTTCGGGGCAAGCCGGGAATCGTTAGCCGCAACCAAAGTGAGGTTCGCCCCCGTCGTCTCCTCGAAGTGGTAACCCCAGATCCGGCCCCGGACATGGCTCACCCCCGGGATGCGCCGCAGCGACTCGAGGTGATCGGCGGCAATGAGCTCCTGGCGCCCGGCGACCAGTCGTTGGACGATGATTTCGGGAGCCCCGCGGAGAAGCAGGCGCGCCTCGCGCTTCAGGGCCGCGGTACAGAAGACGACCGAGGCGAAGACGAAAACGAGCGCGGTATAAAGAAGAACGAGGGGCAGGATCCTCGAACGGCGCCGCAGGATTGCGGCGAGAGCGAGGCCGAAAAGTCTTTGTTGGCGGGCGAGAATCTTCACGGTGTTCTGGAGTGCCGCGGCGGGCGGACGAACATCCCCGTGGGGTGAGGATCGAACGCCAGAGGGTGAAGACGAAATGCGGCGTGGCGGTCGACGACCGCAGGATGCCGCGTGTGGGGCGCCTCGGGGAAGAGGCAAAGATCGGACAACTCGAGGCGCTCGATCAGGGAGAGGGTTTCCGCGCGGTCTTTTCCCGTCGTTCGCTCGAGCCGGAAGGCGTGGAGCCATAGGGCGAGAATCAGCGCGGCGGCGGCCGAAAGGATCCAGGAGGCTGTCCGAGGGCGCCGGCGCATCAGTCGAGAAGCTTGAGCGTATCCGAATCGATGCGTTCGAAGGGGAGGATTTCCTTTCCCCGGTGGTCGTTCAGAAATTCGCGGGCGTCCTCCTCGCGCTCGAAGGGGATGAGTTCTTTTCCCATCGGGCCCAGGACGTCGCCTCCGAGCACGTAAAACGCCCGGCGGCCGTCGATCAGTTCGAGGCGGTAATAATCGGTGACGTAGATGCGCTCGATGTTTTCGGGCTTTTTCCCGCGGCCGTAGCGGTCCATGCGGAAGCGGTACTTCATCATGTCCTTGACGCCGTCGAAAAAGACGGCCGAGCCGTCCGTGAAAACGATGGCGGCGACCCAGTCCGGGTACTTCGCGACGAACATGCCGCAGACGGGACACTTGTCCTTCGGCCCGGGTTTCGGCGCCCGGGGCTCGGCCGCTAGGGCCGAGGCGGTGATCACCGCGAGCAGGCCGATGAACATCACCGTATTTCTTTTCACGGAGCGATCCTTCCTCTCCCCCAGGCAACGACAGGGTGGCCTTTGCATTCAAGCATCAGGCGGGCCATCCGGTCAAGGCGCGAAAGCGCTTCCCCCCGCCGAGCCTCCACGCGACGAGCCGGAGGTTCGGCTTTTCCCGGCCTTCTCCACCAGGAGCCGGGCCTCGGGGCTGGAGAGCCGTCGGAGACGGGGGAAAAGCCGGCGGCAATCTTCGAGCGAAAGCCGCTCGACAAGCCGCGTGCAGAAGGTCTCATCGCGCAGGTGAGGCAGTCCTTCCGGGTCCGCGGGGGATTCCTCCTTGAGCAGGATCTTGGCGTGGATCATGGCCCGTGCCGCAAGCAGCGGCTCGAGCCCGGAGTGCCGCGATTCGGAGCGGAAAAGGTAGCGAAGGGTGAGACGGTCGCCGGGGGAATAGGAGAATCCGTGCTCCCCGGCCGCGGACAGCGCCCGGAGCGGAAGCCGGACGGTGCGCACTTCGCAGCCGGCAGGCAGGTGGCGGCGGACAGCGCCGGGAAGCCGGGCATGGATCCATCCGGCCTCCACGTACGCGCATGGGTGCCGCACGAGCAGGGGGGCGAGGGCCTGGGCGCGGAGCGTGTCGCGCAACCGGAAACGGGCGGCATCCGCACGTGCAAAGCGCAGCGCGGCATGGACGGCTTCCTCGAAGGTTTCCGCCGCCGCGGCATGGTAGTAGGCGAGCAGCGCCGCCGTCGCCGCCCGCTCGGCCCGATAGACGAGATGTTCGATAGAATCGGGTGCGATGTCCGCGGGCCGGTGCCCCGCGGCGAAGAACTCATGGATGGCCAGAAGCACTTCCAAAAAGGGCTCGACCTGATAGATCGCCGTGCCTTCGGCATGCAGCTTTTGCAAGAGAAGGCACATGTCGCGGCTGAAAACGGGATACTCGCTGTCGATCGTCAGGAGGTAATCGTCGACCGGGACCTCGCCTTGAAGCATTCCGTGGAACCCGGGGTCGGGAGGCTCCTCCAGGAAAACCGCCTCGTGCCCAGCGATGGCCGCAGCGGTCCAGGGGACCATCTCCGGGCGGTGAAACGACAGGCCGATCGTTACCCGCATGCGGCGACATCCATCTTCCTTCAGCGTCGGTATCTCCCCATCAGGGTCGCCTGCTCCAGGATATGGCCTTTCATGGCCGTTTCGAGATCACGCTTTTGGATCCCCGGTTCGAGTTCGAGCAGGCAATCCAGGGCATAGAGCTTGAAGAAATAGCGGTGGGTGCCCCCCGGCGGGCAGGGCCCGCCGTAGCCGAGGCGGCGGAAGTCATTGATTCCGTGGGTGCCGCCTCCCTTCAACTTCGGATCCGGAGGGACAGCTGCGGCGAGCCGATTCCCTTCGGGGGGGAGGTTGAAGAGGACCCAGTGGACCCAGGTCCCGGCCGGGGCGTCGGGATCGTCGCAGATCAGAGCGAACGAGCGGGTCCCGAGCGGGGCCCCGTTCCAGCGAAGCTCGGGCGAGACGTCCTCGCCGTCGCAGGTGTGTTTGCGGGGGATCATTCCTCCTTCGGCAAAGCCGGGCGATTCGAGCTTGAGCGCCATCTTCGGTTCTCCTTTCTTCGGGCGGAGCGGAACAGCGATCCGAAAACAACGTTCAACGTTTCAGCGCGCGCCGGACGGCGGCGTCGATTTCATGGATGAGGATCGGCTTCATCACCAGAGCCCGGATTCCTTTTTCGCGAGCGCGTCGCTCGTCGATGCACTGGCTGTAGCCCGTGCAGAGGATGATCGGGAGGTCGGGGCGAATTTTCAGCAGTTCCCGCGCGAGGACATCCCCCGTCATTCCGGGCATCGTCTGATCGGAGACCACAAGGTCGAAGTCCAGAGGGCGTCTCTTGAACAGCTCGAAAGCCTCGAGCGGGCTGGTGCGGGTGACGACCTCGTAGCCGAGCTTCTCGAGGATCCTTCCGCCGAGCTCGGCGAGCATCGCCTCGTCGTCCACGAAAAGGATGCGCCCCTTTCCGCCCATGAGCGGAGCGGCCGGCTCCTCGTCCTGCGGCCGGGGGATATCGATCTGGGGCAGCAGGATCTCGAATTTTGTTCCCTTGCCCGGCTCGCTCGCCACGCGCACGGCTCCCTTTGCTTTTTTCACGATCCCGTGGACTACGGCAAGGCCCAGCCCGGTGCCCACGCCTTTTTCCTTGGTCGTAAAGTAGGGGTCGAAGATCCGCTCCAGGATCGCCGCCGGAATCCCGTGGCCGGTGTCGCGCACGATGAGGCGCACGTAGCGGCCGGGATCGAGCTCCGGGTATTCCCGACGGTCGGCGAGCTCAATTTCGCAGGACTCGATTTCGATTTCGATCCGCCCCGTATTTTCGCCGATCGCGTGCACGGCGTTGGTGCAGAGGTTCATCAGGATCTGGTGGAGCTCGACGGAACTGGCGAGTACGGTGGCGGTGGTTTTCTCGCCCTTCAGGCGGATCTCGATCGTCGCCGGAACACTGGCGCGCAGGAATTTCACGACCTCCCGGGTCACGAGGGCCACGCTCACCGGGACGCGTTCCTCATCCCCCTGGCGGCTGAAGGAGAGAATCTGGCGCACAAGGTCTTTGGCGCGCCGGGCCGCCTTGAGCGACTCTCTCAGGTACTCGTCCGTTTTTCCTTCGCTCAGCATGGCGAGTTCGGTAAAACCGATGATCGCCGAGAGGATGTTGTTGAAGTCGTGAGCGATCCCGCTCGCCAGGGCGCCGATCGCCTCCATCTTCTGGGCCTGAAGCAGTTGGGATTCGAGCCGGCGCTTCTCCTCGGCTTCCCTCTTGCGCGCGGTGATGTCTTGGACCAGGGAGATGAAATAGAGAGGATGTCCATGGCCGTCTCTCTGGATGGTCGCCCAAATGTTCACCCAGACGACGGAGCCGTCGCGGTGAATGAAGCGCCGTTCCTGTTCGCCCGAGGCAAGCCGGCCCTCGA
>CAZQUP010000001.1:0-25834 GCA_964596545.1 uncultured Desulfatibacillum sp. | reverse complement strand
GGGGAACTCCTCGCGTTTGACAATGTCTTCCGGAAAAACGAAGTCGACGACCTTTTTTCCGACCAGCTCCTGCGGCTCATAGCCGAGCATGGCGGCCATGGCACGGTTGACCTCGAGATAGGTTCCTTCGAGATCCACGAGGGTGATGCCCACGGAGGCGTTTTCGAAGGCGGTGCGGAAACGGTGTTCGCTTTCACGCAGGGCATTCTCGGCCTGCTTGCGCTGAATCAGCCCCCAGAGGTCGGTCAAAACGGTCTGCAACAGGCCGATGTCTCTCTCATCGTAGGGTTCGGCTTTGTCCACAAAACAGGCGACCAAGGCCCCCCGCCCGCGCTCGAAAATGGGAATCCCCAGAAGACGCTGAGCGGGCTTGACCCCAGGGAGAAAATTCCCCGCCGGCCCGCCTTCGCTTCCTTGTAGTTCCCAGATCAGGGCTCGCCCCTGCCGCAGCGACTCGCACCACAAATCTTCAACTTCCAAGCGGGAGCCCGGGATCACGGAGGAATCCACTTGGCCGGAGGAGGATCTTTCTGCGATCAAAGCCAGGCGGAAGGCTCCGGCCTCCGGACTGAGCAGAACGATTGCAGCTGCCCGGCTTGCGCTGAGCGACAGGCAGCCTTCCGCCGCCCGCCGCACGATATCCTCCAGCGGGGAATCGATCAGGCGATTGAGGGCCAGGCTGATTTTCCGGCGTTCATCCTCGAGGCGCACCCATTTCTCGGCCTGCACTTCATGAGCGATGTCGCGGAAGATTCCCTGGATGAAATAGTCGCCGCCGTGCTGGAAGGCGATGCCGGTGGATTCCACCGGTACCACCCGGCCGGTCAGGGTGACGAGACGGTGTTTGCGGGGGGCGAGGTGTCGATGCAGATCGTCGCCCGCCGCGGCAGGGTCGGCGGCGACAAGAAAGGCGCTTTCCACACGGATCCACGAGAGTTCACGGTCAGCCGGATGAACGAATTCCGCGTAGGGTTTGCCGATGAGATCGTCTGGATGTTTCGCCTCGAGGAGACGCGCTGCTGCGGGGTTGGCCAGAGTGATCCTCCCCTGTCGGTCCCGGATCAGGATGGCCAGGGATGAAATGTTGAACAGCGCCCGGTACTTTTCCTCGGCTTCGGCGAGCAGGCGCTCGGTCAGCTTGCGCTCCGTGATGTCGCGCGTGATCGAGAGAATGACGCGGTGACCCGCGATGGATAGTACGCGGGCGGACATGAGACCCACCCCGAGATCACCGTTCTTTCTGCGGAACTCGGCCTCGAAATTTTCGACGAATCCAAAGCGCCGAAGCTGAGCGACAAGCCGTTCGCGGTCTCCGGGGCTGTTCCAGATCCCGATCTCGAGCGAGGTCCTTCCCAGCACATCCTCGCGGGTGAAGCCCGTAAGACGGGTGAAACCCTCGTTGATGTCGATGTAGAGTCCGTTTTCGAGCAGGTTCAGGTTGACGGCGTCGGGGCTGGCGAGAAAGGCCGTGCGGAAGAGTTCTTCGCTACGGGAGAGGGTTTCCTGGATCCGCTTCAGGGCTGCGGCATCCATGCTCGTCTCACGCGCCGTCGGAGGGAAAAGAGGTATGAATTGAGTATCCTACGAATCACGTCGGAAGACAAGCCGGTTCCTTTTCGCTTTCCTGGAGACTTGCGTCCTCGCCTTGCAGCAAGCGTTCCCCCGCGCCGGTGATCCGCACCCGCAGGAGGCGGTTCATCCAGGAATCCTTTCCGGAAAACCGGACACGCAGATAATTTGCGGAGATTCCACGCAGAAGACCGCTTTGCGGGTCGCGGCTCGTTTCGGTCAGGACCTCGATCTCGCGACCGAGGAAGCTTCGGTGGAAGGAAAGTCGCTTTTGTCTTCCCAGGATGCGCAGCCGCTCGCCACGGGCACGGATCGCCTCCGGAGCGATGCGTTCGGGGAAAGCGAAGGCCGCCGTCCCCGGCCGCGGCGAAAAGGGAAAAACATGAAGGTAGCTCAGCGGAAGACCATCGATCAGACGGAAGGTATTTTCAAAGGCCGCTTCGGTTTCGCCGGGGAAGCCGACCAAGACGTCCGCACCGATGGCAACATCGGGGAGGCGGTCGTGCAGGGCGCCCACGACGCGCGCGAAATCCTCCGGCCGGTAGGGACGACGCATACGCTCGAGAACGCCGGCGTCCCCGCTCTGAAGCGGGATGTGGAAATGGGGGCAGATGCGGCCATGGGACTCTTCCGTGAGCCCGAGAATCTCGTCGGTCAACTCGAGAGGTTCGATCGAACTCAAACGGATCCGCAAAGGGAGGGAAAGGCTGAGGATTTCGCGCAGCAGGCCGGCAAGCGAGCGGGGCGGGGAGAGATCCAGACCGTAGCGCCCGATGTGTACCCCGGTCAGTACCACTTCCCGAAAGCCCAGCCCGGAGAGAAGGCCGATCCCTTGGAGAACCTCTTCGGAGCGTCGGCTGCGCGACGGTCCCCGCGCATAGGGGACGATGCAGTAGCTGCAGAAGGCGTCGCAGCCGTCCTGGATCTTGAAATGGGCGCGCGTTCTGCCCGCAAAAGGATCCCGCGCCTTCGAGAGAGGAGGAAAGGAGATTTCGCCATCGCCGCAGAGATGAAAGGGGAGCTTACGATTTCGGGTTGCCACCTGAGCGACGATCTCAGCCAGCTTGGCCTTGGCGGTACGGTCCGCCACAGCACCGACCCCCGGGATCGCCAGCACCGCTTTCGCATCGGTTTCGGCATAGCAGCCGGTCACGACGACGAAGGCGCCGGGATTTTCGCGGATGGCGCGACGGATCGCCTGCCGCGACTGCATAGCGGCTTTCTCGGTGACTGTGCAGGTGTTGATCACGACGAGATCGGCCGGTTCCTTCTGCGCGCAAGACCGCCAGGTATTCTCCGTCAGCCGGCCGGCCAGCTCGTCGGATTCGCACTGATTGAGCTTGCAGCCGAGGGTGACGAACTTGAAACTTCGCATGGGGTCCTCAGGAATTCGTGGAAAGCGACGGTGCCGCTGATGCCGGATAGGCCGACTCGATAAAGCCTCCTCCCAGAACCTCGTCCCCGTCGTAAAAGACGGCCGCCTGGCCCGGAGCGACGGCGAGCTGGGGCGTGTCAAAGAGCAGGTCGATGACGGAGAAGTCGGGGCTGCAAGGAACGAGGCGCGCAGGAGTCTCCGGGCTACGGTAGCGCAGGCGGGTCCGTGCCGGCCGCGAGCCTTCCGGAGGCGGCGCAATCCAGTTCACCCCGACGACACGGCAGCCCGAGGCGTAGAGATCCTCGCGGTGTCCGACGACCAGGCTCCGGGCGTTGGGATCCTTGCCTACGACGTAATAGGGGGCGGCGGCGGGGCATTGGATGCCGCGCCGCTGGCCGATCGTGAAGGCGGCGATCCCCGGATGCTCTCCGATGACCCGGCCCCCCGGGGTCGTGATCGGCCCCGGCCGAAGGATTCCCGGGTCGCAGCGCTTGAGAAAGGCCGTGTACTCCTCCCCGGATATGAAGCAGACATCCTGGCTTTCGGTTTTTTCCAGGGGGACGAGCCTCTGTTCGGCGGCGAGCAGGCGGACTTCCCGCTTGGTCATCTGCGACAGCGGAAAACAGGCCCGGGCGAGCTGCTCCTGGCGGAGCGCAAAGAGGAAGTAGGACTGGTCTTTTGCGGCGTCTTTGCCCTTGAAAAGGCGGAACCAGCCGGTAGGGTCGCGACGCACGGCCGCATAATGCCCTGTCGCCAGACGCTCGGCCCCGTGACGGCGGGCGCGATCCAGAAGCACGCCGAACTTGATCTGCGGGTTGCAGACGACACAGGGGTTGGGGGTTAGACCCGCGCGGTAGCCGGAAATGAAGTAGTCGACCACGAGCTGCTTGAATTCGCAGCTCACATCCTCGTAGTACACCGGAATCGCAAGCCGCTCGGAAAGCGCCGCGGCCTTGGAACGGCTGCGGGAGGCGGGATAGGGCTCATAGCCGGTGCGGAAATGAAGACCGATGACTTCCTCCTCGCGTTGCCGGAGAAGAAAGGCCGCGGTCAACGAATCGATCCCTCCGCTCAGGGCGACGGCGATTTTGGTTTTCAATGGCGATCCTCTCTGCTCCGATCGGGCGGCCGCGAGGGGGGCTTCCGCCGTGCTCAGAGGGCAGGAAGGTAGCGATCCGGGGCTTGCGCTGTCAATGGATGCGGCCGGGGCTGCGGGAAAAATTCCGCGCCCTCGATTTTCGCATGGTTTTCGTATTCACCTAACAATAGGAAATAACGCATAAAAGTTATATCTTTCGCGGCCGATGTTTTTGACACCCGGGATGGCCTCCGGTAGAATGCTAAAAAAGAACGACTTCCGAACGAGGAGCGAAAAAAGAGCCCATGAGGGTGGAAGCGGCCGGCAAACGCAGGATGTACAACACGACGCTGGATGCCGAGCTGATCCGCAAGATCAAGATCCTTGCCGCCCAGCTCGAAAAGCGTCAGAACGATCTTCTCGAGGAGGCGATCCGGGATCTGCTCCAAAAATACGGCCTTTCGACCGGCTGAAGGGGTTTGCACCACACGCTCGCGGTTCCCAAAAGGTCATGGAAGAGGAAAACGCCGAAAAACGTTCGCGTACACGCTTCGAACACCGGGGTCCGGTGCGGCTGGAGGGATTCGCCTTCGAATCCTCGCCCGAGGCCCGCATGGGAAACTTCAGTGAAAAGGGGATCTATTTCGAGTCCGATTTTTATCTGGTTCCGGGAAGCCGGGTGCTGATCGGGATTCCAGCTTCTCCGCTTGCGGACGGGGAGCAGATCTACGAGTGCTACCGTGCGGTCATCCGCTGGCGGCGCTTTCTCGAGGATTCGGTTTTTGATTACGGCTATGGGGTCGAACTCGAGGAGAAGATCGCTGAAAACGGGGCGGAGGCCCCAGCGCGCCGGAGGGAAGGCCGCGCTCATCCCCGCAAGGATTGCTCGATCCCCACCCTCATCCGAAGCGGCCGGGGCAATGTACGCGGGACAATCGCCAACGCCTCCGCCGGCGGTGTGCTCATCCATTGCGCCGAGCCGCTCGAGAAGGGCCAACGCGTTCTGCTGAACATTCCGCTGCGCCGGAAAAAGAAGATCGTCACGCGCCCCGGCACCGTGGTCTGGGCGGAACAGGACCGTGTCGGCATCCGCTTCGACCGCCAAGCCTGAATTCCTCTTCCCCCGGATCGGCTGTCCGACAATCCGCCGCTTTGACCCTTCCTCGCCTTTCGGCTGTAGCGGCGCAAGATTCAGCGCGTTTCGACATCCATGGCAAGACGCTTCAGATGCTTCCAGAGAGTGACGCGGCTGATCCCCAGCAGCCGGGCGGCTTTGGTCCGGTTTCCCCCTGTTTGCCGCATCGCCTGGAGGATCCGCTCCCGCTGGGAAACCGGAAACAGCGTCCGCGGCGGAGGGCAGAGGCATGTGGCGGAGCTGATTTTCGCGGGCAGGTGCTCGGGTTGGATTTCGCCGCTCGGGCAGAGAACCAGGGCGTAGTCGATCGCATTGCGCAGTTCGCGCACGTTTCCCGGCCAGGAGTAGGCCGTCAGGCGGCGTACGGCCTCGGCGGAGATCCCCGTCCCCCCGGAGGGGTTGCGCAGCCGGTGCTGAGCAAGAAAATGGCGGACGAGGATCGGGATGTCCTCCGGGCGCTCGCGAAGGGGGGGCACGAAGATCGGGAAAACGTTGATCCGGAAAAAGAGGTCCTCGCGGAAAAGGCCGCGGGAGATTCGTTCCTCGAGGTTGCGGTTCGTGGCGGTGATCACGCGGACGTCGATGGCGACGGGGGTGTGGTCCCCCACACGCTCGACCTCTTTTTCCTCGAGGACGCGCAGCAGCTTCACCTGAAGGGAGAGGGGGATGTCGCCGATCTCGTCGAGAAAGATGCTCCCCCCGTGGGCGGCCTCGAAACGTCCGATGCGGCTGCGTTCGGCCCCGGTGTAAGCGCCGCGGATGTGGCCGAACAGCTCGCTTTCGAGAAGGTTTTCGTTCAGCGCGGCGCAGTTCACCTTGATGAAGGGCTTGCCTTCGCGCGGGCTCGCCCCGTGGATTGCGCGCGCCACCCTCTCCTTTCCCGTCCCGCTTTCGCCCTGGATCAGAACCGGCGTCTCCGCGCGGGCGACGTGCCGGATGAGTTCGTAGAGCCGCTGCATGGGGGCGGAGCGTCCGACGATGCCGAAGAAATGGTCGTCCAGCTCGAGCGTCTGGCGCAGGCTGAGGATTTCGTCCTGCTGACGGACGATCTCGCTGATGTCGGAGAGGGTTTCGACGGCGCCGATGATCTTGCCGCGGGCGTCCCGCAGAACGGTCGCGTTTTTGACAATGCACACGCTGCGCCGGGCCTTGTGGGCGATGAGGCACTTCTTGGCCTGCACCGCACCGTCGCGGAAAAGCTGACACCATGCCGCCCCGGATCCGCGGCCGTAGATCGTGCAACCCGTGCACTCGAGGATACGGCAGTTCTTGCCGACCAGCTCGGAGGCGTTGTATCCGGTGATGGCCTCGGCCGCCGCGTTCAAGGCGAGGATCGTCCCCCGCGGGTCCACGATCAAGACCCCTTCGTTCAGGGTGTTGATGATCGGTTTCCAGAAGGGCGAAAGGTCCATCGATCTCTCCGGCGGAAGCGGGAACCTTTCCCGGAGACTACGGCAGCAGGTTCCGTTTCGCAACAGGGGAAGCCGCCGAGAAAACTTCGGGGAAGGTTTGCGCCGGCGGCTTGAGAGCGGCCCGGCGGGTGTGTTAAGAGACGGCATGCCTTCGCCCGAGCCTGACCTCACTTCCGATCTCGGCGGCCTTGTCCTTCAGAATCCCGTCATGACCGCTTCCGGAACCTTCGGTTACGGGCGGGAGTTCGCCCCTTTTCTGGACCTTCGTCGTCTCGGAGCGATCGTGGTGAAGGGGCTGGCGCTTCAGCCCGTGGCCGGAAACCCGCCGCCGCGCATCGTCGAAACCCCCTGCGGCATGCTCAATGCGATCGGTCTTGAAAACGTGGGTATCGAGGCTTTCGAGACGGAGAAGATGCCCTTCCTGCGCACCCTCGGCGTTCCCGTGATCGCCAACATCTACGGCACCTCGGTCGAGGAATACGCCGCGCTTGCCGAACGGGTGGAGGCGATCGAGGGCGTGGCCGGAGTCGAGGTCAACATCTCCTGCCCGAACGTCAAGGCGGGCGGCATCGTCTTCGGGGTCGACCCCGTGGCCGCCGCGCGCGTGGTGGCCGCGGTGCGGCGCAAGACCCGCAAGTTCCTCATCTGTAAGCTGTCCCCCAACGTGACCGATATTACCCTCATCGCCCGCAGCGCAGAGCAGGCCGGCGCCGATGCGCTTTCGCTCATCAACACGATCACCGGCATGGCCGTGGATGTCGAATCCCGACGTCCGCTGCTCGCCAACCTGACCGGTGGTCTCTCGGGGCCGGCGATCAAACCGATTGCGCTGCGGATGGTGTGGCAGGTGTGCCGGTCGGTGAGGATACCCGTGATCGGCATCGGCGGCATCCGCAGCGCGCGCGACGCCCTTGAATTTTTGATCGTCGGCGCGCGCGCCGTCCAGATCGGCACGGCGAATTTCATCCAACCGGCCTCGGCCTTGCAGGTGATCGAGGGCATTCGCGACTACCTGGCCCGCCACGGGATCGATCGGATCTCCCGCCTCGTCGGCAGTCTGGAGACTTCTTGAAGCGGAAAGAAAGCTGGTCTCACAAGCCCGCCGCTTCCTCCGGAGGGTGGGCTTTGAGGAATTCGAGCCGGTTCAGGCCGTTCACAAAAGCCTTGGCGCTGGCCGTGATGATGTCCGGATCGGCTCCCTTGCCGAGGGCGATCAGGCCGTTTTCGCGCAGGCGCACGGTCACCTCGCCCATGGCGTCGGTGCCCCCGGTCAGCGCGCTGATCGAGAAACGCAGCAGCTCCGAATGCGTGCCGGTCAGCTGGGCGATCGTGTTGTAGGCCGCATCGATCGGCCCGTTGCCGTATCCTGCGCCCTGGACCGTGCGGCCGTTGATCTTGAGCCGCACGCTGGCCATGGGAAGGACCGTCGTGCCCGCGGTCACGTGCAGGTAATCCAGAGCGAAGACCTCCGAGGTGCGCAGAATCCCCTCGGTCACGATCGCCTCGAGATCCTCGTCCATCACCTGCTTTTTCTTGTCGGCGAGTTCCTTGAACTTCGCGAAGACGAGGTTCAGCTCCTCATCGGAGAGGTCGTAGCCGAGGTCCTTGAGCTGGCTGCGGAGAGCGTGTCTCCCCGAGTGCTTGCCGAGCACGAGGCGGTTGGCGCTCAAGCCGACCGTCTCCGGCCGCATGATCTCGTAGGTCATGGGGTTCTTCAGCACGCCGTCCTGGTGGATTCCCGCTTCATGGGCGAAGGCGTTCGCCCCCACGATGGCCTTGTTCGGCTGGACGAGCATGCCGGTGATCATGCTGACCAGTCGGCTGGTCGGATGGATGAGCTCGGTTTTGATGCCGGTCGTCAGGCCGATCCGCGCGGCGCGGGTGTGCAGGGCCATCACCACCTCTTCGAGAGAGGTGTTGCCGGCGCGTTCGCCGATGCCGTTGATCGTGACCTCGGCCTGGCGGGCCCCGTTCTGCAGCGCGACCAGGGTGTTCGCCGTGGCCAGCCCCAGGTCGTTGTGGCAGTGGACGCTCAGGACGGCCTTGCCGATGTTGGGCGTGTGGCTGCGGATGTAGCGCACGAGATCGGCGAACTCGTCCGGGACGGCATAACCGACGGTGTCCGGTAAGTTGACCGTCGTCGCCCCCGCTTCGATCGCCGCCTCAAAAACGCGGCAGAGAAAATCCCGGTCGCTGCGCGAGCCGTCCTCGGCGGAGAATTCGACGTTGGGCGTCAGGGATTTCGCGTGACGCACGGCCTCGATCGCCGCCGCCAAGACCTCCTCGCGGCTCAGGCGCAGCTTGTACTGCAGGTGGATGTCGGAGGTCGCGATGAAAGTGTGGATGCGGGGGCGGGCGGCATGGCGCACGGCCTGCCAGGCGCGGTCGATGTCGTTGCGGTTCGCCCGCGCCAGCCCCGCCACTTCGCTTTGCCGGATGCGGGCGGCGATCTGGGAGACCGAGTCGAAATCGCCTTCCGAAGCGGCGGGAAAACCCGCCTCGATCACATTCACGCCGAGCTTCTCGAGCTGCACGGCGATGCGCAACTTCTCGGCCGCGTTCATGCTGGCCCCGGGGCTCTGTTCGCCGTCTCGCAACGTCGTATCGAAAATCAACACCCGTTCCTTCATGATATGCTTCCTCCCTGGGGATTCCGCCCGCCGGAAGCCGCCGCAGCCGCGGCCGGCTGTTCGGCGGAGCGAAAGGCTTTTTCGCGTGCGAGCTTCACCTGAAAACTGTCGGCCAACGCCTGCCAGCTCGCCTCGATGATGTCTTCGGAGACCCCGATCGTGCTCCAGATGCCCTCGCGATCGCGCGAGTCGATCAAGACCCGGACGCGGGCGGCCGTCCCCCGGTCGCCGTCGATGACCCGCACTTTGAAGTCGGTGAGGCGCATGGTGTCGAGGTCGGGAAAGAAACGTCCGAGCGCCTTGCGCAGCGCATTGTCGAGGGCGCTCACCGGACCGTAGCCTTCAGCGGCGGTGATCTCCTTTTTGCCGTTCACGGAGATTTTCACCGTGGCATGGGCCTGACAGGGGAAATCCCGGTCTTTTTCGATGGTGACGCGGAAGGATTCGAGCTCGAAATGCGGCTCGAATCGTCCGGTCAGCTTTTCGAGCAGGATCTGCAGCGAGCCGTCGGCGACATCGAACTGGTAGCCTTCCTGCTCGAGCTGTTTGATTTCCTCGACGATTCGCCGGGTGTCCCCCGGCTTTCCCACGAGAGGCACGCCCAACTCGCGGGCCTTGTAGGCGATGTTGCTCCGGCCGGCCAGATCCGAAACCAGCACCCGGCGGGTGTTGCCGACGAGCTCGGGGTCGATGTGCTCATAGGCTTCCGGGGCCTTCATCACCGCGCTCACATGGACGCCGCCTTTGTGGGCGAAGGCGCTTCGGCCGACGAAAGGGCGCGTGTGCAACGGCACCATGTTCGCCGTCTCGGAGACGAAGCGCGAGACCGCTTTCAACTGCCGCAGATCGCAGGCCGTCGGCCGCCCCATTTTCAGGGCGACGATCGGCACGACGCTCGTCAGGTCCGCGTTGCCGCAGCGCTCCCCCCAACCGTTGATGGTTCCCTGGACGAGACTCACCCCGGCCTCGACCGCAGCGAGGGAGTTGGCGACGGCGAGCCCGCAGTCGTTGTGGGCGTGGATGCCGAGGCGCACGCCGCCCAGCCGCCGGGCGGCGGCCCGCACGCCCGAGGCGATCTCCCCGGGAAGGCAGCCGCCGTTGGTGTCGCAGAGGACGATGCAGTCGGCCCCGCCTTTGGCGGCGGCCGAGGCCGTCTCGAGGGCGTAGGCGGGGTTCCCACGGAAGCCGTCGAAAAAATGCTCCGCATCGTAGAGCACCTCGAGACCGCGTCGCTTGAGGTATGCGACCGTCTCGCGGATCATGGCGAGGTTTTCTTCCAGCGTCGTCTCCAGGATGCGGGTGACGTGGAGATCCCAGCTCTTCCCGAACACCGCCGCCACGGGGGCCCCGCTCTGCAAAAGAGCGGCGACGTGGGGGTCATGCTCCACGTCGCCGCCCGGCTTGCGCGTGCAGCCGAAAGCCGCGAGGCGGGCGTGGCGCAGGCGGACGGAACGGGCGATCTCAAAGAAGCGCAGGTCCCGGGGGTTGGAGCCGGGCCAGCCGCCCTCAATGTAATCGATGCCGAACTCGTCCAGCCGCAGAGCGATTTTGAGCTTCTCCTCGGCGCTGAAGGAGATGGTTTCGCCCTGCGTGCCGTCGCGCAAGGTGGTGTCGTAGACCAGGACGGGATCGTTCATGATTTGCGGTTTTCCGGCCGCAGCGAGCGCACGACGGCGCCCGCGCGCCACATTTCGGAGTTGTGCATGGCGGCAAGCTCGCGGTTGAGCTTTTCGCGGTAGTCCGGAGCGCTGTTCGCCTCGAGGACGCGGCGGGTTTCCTCCCCGCTCTGGACCCTGCGGTAGAGCTCCTCGAAGAGCGGAGCGACGGCGTCGCGGAATCGCGGCGCCCAGTCGAGGGCCCCGCGCTGGGCGGTCGTCGAGCAGTTGGCGAACATCCAGTCCATGCCGTTTTCTCCGACGAGCCGGATCAGGCTCTGCGTCAGTTCTTCGACGGTCTCGTTGAAGGCCTCGCTCGGACTGTGACCGTGGCGGCGAAGCAGGAGGTACTGGGCTTCCATGACACCTGCAAGGGCCCCCATCAGGATGCCGCGTTCCCCGGTCAGGTCGCTGTAGACCTCGCGTTCGAAGGTCGTGGGGAAAAGGTAGCCTGAGCCGATGGCGATTCCGAGCGCAAGGGCCTTTTCGCGGGCACGGCCGGAGTAGTCCTGGAAGACGGCGAAGCTCGCGTTGATCCCGCTTCCGTCGAGGAAGTTGGTGCGCACCGTATGTCCCGAGCCTTTCGGCGCGACCAGCACGACATCGATGTTCGGCGGAGGGACGATGCCGGTTTGCTCCTTGTAAACGATTCCGAAGCCGTGGGAAAAGTAAAGGGTGTTTCCTTCCTGCAGGCGGGGCTTGATGTTCGGCCACATGGCGACCTGGCCGGCATCGGAGAGGAGGTACTGGATGACGGTGCCCCGCTCGACCGCCTCTTCGGGGGGGAAGAGGGTTTCCCCGGGGACGAACCCGTCGTTCACCGCCCGCTCCCAGGAGGCGCCGCCGCGGCGCTGCCCGACGATGACGCGGATGCCGTTATCGCGCATGTTCAGCGCCTGGCCGGGACCCTGGACGCCGTAGCCGATCACGGCGACGGTCTCGTTCGCCAGCACCTCGCGTGCCCGCTGCAAGGGAAATTCGTCCTCGGTCACCACCTCTTCAATCACGCCGCCGAAATCCAGAGTCGCCATAGCCGCCTGTCTCCTTTCTTCTTTGTTTCCTTTTCGGGTTCGACCGCCGCTCCTGAAAAGAACGGTGCGCGCGGTCACGGTGGTTAATTGGGTTCACGGATCAGTCCGATCGGGCCGGTTCGAGCGAGCTTCTTGATGCCGTAGGGCTCGAGAAGGTGGATCGCCGTCTGCACCTCCTCTTGTTCTCCGGACACCTCGACGATCATGTGGCTCAGTCCCGCGTCCGCAACCCGTCCGCCCAGCAGATCGACGATGCGCAGGACCTCGGCGCGCTGCTCGGGCTTCACGGAAATGCAAACGAGGGCGAGCTCCCGACGCACGCAGTGCGGTCCGTTCAGGCTGCGGAGCTTGAGCACGTTCACCAGCTTGCGGAGCTGCTTTTCGATCTGTTCGATGAGCGGGGGGTCGGCACGGGTGACGATGGTGATGCGCGAGACCTCCGGGTTGTGCGTGGGGCTGCCGCAGATGCTCTCGATGTTGAAGCCCTTGCCGCTGAACAAGCCGGCGACACGGGAGACGACCCCGGGCTCGTTGTCGACCAGCATGGTCATGATGTGTTTCTGAGGCTTCATGGCTCTCCTGTCTTGGGCCGCTTCACACGAGAAGCATCTCGGTGATCGGGGCGCCGGCCGGCACCATGGGGTAGACGCACTCCTCGGGCGTGACCGGAAGTCCAGGATGGCCGGACCGGCGTGGGCGAGGCCACGGGCGAGCACGGACCGCACCTCCTCGGGACGCTCGGCGCGAAGGCCCAAGGCGCCGTAGGCCTCGGCGAGTTTCACGAAGTCCGGTGCGGTGTTGTCGCAGGTGGCGCTGTAGCGGCCGCCGTAAAAGAGTTCCTGCCACTGGCGGACCATGCCCAGACAGCCGTTGTTGAGGATGACGATCTTGACCGGAAGCCGGTATTGCACGGCGGTCGCCATCTCCTGGATGTTCATTTGAATACTGCCGTCGCCGGCGATGTCGACGACGGTTTTGTCGGGGCAGGCGATCTGCGCCCCGATGGCGGCCGGCAAACCGAAACCCATCGTGCCGAGACCGCCGGAGGTGATGAAGTGACCCGGACGGCGCACGCGGTAAAACTGGGCGGCCCACATCTGGTTCTGGCCGACTTCGGTGGTGATGATCGCCTCGCCTCGGGTGAGCTCGTAGAGCGCTTCCACGACCTGCTGCGGTTTGATCGTGCCGTCGCTCCGGTAGCAGAGGGGACGTTGTGCTTTCCACTCTTCGATCTGCGCCAGCCACTCCCGGCGGCTGGATTCGAGCTCGTGGCTTGGCGGATCGGCCAAAAGCCCGTTCAAGCGCTCGAGGCTTTCGCGACAGTCGCCCACGAGCGGCACGCGGACGGGGACGTTCTTGCGGATGGAGGTGGGGTCGATGTCGATGTGCACGATCGTCGCCTGCGAAGCGAAGGCGTCGGTCTTTCCCGTGACCCGGTCGTCGAAGCGCACGCCTGCGGCGAGGAGCAGATCGCAGGCTCCCGTGCTCATGTTCGCGGCGTAGGTTCCGTGCATGCCGAGCATCCCGAGGAACAGCGGGTCGTCGCCGGGAAAGGCTCCCAGGCCCATGAGGGAGGCGGTGACCGGGATGCGGAAACGGCGGGCAAGTTGCGTGAGGGCTTCGGAGGCCCCGGAGCGGATCACGCCGCCGCCGGCGAAGATCAGGGGCCGACGGGCGGAGCCGATGAGCCGCGCCACCGCTCGCAGCTGCCCGGCATGCGGCTCGGGCGTCGACGCATAGGGGCGGCTGCGCAGAGCGCCGGGAGGTTGGAAGCGTGTGCGGGCGCTCTGGACGTTCTTGGGGATATCCACGAGCACGGGGCCGGGCCGGCCGCTGCGCGCGAGGTGAAAGGCCTCCTTCAGAATCGGAGCCAGCTGGTCGATCGAGGACACGAGGTAGTTGTGTTTGGTGCAGGGCCGGGTGATGCCGACGATGTCGACTTCCTGGAAGGCGTCGTTTCCGATCAAGTGCGTGGGCACTTGGCCGGTCAGAACGACGAGAGGAATCGAATCGGCGTAGGCCGAGGCGATCCCGGTGACCGTGTTGGTGGCGCCCGGGCCGGAGGTGACCAGGCAGACGCCGACCGCGCCGCGGGCGCGGGCGTAGCCGTCGGCGGCGTGCACGGCGGCCTGTTCGTGCCGGACCAGAATATGACGGATGGGGGAGCGGGTGAGCTCGTCGTAAATATCGATCACGGCCCCGCCGGGGTAGCCGAAAAGGGTGTCGACGCGCTCTTCCTCGAGAATCCGGAGAAGAATCTGGGCTCCGGTCAGTTCCATCGCCGGGTGCTCCTTGTTGACGTTCGGGCAAAAAAAAGATCCGTTCCGCCTCGGGGGTCGGTAACGGATCTTGGGGTTGCTTTGCTTGTTTTGGTTTAGGCCATTACCGACCCCCCGTCATCATCGCCGATGATGACCCGGACGATAATCAGAAGAATCAGCGCGGAAAGGACGGTAAGGGCGTTCATCGATACAATCGTTATTTTGAATCGTAATGTACTTTACCCGCTTCGTCTTCTTTCTGTCAAGTCTTTTCTAACTCCAAGCGCTCGCGATAACCGCAATCCGGGTTCGGGCAACGGTGCTCGGTTCCCTGCCGCTTGGTGACCCGCTCCACGAGGTACTTCGATCCGCAAGCCGGGCAAGGGCGGGCGACCGGCTTGTCCCAAGAGGCGAACTTGCAATCCGGGTAACGGTTGCAGGCGTAGAAGATCTTGCCGCGCTTGGAGGTTTTTTCGACGATCTCTCCGGTGCAACCCTCTTGCGGGCAGGGGACCCCGATCGCTTTCGCCGCGCCGTTCGCCAGCGACTCGGTGTGACGGCACTGGGGGTAGGCGCTGCAGGCGAGGAAATCGCCGAAGGGACCGCGTTTGGCGACCATCGGCTGTCCGCACTTGGGGCAGGTTTTACCGGTCGCTTCGGGCGGCGGCGGCTGCACGGGCTGGATGTTTCCCTTTTCGTCGCGGCCGTAGTCGGTGGAATAGGTGCAATCGGGATAAGCGCTGCAGGCGAGGAAATGCCCGTTTTTGCCGATCTTGATGTGAAGCGGTTTCCCGCACTGCGAACAGCTCAGGCCGGCGGGGATACCCACCCCCTTGAGGCTGACCATGTTCCGGGCGGCGGACTCGAGATCGCGACGGAAGGGTTGGTAGAACTGGTTCAAGACCTCGAGCGCGTTCACCTCGCTCGACTCGATGCGATCCAGGCTCTCTTCCAAGCGGGCGGTGAATTCGACATCCAGGATGTCGGGGAAGTTCGCCACCAAGAGATCGTTCACCAGGAAGCCCAGTTCGCTCGGGCGGAAGTAGCCCCGATGCATCTCGACGTAGCCCTTGTCGCGGATTGTCGAGAGAATGGCGGCATAGGTGCTCGGGCGGCCGATCCCGTTTTCTTCGAGTTCTTTGACGAGCGAGGCCTCGGAGAAGCGGGGCGGAGGCTGGGTGAAATGCTGCTTCGGCTCGAGATCCCGGAGCGCAAGGGTTTCGCCCTCGGAGAGATCGGGCGGGAGACTTTTGTCTTTCGCGCCGTTTCCCTCGCCGCCTTCTTCTTCTTCCGTAGCGCGATACAAGGCCATGTAGCCGGGGAAGCGCACTGTGGAACCGGTGGTCGTGAAGCCGTAAGGGCCCGCTTGAATGGAAACCGTCACCTGGTCGATCACCGCCTCCTGCATCTGGCTGGCGACGAAACGCTGCCAGATGAGCTGGTAAAGGGCGAACTGGTCGGCGGTGAGAAACGGGGCTACGGAATCGGGTGTGTGGGCGACCGAGGTCGGCCGGATCGCCTCGTGAGCGTCCTGAGCCTGCTTGCTGTTGCGGTAGTGGCGCGGTTTTTCCAGCGCATAATCGGGGCCGAAACGCTCGCGGATGAGCTGCTGGGCTTCGGCCGCGGCCGATTCGGCGATGCGGGTCGAATCGGTGCGCATGTAGGTAGTCAAACCGACCGGCTCCCCCGGACCCAGCTCGACTCCCTCATAGAGCTGCTGGGCGAGCATCATCGTTTTCTTGGCCGTGAAACGCAGTCGCCGGATGGCGTCTTGCTGCAGCTTGCTCGTGGTGAAAGGCGGGGGAGGGGTTTTGCGGACGGTCCGGCGCTGCACCTTCTCCACCCGGAAGGAGAGACGGCCGAGTTCCTCGACCACGCTACGGGCCGCGGCTTCGTCGGGGAGCTCGATTTTTTCGTCGTTCTTGCGGACGAGCTTGGCGGGGAAGGCCGGCGGTTTCGCGCCTTCCAGGTGGGCCGTGATCGACCAGTATTCCTGAGGCACGAAGGACTGAATCGCGCGCTCGCGCTCACAGATGATCCGCAGGGCCACACTCTGCACCCGGCCCGCGCTCAATCCCCCCTTGACCTTGCGCCAGAGAAGCGGCGAGATCTCGTAGCCGACGAGGCGGTCAAGGATGCGCCTCGCCTGCTGAGCCTCGTAGCGGCTGCGGTCGAGCTCGCGCGGCTCGCGCATGGCCCGCAGGATCCCTTCCCGGGTGAGCTCGTGAAATAGGACGCGGTGGAAACGACGGCCCTTTTTCTGCAGCACCTCGGCCGTGTGCCAGGCGATGGCCTCGCCCTCGCGGTCGGGGTCGGGGGCGAGGAAGACGTCGGTGGCGTCGGCGGCTGCTTTTTTCAATGCCTGAATCACCTTCTGCTTGCCGGAGATCAAGGTGTAGCGCGGCGCAAAGCCGGCTTCGATATCGATCCCCATTTCGCGCTCAGGCAGATCCTTGATATGGCCGACCGTGGCGGCGACCTGGTAGTCGTTTCCCAGGACTTTCTGGATGGTGCGCACCTTGGCCGGGGATTCCACGACCACGAGAGGTTTTCCCATGAGAGACCTTTTCCCTGTCACGGCCGCCCGCCCGCCGGGCGGCAGGCGGCGGTGTAATACTTTCCCGGCTGGCTCAAAGCGAGGCCTTTGATCTCAAGCTGCAGCAGCAGGGCGGACAGCGTGCCGGGGTCTTTGCCCAAGGATCGCCCCAGCTCGTCGATGTGCAGGGGGTAGGGACCCAAGGCCTGCAGAACCTCGCTCTCCTCCGGGCTCAGGGGCTCCGCCGCTTCGGCGGTCCGCAAGCCGGAGACCGGGGGGCCGGCGCCCTCCTTCTGGCCCGGAAAGCCCAGCTCGTCCAGGATGTCCTCGATGTTTTCGACCAGTTTGGCCCCTTGCTTGATCAGGCCGTGGGTTCCGGCGCTCCGGGGGGACTGCACACTGCCGGGAACGGCGAAAACTTCGCGGCCTTGGTCAGCGGCGAGCCGCGCAGTGATCAGCGCTCCGCTGCGCGCTCCGGCCTCGACCACGACACAGCCGAGGCTGAGCCCGCTGATGACGCGGTTGCGGACCGGAAAGCGCCAGGCCTCGGGTGCGGCTTCCGGTTCGAACTCCGAGAAGAGCGCCCCCATCTCCAAGATTCGGCGCGCCAGAGGCGTATGTTCCGCCGGATAGATCCGCTCCAGTCCGCTTCCCAGGACAGCCACGGTTTTCCCCCCTGCGGCGATGGCTCCCTCGTGGGCCGCGGCGTCGATCCCGAAGGCCAGCCCGCTCACGACCGTAAGGCCGCGGCGCGCGAGATCCCCGGCCAGCCGGTGGGCCATCTCCCGGCCATAACGCGTCGGCTGCCGCGAGCCGACGACGGCCAAGGGGAAAGAGCCCACGGCCGCGGGATCCCCCCGGACAAAGAGAAGCGGAGGCGGATCGGGGATTTCCCGCAGAAGGGGAGGGTAATCCCGGTCGGCGAGCGTGACCACGCGGATGCCCTTCGCCCGCCAGGAGCGGATCGTCTCCCGAAGCTCCGGATCCGGAAAGCGCTGACGCCGCAACGCTTCCATCGCGCGGCCGTTCATCCCCTCGACCTCTTTCCAAGCTTCCGCGTCGGCCTGCAGGACGGCCGCCGCCGTACCGAAACGGTCGATCAAGCGCTTGTAAAGAAGGTTTCCCACCCCCGGAAGCCGCTGGAGGTGCAGCCAGGGGAGAATCTCCTCTGCGGTTGCCGTCATGACGCGGGCTTTCCTTGGACGCCTTAACGCCATGCCCCCTGCCGGGGCAAGGGGCGTGAGGGGACGGCCGCTTGAGCCTTCTTACGGGTCCGCGATCACTTCCGCGCGCTTTCCTCCCAAGCGAGGACGATCGGGCTGGCGACGTAGATCGAAGAATAGGTCCCGACGAGAATGCCGACGAGCAAAGCAAAGGCGAAGTCGTGGATGATGTCCCCACCGAGGAAAAACAGCGCCAAAACGACCAGCAAGGTGGTTCCCGCGGTGAGGATCGTCCGGCTTAAGGTTTCGTTCACACTGCGGTTGATGATCTCCGCCAGCGGGGAGCGCGAGAGTTTTTTCAGGTTTTCCCGGATTCGGTCGAAGACGACGATCGTGTCGTTCAGGGAGTAGCCGATGATGGTGAGCAGTGCGGCGACGACGGGCAGCGTGAATTCCTTTTCCAGCACCGTAAACAACCCGATGGTGATCGAGACGTCGTGGATGAGCGCAAGAATCGCTCCCAGGGCGTATTTCAGTCCCAGGACCCAGAACAGGATGAGCGTCCCCAGGAGCGCCACCCAAATCAGAACGATCAGGCTGAAACCGAAAGTGTAGACGGCATAAACCCCGCCTCCCAGCCCCGCGGCGACGAGCGCGCTCTGCCACCATTTGAACTCGAACCGCCCCGAGATGTAGATCGCGATGAAAATCAGGGCGAAAAACATCGCCAGCAGCGCTTTCTCGCGCAAATCCGTGCCCACCTGCGGGCCGACCGTCTCCACGCGGCGGATTTCCACCTCCTGACCGGTCGCGGCGACCAGCCGCGAGCGGAGCTCGGCGTCGAGGTTGCCGGCTCGATCCGGGGGGATCTCGGTGCGGATGAGAAACTCGTTGTCCTTTTTTTCGCCGACGTTTTGAACGGTGGCGCCGTCGATTCCCAGCCCACGCAATCCTTCTTTGACCGCCGCAATCGTGACCGTGCCGGAAAAGCGCAGCTGAATCAACGAACCGCCGGCGAAGTCGACACCGTATTTCGGCCCCTTCAGGAAAAAGGCGAGCAGGCTGAAGAGGACGAGCGCGGCCGACACGTAGAAGGCGAACCGGCGCTTGCCGATGAAATCGATGTTGATTCCGGGTCTGATGAATTCCATGACCGAGCGTCCTTCCGGGCTGCTTCCTCGGGGTCGCAGGCTTTTCAAATGCTGAGGCGTTTGATCCTGCGGACATCCAGAAAATAGTTGAACACGACGCGGGAGACGACGATGGCCGTGAACATGCTGGCGACGACCCCGATGCTCAACGTGACAACGAACCCTTTGATCGGGCCGGTGCCGAACTGGAACAAGACGAGCGCGGTGATCAGCGTGGTGATGTTCGCATCCAGGATGGTCGTGGTCGCGCGCTCGAATCCGGCATCGACCGCCCCGCGCGGGGTCTTGCCGTTTCTCAATTCCTCCCGGATTCGTTCATAGATCAGGACGTTGTTGTCCACGGCCATGCCGATCGTGAGAATAATGCCGGCCAGCCCGGGAAGGGTGAGGGTCGCCCCGAAGGCCGCAAGCCCGGCGCAGATGATCACGAGGTCGAGAAAGATCTCGATGTTGGCGAGCATCCCGGACCATTTATAATACAAAATCATGAAAACGATGACGAGAAAGCCGCCGACCAGGATGGATACGATTCCGGCACGGATCGAATCGGCGCCGAGCGAGGGTCCGACGGTGCGCTCCTCGAGCACCGTCACGGGGGCGGGCAAAGCGCCCGCCCGCAGCACGATCGCAAGATCGCGGGCTTCGTCCAGGGTGAAGCGACCGGTGATGCGCGCTTTGCCGCCGGAGATCTTTTCCTGAATCACGGGGGCGGAGTAAACCTTGTTGTCGAGCACGATGGCGAGCCGCTTGCCGGTGTTTTCCCCGGTGATGCGCTCGAAAATACGGGCTCCCTTGCGGTCGAACTCGATCGCCACATAAGGCTCCCCGTACTGGGAGTCGAGCTGCACCCGCGCATCGGTCAGCGAGGCCCCGGTCAGAAGCGCCGTCTTCTTCAGCAGAAACGGTGTGCGCGTGGTGCGGCGTGTGGCGGGGTCCTCCTCCACCTTGTAGAGGATTTCGCTCCCCGGGGGGACGGTGCCCTGCAGGGCGGCCTGGACATCGTGCCCCTCGTCCACGAGCTTGAACTCGAGCAGTGCGGTGCGGCCGATCAGTTCCTTCGCCCGCTGGGTGTCCTGGATTCCGGGGAGCTGGACGAGGATGCGCCGGTCGCCCTGGCGGCGGATGTCGGGCTCGGCCACGCCGAACTGGTCCACCCGGTTGCGGATGGTCTCGAGCGCTTGATCGACGGCCATCTTGCGAATCTGCTCCGCCTCGGCGTCGGGCAGATCGAGGGTGATGTGGTAGCGATCCGGCTCATCGGCGATGCGGCCGATCCGGAGGTCGCGGAACTCCTTGTCCAGCATCTCCTTCAATCGGCCGACGTTTTCGGCCCCCTGGACCTGCAATTCGATTTTCAAGGGGGACGGCCGCTCGATTTTCAGGTTGACGATCTGCTTCTTGCGTGCGGCCTCGCGCAACTCCTGCTGGGCTCGTTCGATCGCGTTTTCCAGCACCTTGGCCGTATCGACTTCGAGCACGAGATGCATCCCGCCTTGCAGGTCGAGTCCGAGGCTGACCCGTTTGCGGTTGAACCACTCCCCCGGAAAACGCCCCGGGAAAAAGGTCGGCAAGCAAAAGAAAACCGCCGCCGCAAGCACGGCGGCGACGATCGCCGTTCGCAGAGACAGTCGTTTCAAGAGGATATCCCTTCCAGACGGCGGGTTGTCGCTTGTCTTTTGCGCCGTCCTCCCGCAGGACGCAAAACCTCTCTCCCGGTCGGGCGGCGGATAAACGGCGACGGGAGCCCGCGGATTATCCTTCCTTGGTTTCCGGCGCGCCGAGGGGGGCGGACTGGAGGATGCCGGCTACGTTGCCGCGGTTGATCTTGACGCGCACCTTGTCGGCGATCTCCACCGTGAGGGTCGTCTCGTCCATCCCCGTGATGCGCCCGTGCAGGCCCCCGGTGGTGACGATCCGATCGCCTTTCTTCAGGTTGGCGATCATGTTGCGATGCTCGCGATTCCGTTTCTGCTGCGGCCGGATGAGCAGAAAATAGAAAATCACGAACGTCAGGATGAGCGGAATGAAACTGGCAAAACCGGAGGCTCCGGCGTCCGGCGCCCCTCCCTGTCCCATCGCGTATGCGGTATCGATCAACGGTTCCTCCTTGTACGCCGTTGTTTTGTTGCAGAAACTTTTCGGTTTGCGCCCCTTGCGGCGTGCCCCCTGATAGCGGAATCCGCGAAGGGTGTCAACCGCGCCGGGTGGCAAAGGACGTCGGGAAAACGGCTCTTACGGTCGGAAGGGGACGTTTTAAAGCTTGCGGCAGCTTTCACACGCTGGTTTCGATACGGCTTTCCGCAGGCAACAGTCCCGGATCGCCGTGAATTTCGATTGTGATCCGGTGGCGGCTCTCCAGCTCGACGATCGAGCGGCGCTTGCGGTTGAGGAGATAATCGGCCACTTCCGGGGGCACGATCCCGATCAGCCGGGAGACCCCTTCTTTCGCCCCCTCGATGCTGAGCCGGCGCAGAAAACCGATGCCGAGCGTCTCGGTGGTGGGAACCCGCCCCTTGCCCTCGCAGTGGCGGCAGACGGCGTGACTGGCGAATTCGACCGTGGGGTGGATGCGCTGGCGGGACATTTCCAGCAGGCCGAACTGCGAAATCCGGCCCACCCGCGTGCGGGCCTTGTCGAGCTTGACCTCGGCCTTCAACTTGCGCTCGACTTCGGTGCGGTGGCGCGCCTCGCGCATGTCGATGAAATCGATCACGATCAGGCCGCCCAGATCCCGCAGACGGAGCTGTCGGGAGATCTCCTCAGCGGCCTCGAGGTTCGTCTGAAAGGCGGTCTGTTCCACGTTTTTTTCGTGGGTGGATTTCCCGGAGTTGACATCGATCGCCACCAGCGCTTCGGTCGGGGAGATGACGACCGAGCCGCCCGATTTGAGCTCGACACGGTTGCGGAAGATCGAGGCGATCTGCTCCTCGAGGTGAAAGGCTTCGAAAAGCGGCGTGGGTTCCTGGTAGAGGCGGACGTTCTGGAGCTGCTTGCTCGCGAAGACCTCGACCCACTGGCAGGCTTCCTCGTAGATCGCGGGGTCGTCGATCAGGATTTCGGAGATCTCGGGGGAGAAGGAATCGCGGATCGAGCGCAGAAAGAGGGCCTGTTCTTTATAGAGAAGAGCGGTGGGTTCCGGCTGCGCCACCTTGGCCTTGATGCTCTTCCATAGCCGCAGCAGGTCCTTCAAATCCTTGGCGAGCATCGTCTTGCTGCAACCGGTCCCGGCGGTGCGCACGATCAGGCCGAAGTTCTCCGGAACTTCGAGCTCATGGGCGATCTGTTTCAACCGCGCGCGCTCGGCCTCGTCCTCGATCTTGCGGGATACGCCCCGCATGCCGTGCCCCGGCATGAGGACCACATAACGGCCGGGAAGTGAGATGTACGTCGTCAGCATCGCCCCTTTGGAGCCTGCAGGGTCTTTGGTCACCTGCACCATGACGCCCTGGCCGCGTTTGACGAGTTTCTGCAGCGGCAGGTTCCCGCGGTCCTCTTCCTGGAAATAGTCCGGGTGGATGTCCTGTTTCTGAAGGAACCCGTTTCGCTCCGCTCCGTACTCGACGAAGGCCGCTTGAAGGCTGGGCTCGACCCGAGTGACGACTCCCTTGTAGATGTTCCCCTGGGTGATCTCTCTTCCCGAGCGTTCGATACGGAAGGACTCCAGCCGTCCGTCCTTCATCGTGGCCACCCGGATCTCTTCCGGGTCGCTGGCATTGATCAGAATCTGGGTCGTCATCCGCTGCGCCTGCCGGCCTGGGAAAAATTGCTGACCTGAAACCTGCTCTCTTTAGGAGAGGACCGCTCGGAAGTCAAATGCTTTCTCTGCGGCTTGCACTGCCTGCCGTCCTGTGGCATGGGATAAAATTCTTATCCGTGATGTTCCGGCGCCGGGTGCGCCGCTCCCGGCCGGAAAGGAGTTTCGCCGATGGAAGAGCGCTACAATCCACACGAGATCGAACCCCGCTGGCAGCGCTTCTGGGAGGAGCAGCGGCTCTTCCGGGTGGAGGCCGATCCCGGCCGCCCGAAGTATTACCTCCTGGAGATGTTCCCTTACCCCTCCGGGAACATCCACATGGGCCACGTCCGCAACTACACGATCGGCGACGTCGTGGCCCGCTACAAACGCATGCAGGGCTTCAACGTGCTCCATCCCATGGGATGGGATGCCTTCGGCATGCCGGCCGAAAACGCGGCCATCGCCAACCGCACCCACCCGGCCCGCTGGACGTACGCGAACATCGACAACATGCGCTCCCAGCTCAAGCGACTCGGCTTCAGCTACGACTGGGAGCGGGAGATCGCCACCTGCCGTCCGGACTATTATCGCTGGGAACAGTGGCTCTTCCTGCGCATGCTCGAGAAGGGACTCGCTTTCCGACGTGAGGCCTATGTCAACTGGTGCGAAAGCTGCCAGACGGTGCTGGCGAACGAGCAGGTCGAGGCCGGCCAGTGCTGGCGATGCGGGCAGGCCGTACGCCAGAAAAAGCTCTGGCAGTGGTTTTTCCGGATCACCCGGTACGCCGACGAGCTGCTGGAGTACTGCGACCGTCTTCCCGGCTGGCCCGAAAAGGTGCTCACGATGCAGAAAAACTGGATCGGCAAGAGCCACGGGGCCGAAATCCGGTTTCCCCTCGAAGACGGCCGGGGGGAGATTTCCGTCTTCACGACCCGCCACGATACGGTATGCGGTGCGACCTTTCTTTGCCTTGCTCCGGAGCACCCTCTGGTTGCGGAACTCAGCCGCGGCACTCCCCAGGAAGCCGCGGTGCGCGAGTTCATCGATCGGATCTCCCTCCAGGACCGCACGTCCAAAGCGCTCGAACGGTACGAAAAGGAGGGGGTCTTCACCGGCGCTTGGTGCCTCAACCCCGTGAACGGCAAACGCCTCCCCATTTACACCGCCAATTTCGCGCTGATGGAGTACGGGACGGGAGCGGTCATGTCGGTTCCGGCGCACGATCAGCGCGATTTCGAGTTTGCCCGGAAATACGGCTTGCCCATCGTCATCGTCGTCCAGCCGGAGGACCGGCCGCTTTCCGTCGGGGAACTTGAGGAAGCCTATACCGGGGAGGGGGTGCTCGTGAATTCGGGTCCTTTTGACGGCATGCCCAATCGCCGGGCGATGGAGGCGATTGCGGACTTCCTCGAACGCGAAAATCGCGGCGGGCGGACGGTCAGCTTCCGCCTGCGCGACTGGGGGATCTCGCGTCAGCGCTACTGGGGGGCGCCTATCCCGGTTATCCACTGCCAACGCTGCGGCATCGTGCCCGTCCCCGAGGCGGAGCTCCCCGTAGTTCTGCCCGAGGACGCCGACCTTCTCGAGGGGGGGCGCTCGCCGCTTCCCGAGCTCGACTCCTTCCGCAAGGTGACCTGCCCGGCCTGCGGAGCGGAGGATGCCCGTCGCGAAACCGACACCATGGACACCTTCGTCGAGTCGTCCTGGTACTTCGAGCGCTACTGCAGCCCGGACTGCGAAACGGCCATGTTCGACCGGGCGGCGGTCGACTATTGGATGCCCGTGGACCAGTACATCGGCGGGGTGGAGCACGCCATCCTGCACCTTCTCTATTCCCGTTTTTACACCCGCGTTCTGCGCGACGAGGGGCTGGTTTCCTATGCGGAGCCTTTTACCCGCCTGCTCACCCAAGGGATGGTTTGCCACGAGACCTACCACTGCGAGGAGCACGGATATCTCTTTCCCGCCGAGGCCCGCTTGGAGGACGGCAAGCGGCGCTGCGCCCACTGCGGCCGCGAGGTGACGGTCGGGCGGGTCGAAAAGATGTCCAAGTCCAAGAAAAACGTCGTCGACCCCGGCGCGCTGGTGGAACGTTACGGCGCCGACACGACGCGCCTCTTCTGTCTTTTCGCCGCTCCCCCCGAGAAGGACCTGGAGTGGAGCGAGCAGGGGGTTGAGGGCGGTTTCCGGTTCCTCAACCGGCTCTGGAGACTGGCCGCCGACTGGGTGCCCCATCTCCAGGGGATTTCCCCGCACACGGGAGGCTTGGAAGGCCTGGAGGAGCCGCTTCGGGGCCTGCTCCGCAAAACCCACGAAACGATCCGCCGTGTCACCCGGGATATTGAAGACCGCTTCCACTTCAACACCGCCATCAGCGCCGTCATGGAGCTCGTCAATACCCTCTCCGCCCTCGAACCCGGAAAGGCCCCCTCGGCCGCCTGCCGCGCCGTCGTCCGCTTTGCGCTCGAGAGTGTCGTGCTGCTTCTTTCGCCGATCGTCCCTCACCTTGCCGAGGAGATCTGGAAGGCGCTCGGGCACAAAGAAAGCGTTCTTCTCTCCCGCTGGCCCTCGTTCCGCGAGGACGCCCTCGAGCGGGAAACGGCGCTTGTCGTCATCCAGGTGAACGGGAAACTTCGCAGCCGCATGGAGGTTCCTGTCGGCCTCGCCGAGGAAGAGCTCAAGCGGAAGGCCTTGGAGGATGAGACAGTGCAGAAATTCATCGCCGGCAAAACGGTGCGTAAGGTGGTGGTTGTCGGGCAGAAACTCGTCAACGTGGTCGCTTGAAAGGAGAGGGACCTTGGGCGGATCCTGGCGGATCGCCGGGGGGTGGCTTGCGTTACTTTCCCTGGCGGCGGGGTGTGGCTATCGATTTCCCGGAGAGATGGCGCTTCCCGGCGGCGTTCGCTCGGTTCGCGTCGAGTTGTTCGAAAATCGAACCGGCGAGCCCGGGTTGGAATCGATCGTCATGCAGGCCTTCGCTTTTGAGTTGAGCCGGCGGGGGCGAAGTGCCGAAAGAGGGGAGGGGAAGGATGCGCTGCGTTTGCAGGGCGTGATCCGGTCCGTCGAGGTGCGGATCGGAAGAGCACACGTCTGAACTCCATC